>NZ_CP111079.1:3312500-3667500 GCF_026278245.1 Pontibacter kalidii | reverse complement strand
AAGCAGCCATTCCTTTAAAGAGTGCGTAACAGCTCACTGGTCGAGCGAGAGGGCATCGATAATAATCGGGCATCAAGTCTAATACCGAAGCTGCGGATTGTAGTTTACTACACTGGTAGGGGAGCATTCCGAAGGCGGTGAAGGCGTGCCGGCGAGGCGCGTTGGAGCGTTCGGAAAAGCAAATGTAGGCATAAGTAACGATAATGCGGGCGAGAAACCCGCACACCGAAAGACCAAGGTTTCCTGATCAACGCTAATCGGATCAGGGTTAGTCGGGTCCTAAGGCCGAGGCGAAAGCGCAGGTCGATGGACAGCTGGTTAATATTCCAGCACCGGCCATGCATAGCGATGCGGTGACGGAGAAGTGAAAGGACCGCGCACTGACGGAATAGTGCGCTTAACACCGTAGGTAGTGGCTTGGTTGTGAAGTACGCCAGGCTAGCTGAAAGTGGAAAGTACGCCAACCCTTCGGGGGCGGCGAGTGTCCCTAACCAGGCTCCCAAGAAAACCCGCTAAGTGTTTGACTGCATGGCTGCCCGTACCGCAAACCGACACAGGTGGTCGAGGAGAGAATCCTAAGGTGCTCGAGTGAATCACGGCCAAGGAACTCGGCAAAATGACCCTGTAACTTCGGGAGAAGGGGTGCTTCCTCTGGGCAACCAGAGAAGCCGCAGTGAAAAGGCCCAGGCGACTGTTTAACAAAAACACATGGCTTTGCGAAATCGAGAGATGAAGTATAAGGCCTGACACCTGCCCGGTGCCGGAAGGTTAAGAGGGGATGTTAGCCGCAAGGCGAAGCATTGAATCGAAGCCCCGGTAAACGGCGGCCGTAACTATAACGGTCCTAAGGTAGCGAAATTCCTTGTCGGGTAAGTTCCGACCTGCACGAATGGTGTAACGATCTGGGCGCTGTCTCAGCCGTGAGCTCGGTGAAATTGTAGTCTCGGTGAAGATGCCGAGTACCCGCAACGGGACGGAAAGACCCCATGAACCTTTACTATAGCTTAGCATTGACGCTGGGTAACTCATGTGTAGGATAGGTTGGAGGCTGTGAAGCGGTGTCGCCAGGCATCGTGGAGCCGTCCTTGAAATACAACCCTTGAGTTGCTTGGCGCCTAACCTCTCAAAGAGGGGGACAGTGCTTGGTGGGTAGTTTGACTGGGGTGGTCGCCTCCAAAACAGTAACGGAGGCTTTCAAAGGTTCCCTCAGCACGCTTGGTAACCGTGCGCAGAGCGCAATAGCACAAGGGAGCTTGACTGTGAGGCCTACAAGCCGAGCAGGGCCGAAAGGCGGATATAGTGATCCGGTGGTTCCGTATGGAAGGGCCATCGCTCAAAGGATAAAAGGTACTCTGGGGATAACAGGCTGATCTCCCCCAAGAGCTCATATCGACGGGGAGGTTTGGCACCTCGATGTCGGCTCGTCACGTCCTGGGGCTGGAGAAGGTCCCAAGGGTTCGGCTGTTCGCCGATTAAAGTGGCACGCGAGCTGGGTTCAGAACGTCGTGAGACAGTTCGGTCCCTATCTGTTGTGGGCGTAGGAGATTTGAGGGGTCCTGACCTTAGTACGAGAGGACCGGGTTGGACGAGCCTCTGGTGGACCTGTTGTGGCGCCAGCCGCAGCGCAGGGTAGCTACGCTCGGACGGGATAAGCGCTGAAAGCATCTAAGTGCGAAACCCGCCCCAAGATGAGATCTCCCTGGAAGGGCCGTCGAAGACGACGACGTTGATAGGCCGCAGGTGTAAAGCTAGAAATAGCAAAGCCGAGCGGTACTAATTGCCCGGGCGCGTTCTACAGGCCCCGGCTTTACCGGCCCGCCGCTCTCACCTTTTTTTTTCATCTCTCCCCCACATATCATGTCTACAAAGCATTGCGCACGCATAACAGCCGTGCCGACGATAATGGTGGCTATGGCCCCGGTGAGCACCTCTTCCCATTCCGAACAGAGCAGTTAAGCCCGGGAGCGCCGATGGTACTGGGTTCACCCCCGGGAGAGTAGGTGGCCGCCAACCCCAACAAAGGGGCAGCAGGAGAAATCCCGCTGCCCCTTTTTTCTTTTTCCTCCCCCCCACCACCTCCTCCAAAGCCAAGCCACTGAAAAAGCCCCAACCTTAGCGATCGGGGCTCCCAGTGAAATAAGACTATAGCTTTCTTTTAATCCTTTCTTCCAGCAACAGCTGTATGTAGTTCTTCTTCTTTATAATATTGATTGGCCAGTTCTAATAATTCTGGTGCGGTGACTGTTCGTATAGTAGTTACATATTTATTATAGTGCTCAGGGGAGAGCTTGTGCAGGGTGATGCGCTTATATCTGTCGCACTGGTCAAAGATGGTGGAAATATCGTTGAGGAACTTGCCAAGCATGTAGTTCTTAACCGTTTCCAGTTCGTCTACTGGTATCTCTTCCTGTTGAAGGAGCTTTATCTCCTTTAGGACCTCTTCTATCGTGTTGTCTGTCACAGCATAGTTAACATCTGTACCAATGTAGAAAACACTGTCCTGCTCCTTTGGTGATATGACCGAATGTATGCCATACGTATAGCCTTTGTCTTCCCGGATGTTGCGCATCAGCCTGGAGCCAAAGTACCCGCCGAGCACTTCGTTCAAAACAAGGAGCTTTTGGTAATCAGGATGGTCTATTCTGGGGAAGCGCCTACCGATGCGTATGGATGACTGCAGGCTATCAGCAACAGGTACAAGTTTATACTTGTCTTCAGCAGTTATACCTGTTTTAGGAGTAGTTGCTGAAGCAGCAGAAGGCTCTAACTGCAGCGCAGCTATTTCGTGCTCCAACTGTTTCTGTAGTGGCTCATCAACAGCGCCACAGGCAAATACTTCCAGTTCCTGGGTGATGAACCTGTTCCTGTAGTACTGTTCCACCTCCTCCTTGGTAACTGCCTCCAGTACTCCTTCATCAAAACCAAATGTGTAAGGATGGGTACTGCCGTATACTTGCTGCGTAAAGCTGTGGGTAGCCAGGTAGTTGTTTTTCTGCCGCTGCACTTTCAGCGATTGGATAGTGCGCTGCTTTAGCAGGTTAAACTCTTCCTCTGGAAAAGCCGGGTTTTGTAGCACGTCCAGCACCAGGGCAAGTAACTCCGATGTATACTTGGCCAGGCAGTAAAGGGTAAATTCAGTGCGGTCGTAACCGTGGTTGTTATCAAAGGAGGCTCCGTAGAAAGCTACTTTGTCGGCTATTTGTTTGGCCGTATGGTTAAGAGATCCCTCCAGCAGCATTTTCGCAGCCAGGTCAGAGGTACCTTTTTTATCTTCGAACCATTTACCGGCCTTAAAAACAAAATCCAGCCTGATAACAGGCTGGGTTTCGCTTTTGATAATATGCAGTATGGCTCCATTGCTCAGGTGTGTTACCTCGGCTATCTGGATACTAACGGCATCTATTTCATATGTGTCAGGAGCTTTTGTTCTATCAAGCATTCTTTAAAGTGGTATGTACTATTCAAGGTTAAGGGCAAGTGTAAAGCGCCACGTATCGGCGAGCGGGTTGCCCTGATCGTTCGGGATAAGGTAAGCGGCATCCAGACCAAACTTTTGGTAGCGTATGCCCAAACCAGCTGAGAAATATTTTCTGCCGCCTTTGTCCGGGTGCTCATAGAAATACCCTACGCGTGCTGCGAACAACTCATTATACCAGTACTCCACTCCTGTGGAAAGGTTTACTTCTTTAAGCTCTTCGCTGGCACCACCCTCTGCATCTCCAAAAGAGGAGAAGATACCGCCGATCACACTTTGGTCTGTGTCAGCACCTGGCGACGGCACAAGCAGTTTGTTGGCATCCACGAGGAGGGTAAGGGAGTTATAGGCATCAAGGTTATACTTTATAGCGGTTCCCACCTTCAGGTTGGTAGGCAGGAAGCTTTTGTCTTCATCTTCGGAGTAAGCGATCTTACCACCGATGTTTGAAATGTTAGCTCCCACGGCCAGGTTCAGGTTCTGGCTCAGGTCTCTGTTATAGTATACGCCCACATCTACAGCGGCTGTGTTGCCTGGCTGAGACTCTGTATTACTGCCGCTCACGTTTACATCACCGGCAAGGTTGGAGTGAATGTAGCGGGCAGAGATACCAACGCTGAAGTTCTCGCTTAGCGCCTGGCCATACGACACGGCCACGGCATACTCCTTGGGGTTATAGTTCTGCAGCGGGTTTTGCTGCGCATCTATAAACTGGATCTCCCCCAGGTCGAAGTACATCAGGGAAACAGAGAGGGCAGAAGTCTCATTTAGTTTCTTGTAGCCCGACAGGTAGTTCAGCGACATATCGTCCACGATGTTGCGCAGCCAAGGGGAATAGGAGAAGGAAACGCTCAGGTCGTTCTGCACAAAACCCAGTTTGGCAGGGTTCCAGTAAGATGCGTTGGCATCGGGTGATGCAGCCACACCAGCATCGCCTAAAGCTGCCGAGCGGGAATCAGGCCCTACGGTCAGGATTGGAACCGCAGTTGTGACGGCGTTCAGATCAGAGCCGGTAGTTGTTGCAGGTGGCGTTGATTGTGCGAACGCCGCTGGCGCTGAAATAAAGGCGAACGCGAACGCGGCGACCTTCAGTATCTTACTATTTTTCTGCATAGGAAGGGTATAGATAACTATATCAAATATAGAAAATATGTACTACTGTACTAGTTAATAATTACAAGTTTCTCAAAATCGGATGCTTTCGCACCATCCCGCAGCGACCGCACAGTTACTCTATAGATGTAAACGCCCGGTGTCAGCATATCATTGTACGCATCCCGACCATTCCAGGAGATTTCTGCTACACGTGTTTTACTATGGTAGCTGGTTGTCTGCAGCGTCTTCATTAGCTTGCCCGACATGTTGTAAATCTGTACCTGTACCTCCAGGTCTTCGCCGGCCCTGTTATGGTCAAAAAGGAAAGTTGTTTCTGTTGAGAACGGATTCGGATAGTTTAATACATGCTCTAACGCAAGATGGGCATCATTAGATACATAGAATTCTATATAGCCTTCCGACGAATTATTATGCGTATCCCAGGCCTTGAGCCGGATGGTGTGCGGGCCGGGCGGCAGGTCTTTTAACGTATACTTCACCTCGCCTTGCTGGTAGCTGTCCGGCTCCGACGTATAGTAATCGTTGAGGACCACCAGCGTATGCTGCTCCTCGTCCAGCATGGCTGTGATTTCGTGGCCTATACCGATACCTGCCGTATTGATGCCGCTCTCGTCGAAAAGCCGGGCCAGCAGGGTGGTGGTTTGGCCGGTGATACCCCCTGATACGAAGGAGTCGTCATCCATGAACAGCCTTATACTTGGGGGGGTGTTGTCTACGGGAGCCTCTTTTGCTGTACCACCAATGATCACTTCCTGGTTAGCGCCCAGGGCATCCTGAGTGCTGTTACTGGCATACAGGCTGATTTTACCCTGTCCGTACTGGTAGGCAATATCTTTTGGCACCACAAAGCTGACCTCAAACTGGCCCTGCCGCACGCTGGCCTTGCCGTCATAAAGTATACTTTCACGCACTTGTACCGGCACTTTAGGGCTATCCTCATCTCCCAATGTTTGAAGGATGGTGGGCTTCTCGTATACTTTCAGGTGCAGGGTGCCGGAGAAGTCGCCGGCCAGGCTGCCGGAGCTGGTCTGCACCTGCCCCTGCAGGGTAACTTTTGCTAAGGCGCTAAGGGTGTCGGCCGTGACCTCCTGGCCGTTTATGCGTGTGATCCTGGCCTCCAGGTCTGGGTAAGCCAGCTGCAGGGAAGGGTCGGAGAGGAGGGAGAAGTTGCGGTTGTTCACCCCCCTGGAGCCACTCGCATTGGCGGTTATACTATTGTTCTTGGTCAGCATCACCAGGTCGCCGAGGCGGGGCATACGCCCATTGATGGGTGTGAAGGCAGCACTATAGAAGTTCCGGTTGAGCACGCGATTGCCGTTGGAGTAGACGGGGCGGGTGGTGGTGAGCAGCCCTACAGCGCCTCCTTCGGCATGCAGTAGCGCCAGCTCCGCCCCCGATGGACGCCCCGGGTCGTCGTAGCGGCCGAACTCGCAGGTGGCGGTAAGCAGGAAGGTTAGATTGTTTTTGTTCTTCCAGTTGCTGATCTGCGGCAGCGTGAGCACCTGCTCCGAGGCCCAGCTTACCTCGTTGCCGTGTCCGGTATAGTTAGTGATCAGGGAGCCCTGCTCCACGGCCTTGTCCAGGGCTGTGGAGGCCTCCGGCACGCGCTGCCCATCGGCCACGGCCTGCTGCTGGTACAGGTCTATGTATACTTTGTTGGGGTTATTCTTTGGGTGATGCTCCACGAGGTAATTGGCCAGGAACTCCGCATCGTTCTGGTGCTCGTTGTAGTCGCCATCGTCGGCGACGAGCGTTATCCTGCTGCGCCAGCTGCCGAAATGGCTAGGGCTGTCGTAGTTGATGATCTTACTGACCATAGTGGCTGCCTCTGCTGCTGTCCGGGCCGGAAGCCTGCCAATGCCGATGTCCAGCAAGTGATCCCCCTGGGCGTTCTCCGCCCACTCGCCTTCCTCCTCATCCAGAAAACCAAAGTAATCCTCGGAGCTATAGCTGGTAATCGGGTGCAGCGACTCCCGCGACTCGTACACCGGCACAAAGTTGGTGTTGTTGCGGATACGGTTCTTGTAATCGTAGGAGGCATCGCCGAAGAGCAGCAGGTACAGCACGTCGCCCTCCGGTTTGCTGCTGCGGCTGTAGAGCATGCGCATAAAATCACGGATGGCAGTTACATCCTGCGCCCCGGAGGAGAATTCGTTGTACACTTGACGCGTGGTCACCACCTGCACTTCCATGCCGCTGTGCTGCGCCCGGTGAGTGGCCAGCCGCTGCGCCTCCTGCAGGAAAGCCGGGTGCGTGACGATCACAAAGTCCAGGGAGCCGCTCTGGTTGAGGCCGTGCAGGTTCTGGTTCTCTACTCGGCCCACGGGGATAGGCTTGTTGGTGATACTGTTGCTCTGAAACGCCACGAACTCGCGCAGCACATCGGTAGCCACACGAAAGGTGCCGCTGGCATGCAGTTGCATCACCGGCTGCACAGGGCTGGTCACGTCCCACACGGTGGCGCCTGCGGAAAGGCCGGCCATGGCAAACGTGCTAACCGGTTGGTTTATACTTTGGAGGGAGCGAAAGGCGGTTTGTTCGCCATAAAGCTTGAGCTGGCGCTCGTAGTGCAGCTCCAGGTAGTTCAGGTATCCCATAGCCGTAGAACTGCCGCCGGGGCTGAAGGCAAGCGTAACCTTGTACTCATTGCCACTACCAAGGCTTTGCTGGTTTATAGTATAAGCTTTGATGCTGTTGATGCCTTCCGGGTGGTACTTTTGCGTGCCGCGGCCGGCTATCTCCTGTGAGCCAAGTGTCTGGCTGTTGAGCTGCACCGTGAAGCTGCTGCCGGTGGGGGAGTTGGCCATGAGCGCCGCCTCCAGCGTTACCTCTGCACCTAAAACCACATCTGAAACCGGAAAGCTGAATGTGCGGCTCGTCTGAAAAGAGCTGAACTCTTCGCCATACCACTCCCGGCCCGAGAAAACCATGTTCTTCAGGTCCTGCTCATGAAAAAGCCGTTCGTTGTAGCTGGTTATAGGTTGCGAGGCGCCTGCTGCCTGACCCCGGGCGGTGATGCGTGCGCCGGGGCTGTGGTTGATGCGCAGGAAATAAAAGGCGGTGTCGGAGTAAACATTATACTCGTGGCGGAAGCGCTTCGCTGTCTCATCATACTTCCAGGTGTGCGGTCCCTGGGCGTAGAAAAGTATAAAGTCTGCGTCGTCGAACTTGCCGTCCTCCTCGCCTATAACGGTAACGGCGTTTTCCTGCAGATCGTCGGGGCGGGGGGCGCTGTTGGACTGGGGCAGCATGCCGCCGCCGTTGCCGTAAAGCTGAATTTTCCGGGGATCTATACTTTGGGGAGAGATGCCGAGCGCCTGCAGCACGCTTTTATCTATCTTGTAGACGCCGCTTTCAGTGACGGCCAGCTTATACCACTCGCCTTCGCTGAGTGCAGATTGGCTGGCAAAAGAAGTGGGGGATGTGGTCTGTGCGGCAGCGTTTGTCAGGCAGGAAAGCAGACAAAGTGCACACGCATAAACCAATCGCTTGGGCCACATCATAAGCAAGTATAAATTTATGAAAAGCTGCCTGCTTATACGTAACGTACGGGCAGGCAGCATCCTTATATCTTAACAAAGATACGGCTAAAATATTGAACTACAGCCGGGTGCTATATTTGCTTCAGCTCGAAGGTATAAGACTCCATAATTAGGTTCGCCAGCAGCTTGCTGCAGGCCTTCTCCACCTTCTCGCGGGCAATCTCCTCTGTCTCCGCCTCCAGGTTCAGGGTAATATGCTTGCCGATGCGCACATTGTCTACCTGGTCCAGGCCAAGGTGCTCCAGGCCCAGCAGTACAGCTTTGCCTTGTGGGTCCAGTAACTCAGGGCGGGGCATTACATCAATTTCAGCAACAAATTTCATGATGTATGAGATGTTTTTTTGATGAGAGACAATAGTACGTACAGCAGAATGATCAGCGGGATGGCCGCGAATTTAAGCACAGCCGCCAAGATAACCGACAAGCCCAGGAAAATAAAGCGCACGGCGTTATCCTGCCAGCTAAAGTTCTTGAACTTAAGGGCGAACAGCGGCAGCTCGGCCACCAGCAGGAACGAAAGTATAACTGTTAGCGAAAGCAGCACCACCGGGTTCAGGATGATCTCAAAGGCCAGCAGGCCCTCGGTATCGAGTATCAGCGGCAAAGAGGCCACAAACAGCGTACAGGCTGGCGTAGGCAGGCCGATAAACGAGGTGGTCTGTCGGGTGTCGATGTTGAACTTAGCCAGGCGCAGCGCCGAGAAAATGGTGATCAAAAAGCCGAAGAAAGGCAGTATATCCGCAGGAATGCCTAAAATAGATGCCTCCGCGCGCTGCAGCAGGATGAACATCACCGTGCCCGGTACCACGCCGAACGACACCATATCGGCCAGCGAGTCGAGCTGCTTGCCAATCTCGGAATAGGCCTTTATCAGGCGGGCCACCATACCATCCATAAAATCAAACACGGCGGCGATGCCCACCAGATAGGCGGTGGTGACCAACTCTCCTCTGAAGGCAAAGTATAGCGCCAGGCAACCCGCAAACAGGTTCAGGCAGGTGATGGCGTTCGGGATGTGTTTTTTCATGCAAAGGGTGCAGCGGCCGGGCTACCGCAGAAAGGGGTTATACTTTTTCTCGTAGCCGATGCTGGTTTCCGGGCCGTGGCCAGGGTAAACCGTCACCTCGTCGGGCAGCGTGAAAAGCTTTGTTTTTATACTTTGAATGAGCGTGTCGAAATCGCCGCCAGGTAGGTCGGTGCGGCCAATGCTGCCTTGGAAGAGCACATCGCCCCCGATCACGGTTTTATCGGCCTTGTTGTAAAACACCACGTGGCCCGGCGCGTGGCCCGGCGCAAAGAGCACCTCCAGCTCCGTGTTGCCGAACGTTATACTTTCGCCCTCTTTCAGGTAGGAAGCCGGCAACTGCTCGGCGTACAGCGGAAAGCCGTAGTTGGAGGCGTAGGTCGGCACGGCGCGCAGCACCTGCTCGTCTTCCGGGTGTATCTCCAGCCCCACGTTGTAGGTATCGGCCACAAACTTATTGCCCAGCACGTGGTCGATGTGGCAGTGGGTGTTGAGCAGGCGCACCACCTTCAGGCCGTTGTCTTCGATATACTTTTTCAGCTGCTCCTGCTCCCGCCGCTCGTAGCAGCCGGGGTCTACCACCACGCACTCTTTGGTGTCGTCGTGCAGCAGGTAAGTGTTCTCCTGAAAGGGGTTAAAAGTAAGGCAGGTAACCTTCATGGCGTTCTCTTCTGATGATCGGGTATGCGCAAAATCGTGGCTCTAAGTTACTAATTTACGCGGTACATCTCGTAACTTGCCCCTATGAAATACGATTTTATAGTGGTGGGCCATGGCCTGGCCGGCGCCATTTTAGCCGAGACGCTGCGCCGCCGTGACCGTAAGGTGCTGGTGATCGACGAGCCCAAGGAGAACTCCGCCTCCAGGGTAGCGGCCGGTCTGCTGAACCCCGTGGCGGGCAAGCGCTTTGCCAAATCGTGGTTGGCCGATACGTTTATACCGGCTGCCGATGCTTTTTACGATGCGCTGGAGGCGCGCTACGGTCAGGAGTTATTTTTCCATAAGCCGATCTATAAGATCTTCTCCTCCATCGAAGAGCAAAACACCTGGATGGCCAAGAGCGCCGGCGGCAACTGGGGCGACTACATCCTGGCCACGCATACCCAAAGTATAAACCAGCCGGGTATCGACGATCCGTTTGGCGGCATTATGATCGGGCGGGGCGGCTTTCTGCACGTTTACGCGATGCTGGACCTGCTTACAGAAGACCTGCTGCGGCAGCACCTGCTGTTGCCGGAGCGCTTTGATCTGCAGGAGCTGCAACTGACGGAGAGCGGTGTAAAGTATAAAAGCATAGAGGCCGATCATCTGATCTTCTGCGAGGGCTACCAGGTGGTGCACAACCCCTACTTTAAGTGGCTGCCCATACAACCTACCAAAGGCGAGGTGCTGGAGGTGCAGGCAGCAGAGAATTTCAGCCCGGAATGCATCTATAACAAAGCCGTTTACGTTGTTCCGGAAGGAGCAGGCCGCTTCATTATCGGGGCCACCTACGACTGGCGAAACCCCGACGAAAAACCAACGCCACAAGGGCAGGAAGAACTGAGCGAGCGTTTCCGGCAGATCACACCACAGCAATTTGAGGTTACCGGGCACTGGGCGGGCATCCGGCCTGCTGTGCGAGACCGAAAGCCGCTGGCAGGCACGCACCCTAAGTATAAACAGTTGAGCGTGTTCAACGGAATGGGCTCCAAGGGCGTGCTGATGGCCCCTTTCCTGGCGCAGCACTTTGCTGCCGCACTGGCCGGAGAAGAAGAGCTGATGCCGGAGATACACATTTTTAGATATTTATCGTTATATTACGAGTACATAGAACAACTGAACCAGCAACCCTAAGCGCATGCGTTTTTCCTCCAGATTTCTATCGCTGTTCATCCTTTGCCTTCTGGCGGCTTCTGCTGTGCAGGCGCAGCCTACCGTAGATACCTTTGGCAAGAGCCGGATACAGTATAAGAACTTCGACTGGAAGCTCTACAGCACCCAAAACTTTAATGTGTACTTCTACCAGAACGGGCAGGAGCAAGCTGTAAACGCCGCGGCATATGCCGAGCGGGAGCTAAAGCGCATTACCAGCCTCATCGGCTACTACCCCTACTCCAAGATCACGCTCATCCTGTACAACTCCCCCTCCGACCTGCTGCAGAGCAACATCGGCCTTAACAACGACCAGTACCAGACCGGCGGCGAAACGCTGTTCATGAAGAGCAAGATCGAGCTGGCCTATGGCGGTACGCAGACGGAGTTTAAGCACGATCTGAACTACCAGCTAACGGAGCTGCTGATGAACGACATGATGTATGGCGGCAGCCTGAAGGAGGCTCTGCAGAGCAGTTACCTGCTGCGCCTGCCGGAGTGGTTTATCTCAGGCGTATCCGCTTACACGGCAGAAGGGTGGAGCATAGAGATGGACAGTTATATGCGCGACATGCTGCTGGAACAACAGGGAACGCCAAAGCCGGAGAAGATCTTCCAGAAGAGCCCCAGGCTTACCGGCCAGAGCGTCTGGAACTACATTGCAGAGCGCTACGGCTACACCGCCATTCAGAACATCCTGAACCTGACGCGTATTACCCGTGATGTGGAGATCGGCATTACCAGCAGCCTGAACATCCCATACAAGCGCTTTCTGCAGGACTGGTACAACTATTACGTGCAGATAAACACCAGTTCGGAGAGCCCACTGGTGCAGCTGCCGGAAGGGGCCAAGCTTTTTAAGAAGAACAAGGAGGGGCATTTTTACGGCAAACCTGCGCTAAACCCGGAGGGCAGCATGCTGGCCTATGTGAAGAACGATAACGGTATCTTCAAGATTTTTGTGCAGGATGTGCGCACCGGCAAGGACCGCGTGGTATGGCGCGCCGGCTACAAGAACCTGGATCAGCACGTAGACTTCGACATGCCGGTGCTGGCCTGGCGCTCAAACACGCAACTGGGCTTCATTGAGTCGAGGAAAGGGAAGATCATGCTGCGCCAGGTAGATGCCCGCAACCGTTACTCTTTTGTGCCTTTCTACGAGAACCTGACCACACCTGCCGCCACACTGGAGCAGTTCGTGCACGTAAACAGCATGGATTACGCAGAAGATGGGCAGTCTATTGTGGTAAGTGCCGTGCGGAATGGTCAGACGGATCTGTTCCTGCTCGGGTCCAACGGCCGGCTGCAGCGGCAGCTCACCAACGATATCTTTGACGACATCGATCCGGTGTACCTCCGCAATAACGGGGGCATCGCCTTCAGCTCCAACCGCTGGCAGGATTCCTCCGCCACAGCCGCAAAACCCGATTTCAACAGCATTGTAAACAACTACGACATCTTCCTGCTGCAGCAGGAGGGGCCGGATAGCAACGTGCGGCAGCTGACCAGCTCCATCGCCAGCGAAGTAAATCCGCGCCCCACAGCCGATGGCAACCTGGTGTACCTGGGCGAGGAGAGCGGCATCCGGAGCGTGTACCGCTATGACCTGAGCACTGGCACCAACACACCGGTAACGAACTTTGTGCAAAGTATAGAGCAGTACGATTACGTGCCGTCGGCCAATGTACTGGCGGTGGTAGCTGCCGACGAGGGCAATAGCTTTGTGTACCTGCTGCCCAACTACGAGGCCTCCACGCTGGATGCACTGCCAAAGACCTCCCGCCAGATCATACTTGAAACCCGCGCCCGGACCACGCAGGAAGCCACTGCCGCTGCTACACGCCGCAGGCTGCTGGAGCAGGAGAAACGCACGCAGGGCAATGTGCGCGAGGAGGGGGAGATCAACATAGAGGATTATGAGTTTAACGATGCCCAACGGCAGGCGCAGCAGCAAAAGCGCAATACGGCGCCTGTGCGCAGAGCCGGCAGCAGTGGCAACGGCGTAGACTTACTGGGCCCCTTGGACTACGACCTGCGCTTTAGCGTGCAAGAGATCATTACCACGGTGCATGCCGACCCGCTGCTGGGCTTTGGCCTGGTGGCTGGCGTGGAGATGGCAGACCTGTTCGAGAACCACCGCATCCGGGGCACGGCCTTTATGCGCACCGACTTCGAGACGAACAACTTCTTTGCTGAGTACATGAACCTGACCAGCCGCGTGGACCTGGGCGTGCAGTTTGAGCGCTCCACGCTACGCGGAAGCCTCCTGAACGCGCCCGGCTCTATCGTGAACTTCACCAAGAACGAGCTGACGCCGGTGCTCAAGTACCCGTTCAGCCACAGCACCAGCCTGCACCTGAAGCCAAAGTTCGTCAGCACCCGATTCACCTTTAAGAACGACTTCTCTATTCCGGATACGGTGGAGACGTTCTGGGGGGGCAATGCGGAGTTGGTGTATGACAACAGCGTGATCACGGGCGTGAACCAGCGCGAGGGGACCCGCTTTAAGGTCGGATTTATGGCCCTGAAGGGCTTTGAGGGCTCACAGGGCGATTTCAATAAGTTCTATGCTGATTTCCGGCATTATCTCAAGATCCATCGCCAGATCATACTGGCCACGCACCTGAGCTATGGCAGGTTTTTTGGCAACTCGCCCAAAAAATTCCTGATCGGCGGAATGGACAACTGGCTGCTGGCCGACGAGGACGATGAGGCAGAACTGAATGACGTGCAGGTAAACTCCCCGGCCGATCTCTTCTACCTGGAGTATGTCACCCCGCTCAGGGGCTTTAACTTTAACGTGCGTAGCGGCAGCAACCACCTGCTGGCCAACGCCGAGCTGCGCATACCCATTGTGCAGTACCTGTACAACGGCCCCATTGGCTCCGGCTTTTTCCGTAACCTGCAGCTTACGGCCTTTGCCGATGCGGGCTCCGCCTACAGCGGCGCCAACCCCTTCTCAGGCGATAACTCCATCAACACGCGTATCACCGGAGGGTCTACAGGGCAGCTGAATGTAGATAAGTTCGACATCACGGTGATTAACTACCGCAACCCCTTCCTGGTGGGGTATGGCTTTGGTGCCCGCACCACGCTGCTGGGGGTGTACGGCAAGCTGGATGTAGCCTGGGGCGAGGCCGAGGATAACCGCGTAGGCCCTAAGTTTTACGTAACACTGGGCTACGATTTCTAAAGACAACCACACCACCGGATGAACCGCAAAGCCAAACGTTTTGGCCTGGGCACGCTACTTTTGCTGGGCCTGCTGGCAGCCTGGATAAACATGGCCGACAAGAACTATATCTACAAAGCCCTTGTCTACAACTTCGCCGATATCGACGACAACACTATTTTTGAGCAGCGCGAGATAGAGGCACCCGCTACCGGGCAGCCCTGGCCCTTGACTAAGATGTACAATCAGGTGGAGCAGCCGCGGAAACTGGAGCAACTGCACAAAAAACTGGAGTCGGTGGCCTTTTTGGTGGTGAAAGAGGATTCCATCCTTTACGAGCAGTACTGGGATGGTTACTCCGAGGAGTCGCTGAGCAACTCGTTCTCCATGGCTAAAAGCATCGTGAGCATGCTGGTGGGCATGGCGATTAAAGAGGGGAAGATAAAAAGCGTGGAGCAGCCGGTGGGTGATTTCCTGCCTGGTTTCCGGAAGGGTGATAAAGCCAAGATCACCATAAAGCACCTGCTGTGGATGAGTTCAGGCCTGAACTGGGAGGAATCTTACATGAACCCCCTTTCCATGACAACTGAAGCCTACTATGGCTCCGACCTGAAGAAGGTCATAAACCGGCTGGATGTGGAGGAGGCGCCGGGGCAGCGCTGGGCCTACAAGAGCGGCGACACGCAGGTGCTGGCTTTTGTGCTGCAGGAGGCCACCGGCAAGAGCCTGAGCGAATACGCCGAGGAGAAGCTCTGGAAGCCTTTGGGTGCAGCCCAGGATGCAGGGTGGAGCGTGGACCAACCCGAAGGTGTTGAGAAGGCTTACTGCTGCTTTTTCTCCAATGCCCGCGACTTCGCCCGCCTCGGCCGGCTATACCTGCATAAGGGCATCTGGAACGGCGATACCATCGTGCCGCCAGCCTATGTCAAAGCCTCGCTTACTCCCAATGGTCTTACGAATGCCTCTACCGGTAAAAAAGTAGACTTCTACGGGTATCAGTGGTGGCTGATGCCCGGCTACAAAGGGCAGGACATTTTTTATGCCCGGGGCATACTGGGGCAATACATCATCGTGATACCTGAAAAGAACATCGTGATCGTGCGGCTAGGCAAGCAGCGCGCTGAGAAAGTGGGGGAGCATCCCGGCGAGGTGATAGCCATGATTGACGGAGTGAATGAAATGGTGAAGTAAGGGTGAAAAGCTTTGCTGTCTGCCCTGCAGCATGCTCATCAAGTATAAAAGTATAAACCCCGCTGCCATTCATATCTTGAAGAGCAGCGGGGTTTATACTTTCGCACCGGCTATAGGTTACGACAGCTTATCGGTAACAACGGCATAGTGCGGGTCCTCCACGATGTTCACATCAATTACCTGCTCGGCATTCCGGAGCAGCAGCAGGCAGTCCTGGCTTAGGTGCTTTAAGTGGAGCTTCTTCCCAGCTTTATGGTACCGCTCCGTTAGCTTGTTCAGGGCATCTATGCCTGACATGTCAGCGACTCGGCTTTCCTTAAAATCAATGACTACCTCCTGGGGATCATGCAGGACATCGAACTTTTCGGAAAAGGCAGTAACAGAGCCGAAGAATAACGGCCCGTAAATCTCATAATGCTTTACCCCATTTGTATCAGTATACTTTCTGGCCCGGATGCGTTTAGCGCTTTCCCAGGCAAATACCAGCGCCGAGATGATCACGCCGATCAGTACGGCCAGTGCCAGGTTATGGAGCCAGATGGTGATGACTGCCACCAGAATACCCACAAACACATCCTGTTTCGGCATTTTGTTGATGATCCTAAAGCTGATCCACTCGAAAGTGCCAACGGCCACCATGACCATTACGCCCACCAGCGCGGCCATGGGCACCCGCTCAATGATAGGAGCACCAACAAGTATAACCGCCAGAATAGTAAGGGCAGCAACAACACCCGCTAAACGCGCGCGGGCTCCAGCCGAGAGGTTAACCAGCGTTTGTGCGATCATGGCGCAGCCGCCCATCCCGAAGAAAAAGCCGTTCAACAGGTTAGCGCTGCCTTGGGCTATACTTTCACGGTTGCCCTGGCCCCGGGTACCGGTAATTTCATCCACCAGGTTCAGGGTCAGCAGGCTTTCAGTTAATCCTACACCGGCCATGATCAAAGCATAAGGAAAGATTACCTGCAGCATTTCCAGCGTTAGCGGCACCTGTGGTATATGGAAAGGTGGCAGGCTACCGCTCACTGCGGCAATGTCCTTCACCAGCTTTGTATCAATGCCGAAGCCCATCACTACCCCGAACACTACAATAATGGCAACCAGCGATGGCGGAACGGCCTTCGTAAGGCGCGGCAGCAGCACGATAATAGCGATGGTCAGCGCTACTAAGCCAGCCATGACGTATAGGGGCGTGCCCGATAGCCAAGCTACTTCACCGTTCTGCACTATTTTAAATTGCTCTATCTGCGACATGAAAATGATAACAGCCAGGCCGTTTACAAAGCCATACATCACCGGCTGCGGCACCAGACGGATAAACTTGCCCAACTTAAACAAGCCCACCAAAATCTGCAGGATACCGGCCAGCGCTACGGCCGCAAAAACGTACTCCAGCCCATGCGACTGCATCAGGGCAATAAGCACTACCGCTGTGGCGCCCGCGCCGCCTGAAACCATGCCCGGCCGGCCACCGAAAACGGCCGTTACCAAGCCCATGATAAAGGCGGCGTATAAACCCACTAGCGGCGGAAAACCGGCAAGTATGGCGAAAGAAAGGGACTCGGGGATCATGGTCATGGCGACCGTGAGGCCTGCCAGGACTTCGATTTTATAATCGACTTTTTGGCTGAAGTCAAACAGCCTGAGGTATTGTTTCATGGTATTGGTCAGGAAAAATCGGAGCGGGGAATTGGTGGGTGCAGCAGGTGCAAATGTCTTCCTGCCTCGCCTCCTAAGGTGTTATACTATGAAACTGTTACGCAGTACCAGTAGAAAGCATAACCCGCAGCCAACCGGCCTCAGCACCCCAAATCCTTGAGAAATCCGCTCTTAAAGTATAAAATATGGTAAATGGAATGTCCAGCTACCGGGGCAGACTATTGTTTGCCCGGTAGCTGGAAAGTATACTTGAACAGGTAAAATCAAGGTGGGGTAAGTGTCATAAGGTATTGCGACTTTTTATTGGGGTACAAAAGTACCGAATTTCTGCTGAAAACCATGAGATAGGCTAGCAGCATTGGTACTACTGATGAAGCCCGCAGTATTTTATAAAAGCCCAAAGCCCCGGCTGAGTAGTCAACCGGGGCTTTGGGCTTTTAAAGTATGGTTTAACTAAACTAGGCGTTTACCAGGTTCAGGATAGACTCGAAAATGGCGCGGCCATCGGTGTTGCCCAGTTCCGGGTCCACGGCGCGCTCCGGGTGCGGCATCATACCGAACACGTTCTTCTGCTCGTTGGCCACACCGGCAATGTTGAGCAGGCTGCCATTGATGTTGTAAATGTCGTGTGTGTCGGCCACGTTGCTGCTATACTTGAACATGATCTGGTCATTGTCCTCGAGTTTGCGCAGCGTTTCCTTGTCGGCGTGGTAGCGGCCTTCGCCATGCGCCACCGGTATTTTATAGGCCTTGTCCAGATCCAGGTTGCGCGTAGGCAGCAGGTTGTTGGTTACCGGCTTGATGTAGACGTTGTCGCAGATAAACTTTTGGTTGGCGTTGCGCAGCAGGGCGCCCGGCAGCAGGCCGGCCTCGGTCAGTATCTGGAAACCGTTGCAGATGCCCATTACATAGCCGCCACGGTTGGCGTGCTGCACCACCTCCTGCATAATTGGAGAGAAGCGTGCAATGGCACCGGAGCGCAGGTAGTCGCCGTAAGAGAAGCCGCCGGGCAGCAGTATAAAATCACATCCTTGCAAATCGTGGTCTTTGTGCCACAGCTTTACGCATTCTTGCCCCAGGCCAAGGCTTATAGCATCAACAAGGTCTTGGTCGCAGTTGGACCCCGGAAAAACTACTACACCAAATTTCATGGCTCAAAAAGTTAAGGAATTTATACGCGCACCGCACACAGTTAACAGCGGCTTTTAACCAGCTTTAGCGCCACTGGCTGCGCAAATTTGAAGAATTATGCCTAATTTGCCAAAGTATCATTTTATAAAGAGCTTATGTTGCAGTCCATGACAGGCTTTGGCAGTGCCCGCCTTGATGCCGACCAGTATTGTATCTCCGTAGAAATCCGCTCGCTCAACTCCAAAAGTATGGACCTGAGCGTGCGCACCCCAAAAGTACTCTCTGACAAAGAGTATGAAATCCGGAATATGGTGCAGAAGGCGCTGGTGCGGGGGAAGGTGAGCGTAAATGTGGAGTTCACGAAGAACAAGACGCAGAAGGCGCGCAATACTGTAAACAAAGACCTGCTAAAGGCCTACTACACAGAGTTGAGCGAGGTGGCCAGCCAGTTGGGAGCCGACAAGGGAGAACTCTTCCGACTGGCCCTGCACATGCCGGAGGTGCTGCAGCAGGAGGAGCAGGACGAAGAGACCGCTGAGGCAGAGTGGAGCCTGGTGCAGCCGCTGCTGCAGGAGGCGCTGCAAGGTATCAACACCTTCCGGGCCGATGAGGGCAAGGCGCTGACGGCTGAGATATTGGCCTACATAGACCGCATCCGTATTCTGCTGGCCGAGATAGACAAACATGATCCGGTGCGCATGGAGCAGATCCGTACCCGCATACGTGGCCACCTGGCGGAGATATCCACCTCCGAGCACTTCGACCAGAATCGTTTTGAGCAGGAGATGATCTATTATATGGAGAAGCTGGACATTGCCGAGGAGAAAGTACGCCTGGTAAACCACCTGCACTACTTCACCGAAACAGTGTACCTGCCGGAGCCAACCGGAAAGAAACTGGGCTTTATCTCGCAGGAAATCGGGCGTGAGATAAACACCATCGGCTCCAAAGCCAACGACGCCACCATTCAGCATCATGTGGTGGAGATGAAGGAGGAACTGGAGAAGATAAAAGAGCAGATCAACAACATCCTGTAAGTATAGCTTACAAGTATAAAAGCCGGAGCCGCTGTAACGTTGTTGCAGCGGCTCCGGCTTTTTAGTGTATACTATTGTTAATTCACTTCATTGTTTGCCATCAGGGCGCCGGCAAAATCAGTTATCAGCTTAAACACCTCCGGAAATCTGGTGAGCGGCAGCTGTGCGGCATGGTCCTGCGGATTATGATAGGCAGCGGTGCCTCCTAAGGTATAAAAGAAGAAGGCGGGCACACCTGCCTCCGAAAAAGGGTAATGGTCGGAGTTGGCGGCCTTGCCCCGGCTTTTGATCTGTGGCAGGCACTGGTGCTGTTCGTTCAGGCGCTGCAACAACTTAAACGCTGGCTCATGTACTTTGCCATTCACCACCATCAGGCCATCGTCGCCAGTGCCCAGCAGGTCCAGGTTTACGAGGAAGGAAATCTGGCGGAGTGGGAAGAGCGGATGCTGCACGTAGTGGAAGGAGCCCAGCAGGCCAGCCTCCTCGGCGGCAAAGGCCATGAACACCATGGTATACTTTGGCCGGTTTTCGGGGCGGCTGTAATGCTGCGCCAGTTCCAGCAGCATGGCGGTGCCGCTGGCATTGTCGTTGGCCCCCGGAAAGTATACTTCCCTACCCTGGCTGCCGAGGTGGTCGTAGTGGGCGGTAAACACCAGCACCGAGTCCGGTTGCTGACTACCCGGGATAAAGCCGATCACATTCTGCGTCTGGTGCTGCGGGTTCAGGTTGGCCTGCACGCTAAAGGTTACTTTTTTGGCCTGCTGCGGCCAAACATGTTGCAGCACCTCCAGCACCGGCACCGCCTCCTGCTGCCTGGCTACGGTGGTGAGCAGGTTTTTGGGCTGAAGTATAATATGCAGTTTTGCCTGCTGCAGCAGTTGCTGGTACTGCACCGGCAGCCCGGCCAAGCGCTTCTGCTCCTGCTGCGGGTACACCAGGGCTACTTTGGAGAAATCCTTGCGGAAAAACTTTTGCGCTGCCCTGGCTTCTGTGAAGATAAGGGTGTCGAGCGGCAGTAGCTTGGCCTTACCGGCCCCTGAGCCGGAAGAAGCCCGTGCTACGAAATCCTGCCCCGGCACCAGCGCCTGCCCGTTTACCTGCAGCTGCGGCGTCTCCACAATGCGGTTCACCGGGAAACTGAACTCCTGGAAGTATGCATCACCTGCCAATGGCTCCAGTCCCATCTCCTCGAATCTGTACTTGAGATACTTCGCCGCTTTCAGGTCGCCGTCGAACGTATAGCCGCGGCCATACATGGTTTTGGAAGTAAGGGTATCCAGGGTTTGCCGAACGCGAGCCATGTCCTGCGCTTGCAGAAGCGTGGGTGCAACCAGGCATAGGGCGAGGAAGGAAGTATAAAGCTTGTTCATGGTGCTAAGATAGAAGATAATTTGGAGTGTAAGATAGGGTTTAACAACCCCGTGCCCGGCCTCGAAATGAGTTCGGGATCTGAGACTTCAAAAGGAGACTACCCCTCCCCTAAGAACAGGAGACGAAGCTAGTACGGAGCCCAACCACCTCTACCCCTCCTTATCTAAGGAGGGGTAGAGGTGGTTGGGCTCCGTTAGTCGCAGCTATCGAACTGATATCCAGTCCTTGGGTTGAGCGCCTATGCGAGTTTTTCCGGTGCCCGTTAAGGGCAGCCCGAGGTACGAGGGCAGGAAAAGCTCCCAGCGCGATGCCCTTATCGAGGGCCCCTACCCCCAGGACGAGCCCTCTCGGGTTGGAGAGTACCAAAGTATGAAGTGAAACGGGTAGGCATTAAGGCCGTGGAGGAAAGGCAGCTAGTAAGGATAGCTTGGCTCCAATTGCAGGAAGCAGGGGCTAGTGAAGTATAGCCGAAGTATAAGGTTTAAAAAGTCACGGGCTGCAAGCCCACGCCAGCGAAACCAAAGCTACAAAAGTATAAACCGGTAAGTATAAAAGTTAGCCTAGCAGCTGAAAGCTAATTACTCCCGCTACCACACATAAATCAACTTGAACAGCACAATACCCAGCAGGCAGCCAATGGTGTTAGCCAGTACATCAATGATATCGCCTTGGCGGCCATAGATAAAGAGGTGCTGCATCAGCTCAATCGAAATACCGAAGAGAGTGCTGATAAGAAGACTGGCGCGGATAGCGTAGCGGTGCAGTTTCGGGTAGGTGAACTGCTTGGACAGTCCCACGATCATCAGGAAGCAAAGCACGCAGAACATGAAGGCGTGCGCAAAGGAATCGAAGGAGATAAGCTCCCAGAGAGAGAGGGAAGCAGGAAGGGAGGGAGAGGGCAGCAGTGTCGTCAGTAGGATCACTGCTGCCCACATAATGGTGAATAGGTTGTAGCGAAGGATCAAAACTACTCCTATACCTTAGCGTTATTGACCAATTACCTCGCGATAGCCTTCAGCTGTAAGCAGGTCTGCTACCTGGCTCGCGTCGCTTATAGACATTTTAATGATCCAGCCTTCGCCATAAGGGTCAGAATTAACCAATTCCGGGTTATCCTCCAGCTTCCCGTTAAACTCCTGTACCGTGCCGCTTAGTGGGCTAAACAGGTCAGAAACGGTCTTAACGGCCTCTACTGTGCCAAATACATCATTCTGGTTGATGTCCTTGTCTACGGTGTCGATGTCAACGTAAACGATGTCGCCGAGCTCGCTCTGAGCAAAGTCAGTGATGCCAACGTAAGCTACGTCGCCTTCTACGCGTACCCACTCGTGGTCTTTGGTATACTTTAAGTTTTCAGGTAGGTTCATGTGATATGTGTTTTTAGATTACTCCTCAAAAATACGCCCTTTTTCTGAATGCTAAAACTTTATTGCAGGCTTACCCGCAACTGAACGCCGCCCTCGGTGACACTGTTGCGGAACGAGGTGGATATTTTTGGATCCGACACCGTGCGCAGCACATACAACTGCAGGTTGAGGCGTTGGCTCAGCACGTAGTCTATGGTTGGGCGCAGCTGCAACTGGCGTGTACCGTTGGTTATCTGGTTCTGGCTGCGCTCCACGCCGGTATTGTCGGTGGAGATGGCGCGCTGCACCGTTTGGTTATCCCGCACCTGCAGGTCCATGCGCATGGTCAGCTCGTTGTCCAGTGTGGTGTTGGTAAACGGCAGCTTAAAGCTGGTGGTGGTGTAGCCGAAGCCGACCACGTAATCCTTCACGTTCGTCTCGGTTATCTGTGCATTCGTCAGGTTCAGCGACAGGTTTCGCTCCAACTTATACTCCAGCCGGCCGGTAAGGTTTGTCTTCGTCCTGAAGTTGACGCCCAGCAGCGGTGCCAGGCGCTCTATCACCGTCAGCTGGTTCACGATAAAGTATGGCTCTATGCGGCCAAACTCGTTCTTCTGCGTCGGGAAGCCCTCCGGCTCCTGCTGATAGGCCAGCGAAGTGGAGTAGCTGGTAATATTGTAGCTAGAGTTGTAAGCATGCAACAAGCTGATCTGGCTGAACCATTTCTGGAAGAGCGGCAGGCGCTCCAGACCGTTATAGGTTACGCTCCAGTTCGGTATCGGCAGGCGGCTGAACGGGTTCTCGTGCTTCGCCTCGTAGCCATTTATCTCACGGCCCTGGTACGCGTACAGGAACGACTTGAGCAACACGTCCTGCGAGTTGAGGCTATACCCTGAGTCGCCGGCGGCGGTGTTGGCAGCCGTCAGTTTGTCGCGCACCACGTGGCGGTTGCGGATAAACTGCTCAAAGGCATCGGACAAGCCATCGTCAGTAGACTCAAACAGCGTACCTAGCGCCATAAACGAGGTGCTGAACGCGCCGGAGGTAAACGGGTTCTGGCGCTGGTCTTCCGTGCCTACGTTGCCAAAGTCATCAAACTCCTTGCGGTAGAACACTTCCTCTATCTCAGACTTGGCGCGGCGCACATCCACCGTTACAGTAAAGTTGCGGAACGGCTCCAGGTTGGCGCGGCCGGTAAAAGTTTCACTAAAGATGCTGCTGAACGGCGTGTTGAGGTACTGGCTGCTGTCGGTGTACCAGCCGTTGCGGTTCATGCGGCTATACAGCTCGTGCAGGTCATACTGCCTGCCAAGTATAAACGGCAGACCCGGTGCCTCAAAGGCATCATCAAAACCGAAGAACTCCGTGTCCGGTAGGTAGCCCGGCAGCATGGAGCCGCGGTTCTCCAGGTACGTTACGTTCAGCGAGCGGGTCATCATCAGCACCCGCGCTAAGCCTCTGAGGAACTTCATCTCGGATGGGGCCTTGGCCGCCGTCGTGTCGTTGGCAGCCGCCTGGGCTGGTTTGGCCGTCGTTGGTGTGTTCACGGCTTTGAGGAACTTTACCTTGTTGTAGAGCTTCACCAGGTCCACCCTGCCGTTTACGCTAAACTCCACGTTGTTCTCAGCCGTGTTTCCAAGTCTAAAGGTAGTATCCTGGTTCAGGGCCGTAGAGCCAGCCGTCCAGATGTAGGTGGTGGCGTAGCGGGTGTCGGCGCTCAGCCAGTCCGTGAGCGGGAACTTGTCGAACGGTAGTTTATAGTTCAGGGCGATGAGCTGATTAAAGTTAGTGTTACGTCCCCCGCTCAGTAGGTTCTCGCGGATCGTCTTGTTCTTATACTGCAACGAGTCGATTTCGCTGTTGATACGGCCATCGGGCTCATCCACCACCGAGCGATTGGTGGCCGTATAGTCCAGCGTAAGGCTCTTGGTCAGGTCCCAGCGCATGTCGTAGATGCGGTTAAAGAAGAACGACTTCTGGAATACCGGCTCAATACCTCGGGTCGTCACAAAGCGCGTTTCCGGGTCCGGACGCTGCAGGTATGTTTCGTTATAGAAACGGTTCAGGTCAGCGCGGAATGAGAAACGGCTCGGCAGCAGCGAGAAGTTAAAGTCCTTGATCAGGCGCAGGTAGGGCGAGTTGAGCTTCTCGCTGTTGGCAAAAGGCTGATAGTTCCTTGGCGTGTTATCGAAGGTATAGGCCAGGCCGCCGGTATAAGTCTTGGTATAGTCGCGGTCAGTTTCAATGTCGGAGAACACGCGCTCGGAGTAGGAGTAGGACACGGCGAAGTTCTCGATATCGTAAATACGCGCTTTAGCCTCCGGGTTGGTACGCTCCTTCCGCACGTTCAGCAGGCTTATGCTTCTGCGCGTTTCCCGCGTAATCACTTCCTTCTTATACTCCTCGCGGGCATCGTCCTCATTAAACTTGGTCAGCGACTGTTCCAGTGGCATGTCCTTGTCCAGCGGGTCGTACTGCGGCTGGGCAGAGGTGACGCCATACTGTACCGTCATCGGCACTTTCACGCCCCACTGCTCCGGCAGGAATTTATCCAGCACCATGTTGGCACTCACGTCGAACTGGGCAATGTCCTCACGGGAGCGTAGCGAGAGCGGCTGCTGCAGGCCTCCAAAACCCACGGTCGTATAACCACCGGTGGCGGTTATGTTGGCAAAGTCAGCCAGCTTAGCGTTCAGGCGGGCGTTGGAGGCCCAGCCGGTACGGTTCACGAAATCAGTCACGCGCAGCTCGTTCACCCAGATACAGGCCGAGTGCGAGCGGGCATCCGTGTTTGGATCTGATGGGTTGCGGATACCGATCATAATGCCCTCTACCTCGCTAAAGTCCGGGTTACCCACCACGCGGATCAGTTTGCCATCGGCCGTAGTCACGGTATAAGGTACAAAAATACTGCCCGGCGCGTTGATGTTACGTTCTGCCTTGGCATCCACCAGCTCCTGCAGCGGGATGTTGACCTCATTTTCAGTAGGCCAGACTGATTCTGCTGTATTGCTTCCGGGAGGCGTGAACTTGAGCGGCACCACGTACTCGTAATAGTTCTGGGTAAAGTCTGTGCCGATACGGATAAAGGCCTGCATCTCCCCGTCTTGTATACCCGGCTCGTCCGACTGCGCGTGGATGAACATCTTCAGCTGCTTATAGGCCAGCAGGTCCAGGGAGAGGTTCTTGAACACAGCCTTTGAGAAGGAATCCTTCAGGTCTTCCACGCACAGCTGCAGCGACTGCTCGTTCTGGCGGCGGTCGTTGGTGGAGGCGTAGTCGCGGAGGCGGTTGATGCCCGGAGGCACCACGTAGGGGATGTTGTTTTCAGACACCTGGTTATTCGGACCGTTCTCCTCGATGTTCACGGTCGAGACGGTAAAGCTGCGGGCATCGTCGGTACAGGTAAGGCAAGGGACACCCTCGGTCAGGGGCTGTTCGAACTTGCGCCACTGGTTCGCCACAAACTGGAACTGCGCCATACGCACCACCACCGGGTCTGCGAAGCCGGTCATGTACAAGCGCATGAAGCGGATGGACTTAAAACCGTTGATATTGCCCACGCTACCCGTTGGCTGGCGCACCGGCACCCGGAACTGGTACCACATGGCTCCACCATCGCCTTCCACTTTGTCCACGATGTAATTTTGCCCTACTTCCAGCTGGCCCGGCGTCAGGTTAATCTTGTACTCGTAATACTGCTCCAGGTCCGAGATAACGTTGTCGCCGTTCAGGTCTTCCTTATCCGGGTAGGCATAGTTGGCAAAGCGGCTGTTCTCCGGCGAGTTGTTCTCCATGCCGTTGAAGTTCTTGTAGCGCTGCAACACGCCCGCGTTCTGCTGGTCATACACCGGGTCCAGGTGGTGGAAGAAGTTATCGGCCGATGGGTCGTCTAACACACTTTGCGGAGGAGCGCCTGGGATGCGGCTTAGAAAAGGGTCCTGGAAATAGGTGCGTTCATCAGCGTCATTCAAGCCATCCAGGCCAATATCCTGCCGCTGCCTGCCCCCAGGTATACCTGTAAAGGCATCTGTCAGGAACTGCTGCTGTGTTACGCGGCCCCAGATGGTCGTCTCCAGGTTCTGCACATCGCTGGCATCGGCGGGAAGGCCATTCTCAAAGGCGTACTCGTTGTCTTTCAGGATGTCTTCGGATACATTGCCCAGGTTCAGCACCAGCTGCCCCGGATCCTTAGGGTTAACGTTGCCGCCAAAAGCACCGTCCCTGCCCTTAGGGCCTTCCATAAATGGATCCATCATCCAGAACTCCATGTACTCGATGTTGGCATTGTCGAAGTCGGTATCGAAGGAGATCTCGCGGCTGATACCACCCCAGTTGTTGCGCGGGTCATTGGCCAGCAGGCCCTGTGGCGTCAGGTTCGGGTTATAGTTGTACTGGCCACGCTCGCGCGGATAGTAGGCTAGGTCAAATGTGTACTCAAAGCTGGTGGAAACCTCGGCATCGCGGCCCTTAAAGACCTCGGTTCTCCGAACAGGGCGCACGTAGTGGTTTTCCAGCTCCTGGTCTGTGATATTATCAGGTTTCAGGTTATTGCTGTTGCGGTAGAAAATTTGATCGATGGTGTACCAGGCCAGCTTGGCGCGGTTGTAGGAGTAGGCCAGGCCCTCGCCAGGTATAAGCGGGGCAGGAGTAGCGGCCACCCGCCAGGTGCTGTTGTTAAAGCCGCCCAAACTATACGGCGTCTCGGCTCCCTCAAAATCATCCAGGTAAGAAGCCCCGTCCTCGTTGGCGTTGGACTTGGACTTGGCCGGCACCAGCTGCGCAAACTCACTGCTGAACGTGATCAGCGAGGGAGCCTTGGTCTGTATCAGCGGAATGGCATCCACAAAGCGCGTCAGCATCCGCGATTCCTTCTGCATGTTGATGTCAAAGCCGTAGATGGTGTTGTTCGTCGGCTCGTCGCCTATACTGACACGGTTGATAAAGGTCTGCTCGTTGAGGTGCAGCACGGTGGCTCCCAGGTTCACGTCGTCGTTCAGGCGGTAATCGAAGCGGGCGCCCAACATGGTGCGCGGCTGTATATTGAGCAGCTCGGCCTTCTCATAAGTCACGCGCAGGTCATTGGCCGAGTTCAGGTAGCTCGGGTTCAGTATTTTGATGCGGCCCAGGTCGTAGAACACCTGGTAATCAGTGCCTTCCTGCAGACGCGTGCCGCCGGAGTACACGGCCACAGAGCCCTCGGCAATCTGGAAGCCCGGCAGCATGATCTCGTCGGTAGCTGTGGAGCGCACCCTGCCCTTGATGTAGAACTTGGCCTTTACGTTGTTCTGCTGCACGTCCGTCTGTGTCTGCTCATACAGCTCCTGAAACACGTACTGCTCGATCAGGTTCGGGTAGCCCTCCAGCTTGCTGGCCAGGTAATCGCCGAACGGCTCTACCTGCGGGAAGTATATCCTGCCGCTCTCGGTATCGATGGTGATGCCGGGCAGGAAGTCGAAGTTGCCGTCGCTCGGCTTGTCGTTGTTCGAGTTGACGTTGTCGAGGTTGAGCACCTCCACCAGCGGGATGTTCTGGATCGGGCTTGGCTCCTTTATACTTGTCAGGTCCACACCTGTCTCATCGTCCTTGTAAACGATCTGCAGCTTGAAGTCCTCGCGGTTTATCTGGGTAGCATCGAGCGCGTACACATTCTTCATCATCAAATCCCAGGTCGGGTAGTTGAGCGAAGGGCTGGTGGCCCGCAGCAACTTCATGTGGATCACTTGGTCTGACTCCAGGTTCTGGTAGTCATCCATCAGCTCGCCTACCTGATAGGTCTTGCCATTGTAAGTATACTCAAAGGCGATGCCCAGCACCTGGTCGGGCAGCAGGGCGGAGTTAAGGGAGATATAACCCAATTGTGGGTTGAACTTATACTCGCTCGGCTCCAGCCTGCGGGCGCGCACGTGCTCAAAGTCGATCCCCTTCTCCAGCCCCAGCGACTGCAGGTAGGCATCCACGCGCGAATTATTGCGGGCGGCGCTGGTCGGTGGGGAGATACGGCTGTAGAGCGAGTTGGCCTGGTTATCGGCAGGGGCAGTGGCAGGCCTTCCGGTATCGAAGGCTTCACGGTAAGGGTCCGCTTCGCCCAGGTCCATGTAGGCGACGATGTTGCGCAGGTTCTCGGTAGAGCGGTTGTTGTTGGTTACGTACAGCTCCACGCGGCGAATCACGATGCCAGAGTTGACGAGCGGCAGGTTTCTAAGCGCATCATTGTAGCGTCCCCTGAAAAACTGCGACAGGTAAAAGTGGCGGTCACGGTCGTAGTTGTCCACCCTGATCTCGAAGGGCTTGTTCTGGCCCCCGTTCTGGATCACTACCTCGTCGTTGGTGCCACGCACGCTGGAGGCAATGGTGGTGACGCCCAAACGGCCAAACTGCAGCTGCGCCTTCACAC
Source organism: Pontibacter kalidii (assembly GCF_026278245.1). NCBI lineage: Bacteria > Pseudomonadati > Bacteroidota > Cytophagia > Cytophagales > Hymenobacteraceae > Pontibacter > Pontibacter kalidii. The sequence goes on along the minus strand of NZ_CP111079.1, from coordinate 3,639,185 downwards.
CGAACAGGTTCTGTGCGCCGGTAATCAGCGAGTTGTTAAGGGGCAGGCTCACGTTACCGGCCTCCACTTTGCGTATGATCTCCTCCTCGTAGCCGGTGTAGTCCAGCTTCATGTTGTTCTCGAAGTCGAAGTTGGCGTTGTTGTCCCAGTTAAAGTTGAGGCGCATCTTCTCACCTATCTTGCCCACCAGGTTCAGGGAGATGTTCTGCTCAAAGTCGAAGTCGCCGGTGCGCTGCTGGCTGAGCGGTATGGTCGGGTTCTCGTTGCGGTTAAAGCGCGCCCCGAATTTGAGCGACACGTTGCCGTTGGGCTGAATATCCACGTAGTTGCCCCCGAAGATGCGGTCGAACACCGGGCTGATGTATAGCTTCGGGATCAGGCGGTTGCTACTGACCACGCTCTCGCCATCCAGGCCGGCGGATTTGGCGCGCCAGTAGTTGCGGATAGCTTCCCGCTGCTGCCACTCCGAGTACTCCCGCATCGACATGGAAGATGGCGGGCGGTACAGCACACTGTCGCCGATGGTCTCGGTGATGTTGTACTGCTGCAGGCTGTCGTCCAGCTCCACGTTCAGTTGCAGGTTGCCGGGCTGGCCAAGCAATAGGGGAGAGCTGCTGCTGCGGGTGCCAAACGGGCTGCCGCGACGGTCGGAGGGGGTAAAAGTAGGCCTGCGGCTTGGGATATACTTTACCGTATCCTGGCGGACCGTATCCTGCCAGGAGAGGAAGTTTTCTATAAGATCCAGGCTTTTTTGATCTGGCACGCGTATCCCTTCCGCCCGCGACCACCAGGCCAGCAATGAGACAGTAGCAACCGTGGCAAGCAGCAGGTTATGCTTTTTACTTTTCCAGATCAAAATAGGGTGTTCTCTCTTATGAAGATTTCAACGCAAACTTAATTAATTCCTCTACGCTCAGGCCACTGCCCTCGCGCTTAATGATTGCGTCCAAAGTTTTCTCTGCAACGTTCTTCGCAAAGCCCAAGGTCACCAATGCTGATAACGCCTCGGCACGGTTGGTATTGTGTGCCGCAGCAGAGACAGGAGCATCGGTTAAAAGCACTTCCTTCTTCAACTTGTCCTTCAGTTCCAGGATAATGCGCTGGGCCGTTTTAGCGCCTATCCCTTTCACATGCTGAATGGTACGTACATCCTCCCGCACAATAGCCTGCTGTATCTCCTCCACCGACAGCGAAGACAAGATCATCAGGCCCGTATTGGGCCCGACGCCGGAGATGGAGATCAGGTGCAGGAACGCTTCTTTCTCAGCCACCGTGGTAAAGCCGTACAACGTATGGGCGTCCTCCTTAATATGCAGGAACGTATGCAGCCTGCAACGCTCCCCACCTGGCAACGACGAATAGGTGCTGAGTGGAATCTTGATCTGATACCCTACGCCACTAGCTTCGATAATGACGTAGGTTGGATCTTTGTGTGTCAGTTTGCCATCGATATAGGCTATCATCTATATATGTTGATCGTTATAGTTTTGAGCATCTACGACAGCAATGGACACCATGTTCACAATGTCGCGGATGGAAGAGCCTAACTGCAGGATATGCACTGGTTTGCGCATGCCCATCAGCACAGGCCCAATCACCTCAACGCCACCTATTTCCTGCAGCAGCTTGTAGGCAATGTTGCCCGAGGTGAGCGTCGGAAAAATCAAGGTATTCGCCCCTTTTTCGGCCAGTTCACTGAACGGATAGTGCTCGCGGAGCAGGTTTTTGTTCAGGGCCGTATTGGCCTGCATCTCCCCGTCTATCAGCAGGTCCGGGTAGCGCAGTTTGGCCTTCCGCACTGCTTCGGCCCCTTTGTCCGGGATATCGCCGCGCACAGAGCCGAAGTTGGAGAACGAAAGCATGGCCACGCGCGGCTCGGTATCAAAGAAGCGCACGGTACGGGTCGTCAGACCGATGATGTCCACCAGTTCGTCAGCAGTAGGGTTCACCGTAACCGTGGTGTCGGCAAAGAAGTAAGGTTCCTTCTGGCCCAGCACAATGTACATGCCGGCCACCTTGTTTATACCTTCTTCCACACCGATCACCTGCAGCGCCGGCGAAATGGTTTTGGAATAGTCGCGGGTAAGGCCGGAGATAAGCGCATCGGCCTCGCCGTTGTGTAGCATCATACTTCCGAAGTAGTTGCGGTCGCGCATCAGGCGCTGCGCATCGAACAGGGTGATGCCCTTGCGTTGGCGCTTCTGGTAAAGGATCTGGGCGTACTCTTTCTTCTTGTCCTCCTCCACCTGCGGGTCTATGATGCGTGCCCCGTGCAGGTCCATGTTGTTTTCCCTGATGATGGCTTTGATGCGCTCCGGGTTGCCCAAAAGTATAGGCGTAGCAATGCGTTGCTCCTGCACGATCTGTGCCGCCTTCAGGATCTTGTAGTTGTCGGCCTCGGCAAACACCACTGTTTTCGGGTCTTTCTTGGCCTGCGTGGTAATGCGCGACATCAGCTTCTGGTCTATGCCGATGCGTTCCTTCAACTCCTGCTCATAGGCTTCCCAATCGGTGATGGGCTTGCGGGCTACGCCGCTCTCCATGGCTGCCTTTGCCACTGCCGGTGATACGGTCGTGATCAGGCGCGGGTCCAGCGGTTTAGGGATGAGGTAGAAGCGTCCGAAACTGATGGTGTTGTCGCCGTAGGCCTTGTTCACGATCTCCGGAATGGGCTCCTTCGCCAGTTCCGCCAGCGCACGCACGGCTGCCAGTTTCATCGCCTCGTTGATTTCCGTAGCGCGCACATCCAGCGCACCCCTAAAAATGTAGGGAAAGCCCAGCACGTTGTTTACCTGGTTCGGATGGTCGGAGCGACCGGTGGCCATGATCAGGTCCTCGCGAGTGGCCATCGCTACCTCATAAGGGATCTCCGGGTCGGGGTTCGCCAGGGCGAAAATGATCGGGTCGTTGGCCATGAGCTGCACGTACTGCGGTGGCAGCACGTTTCCGGCAGAAAGGCCCACGAACACGTCGGCGTCCTGCATGGCTTCTTCCAGCGTGGTAATTTTGCGCGTGGTCACGAATTGCGCACGGTAGATATCCAGGTCGTTGCGCTCCGGACGGATGATGCCCTCCTTGTCGAACATCACGATATGATCTATCTTCACACCGAGGGCCACGTACAGCTTGGCGCAGGCAATGGCGGCGGCGCCGGCGCCGTTGATCACCATTCTGATTTGCTCGATCTTCTTGCCAACCAGTTCCAGCGCGTTTAAGAGAGCCGCGGAGGAGATGATGGCGGTCCCATGCTGGTCGTCGTGCATCAGCGGGATGTTCATCTGCGTCTTCAGCGCGTTCTCGATCTTGAAGCTCTCCGGTGCCTTGATATCCTCCAGGTTAATGCCCCCAAACGTGGGCTCCAGCGACTTCACAATGCGGATAAACTCCTCGGGGTCGGTGCTATCGATCTCAATGTCGAACACATCTATCCCTGCGAATTTCTTGAAGAGCACACCTTTCCCCTCCATCACCGGTTTAGAGGCATCCGGGCCTATGTTGCCGAGGCCCAAAACAGCGGTACCATTCGAGATGACACCTACCAGGTTGCCCTTGGCAGTATACTTGTATACATTATCCTTATCAGCGAAAATCTCTTTGCAAGGTTCTGCAACACCCGGAGAGTAGGCCAGTGCTAAGTCGTGCTGCGTACTCACCATCTTGGTTGGCACTACCTCAATCTTCCCGGGCTTTCCGTCCATGTGGTAGTTCAGGGCGTCCTCTTTGTTTACTTTAATCATGTTGTGTTGTTGTAAGTAGTAAGCTGTCTCAGTTTAGCCTACGCTTCTTTGATTTTTCCCCCTGCTGCATGGGGTAACTACTAATTTTATAAGAAATTGCCGTTAATCCAAACCGAGCCTCCAAAGATAAGCGGTGCAAAAGTCAGGAGTGCAGAAAATGTTGTTTTTTTAACCTGAAAGCCCCGCCGGCAAAGTATAAACAAAGAGCACCTTCCGTGCGGAAGGTGCTCCTGGTGTAGCGGGTGGTGCGGCAGCCTAGCTCAGGATCAGTTTCTGACCAGGCTTCAGGTTGTTAGACTTTAGCTTGTTCAGCTTTTTTATCTGTTCCACACTGATGCCGTCATACTTGCGTGAAATCTGCCAGAGCGTGTCGCCCGGCTGCACATGATGGATCAGCTCCTTTTTCTCTACCACTGATCTGGAGTCAGCCTTTGCCTGTGTATTGGAAGCCAGCACGGTCGTGGTGGCCTGCCCCTGCTGTATGATCTGAAGCTCCTGTGCTGGCCTAATGTAGCTGCTGTTCAGGTTGTTCCATTCCTTCAGCTGGTCCACCGTCACGTTATGCCTTCTGGCAATGCTGATCAGGTTATCGCCGGGTTGTACGGTATACTTTACCTCAGATGATTTTACCGGAGCCTCCGTTCTGGCGGACGCCAGCAGGACAGGGGCCTGCTCCGGCGTGTTTTGCCGGAGTGGGGCAGAGGCCGCGGCTAAAAGTATACAGCTCTGGTCTTCGGCGGTGGCCAGCAGAGTGGCCCTGGTGGAAGGAACGCGCAGTTTATACTTGTTGCCGGGTATGGTGTTATTCTTTAGTTCCGGATTCAGGGCGAGCAGCTGCTCCGGGCTGAGGTGAAGCTCGGCAGCCAGCCTGTCCAGCTCCAGCTCCTGTTTTACCTCCAGGTAAGCCACCTCGGGCTGGTAAAGTATAGAGTCGGAGAAAATGTTGTGCTCGCCGGCATAGTGCATGGCATAGCGCACGGCCGTCATACTAGGTACATAGCCTCTTGTCTCGCGGGGCAGGTATGGGAAAATATCCCAGAAGGATTTCTTGCCGCCAGCCTTGCGAATGGCTTTGTTTACGTTGCCCTGGCCGCAGTTATAGGCCGCCAGCGCCAGCTCCCAGTCGCCGTAGTACTTATGCAGGCGGCGCAGAAACAGCATGGCCGCCTCTGTGGACTTCTCCGGGTCCAGGCGCTCGTCGATGTACTGGGTTTGGTGCAGGCCATACTCGCGGCCAGTGGGCTTCATGAACTGCCAAAGCCCGGCTGCCCCCACGGGGCTCTGTGCCAGCGGGTTCAGGCCCGACTCCACGATGGCCAGGTACTTGAGCTCATCCGGCATGTTGTGCTTCTTGAGGTATTTCTCGAAAAGCGGAAAGTATACGTTCTCGCGCGTGAGCATGGTGCGCGTATACTTGCGGTTGCGGATGGTAAAGTAATCGATAAAATTCCTTACAAAATCGTTGTATACCAGCGGAATGTCCGATTCCAGGCAGCTTAACCTGTCTGCGATCACATCATCCGGCTCGTTTGGAACCACCTCCACCATCAGGGCCAGTTCTTCTGACGAGAGCATCTGCACACTGGTGTCTGCTAGGATGGCAGTGGTCCTTGATCTTAGAGAGTCCGTTGAAACGGACAGGGAGTCGCCGAAAGCGGAGGGCGCCTCAAGCAAACGGCTATGGGCAGTAGCACTGGCGTTAAACGCGCAGATGCTACCAGCCATAGCCGTAAGCAATGTTAGGAATTTGCTGTAAGTCATGTCAAGGTTTAGGCGTCAACGGTTATCTTGTCCAGGATGTAATTTGAGAAAGCCAGCAGCTGCGGCTCCTCAAATGAGCGGGTCATTAACTGCAACCCGATGGACAGGCCGTTGGCATCGCGACCAACCGGTATAGAGATGGCTGGCACGCCTGCAAGTGAGGCCTGAACCGTGAAGATGTCAGCCAGGTACATGGCTAATGGGTTCGCTGTATTCTCTCCTATTTTAAAAGCGGTGGTAGGAGCGGTAGGCAATATAAGGAAATCATATTGCTGAAGCAACTCATCAGTCTTCTCTTTGATCAGGCGTCTCACCTTTTGCGCCTTAGTGTAATAGGCGTCGTAATAATCGGCGCTGAGCACAAAGGTTCCCAGCACGATGCGGCGCTGTACTTCCGCTCCAAAGCCTTCGGCCCTTGTCTTCTTGTACAGCGATGTCAGGTCGGTTACATTATCGGAGCGGTAGCCATACTTCACGCCGTCGTAGCGGCCCAGGTTTGAGCTGGCCTCCGCCGTGGTGAGGATGTAGTAGGTGGGCACCATAAAGTCAAGGTATGGGAAATCCACGCCCTCTACCTCATGGCCTGCGTCGCGCAGCATGTCCTTTACGCCAAGGATGGCATCTTTTACTTCGGTTTCCAGTCCTTCGCGCTCAAAGCAGTCGCGGATGTAGCCGATCTTATACTTTTTGTCTGTTTGCAATAGCTGGCTGTAGGCCGGCACCTCGCGCTGACTGGCTGTGCTGTCCATGCCATCGGCACCGGCTATTACCTCCAGTAGCAGGGCCGCATCCTCCACGTCCTTCGTAATCAGGCCAATCTGGTCGAAAGAAGAGGCGTAGGCGATAAGGCCATAGCGGGAAATGCGGGAATAGGTAGGCTTAAGGCCGATAACACCGCAGAATGACGCCGGCTGGCGCACCGATCCACCTGTATCAGAGCCGATAGAGGCCAGGCAAAGATCAGCCTGCACGGCCACGGCTGAGCCTCCCGAAGAACCGCCCGGCACACGGGTAGGGTCATCGGCGTTCAGCACGTTGCCGAAAGAGGAGTTTTCGTTAGAGGCACCCATGGCAAACTCATCGCAGTTCTGGCGGCCAATGATGATGGCGTCCTCAGCGAGCAGGCGTTGTACTGCAGAGGCAGTGTAAAGCGACTTAAAGCCGTTCAGGATCTGGCTGGATGCCTGCAGGCTGTGGCCCTCGTAGGCCAGCACGTCCTTTATGCCTATAACCATACCTGCCAGCTTGCCGGCAGTGCCGTTGGCTAGCTTCCTGTCAACGGCGTCGGCCTGGGCCAGCGCCTCTTCCTCAAAAATCTCCAGGAAAGCGTTCAACTCAGCCTTCTCCCTGATGTTGCGGAGATACTGCTCTGTCAGTTGCCTGCACGAAACCTGGCCATTGGCAATGTCTGTGCGGATGTCGCGAAGCGAATTATACTGTCTCAACCTTTTTTGGACTTAGGATCGTCTTTAATGGATTGCTCTAGATCGTGTTTAATCTCGTCTGCCGCATCTTTGAACTCCCGCATGCCACGGCCAAAAGAGCGGGCAATACTCGGGAGCTTATCTGCGCCAAACAGCAAAAGGATGGCGGTCATGATGACCATCATCTCACCTCCCCCCAGGTCTCCCAAGAAGAGGAAAATATAATTAAGGCACATAAGCTACCTTAAAAACTATGCTTTTGGCGGGAAGAGCTTATTTGGTAGTGCTGTCGTCTTTCACCGAATTCTCGATGTCGCTCTTGATCTCCTTAGTGGCATCTTTAAACTCACGAATGCCGCGGCCAAGGCCTTTAGCCAACTCAGGGATACGCTTAGCACCGAACAGCAACAGAATTGCAAACAGAATCAGGACTACTTCCGTGCCGCCCAAGCCTCCAATAAATAAGAAAATGTTAGTGATACCCATGTCTTTAATGTTTAAAGTTGTGCTACAAAATTAGGGTTAATATTTTAATTAACCCACATCAGTCGGGATAAGTTTAAAACGCCTTAAGTTAAGTGTAAGTATAGAACTTGTTGTAAAAAGGAGCCGAATTACCAGGTGTAAGTTCGGCAGGGAGCAGGAAAGTTCTAAGCACCACTTTCCATTTTATAGAGATAATGCTTCTGTTTTGTCCCAGGAAAGGAAGCAGGTTCTTTGAGCTTACGTATAAATTATTGTAACTCAGCTGTTTGATTTTCGGTCTCCTTATGGTATAAAACTTGTTGTGCCAGAAATCGGGTATAGGAAGAATTGCGCCTTTTTACCCTTAAGTGTGGTTAGCGGAGCAGCTTCTAACTTTTTTCCTCAGGTGCAACTTTATTGCATTTCTGCATGTTTCAGAAATAAAGAGCAGAACTCTGAAACCTTACTCTTAAATAGCAGTATAGCTATACAAAGATGCTTACTAGCAGCAATTAGTTTTTGCCTCAATGTTGCATTTTTATAAACGAGGTTGTAATTTAGCGAAATGAAATCTCAGCAGTGCCTTCAGGGCTGCTCATAGATATAAATATTAAGTTTGTTTTCATAGCTTGGAAAGGCACCCTGCACTGTGGGGTGTTTTTTTATTTTTGCACAGTGCTGTTCTGGGTTTTAACAGAAACGGCCTTTAGTTATTTAAGTCTGGCTTCGCCTGGGGGAGGCGGAGCCTAAAAGAAAAGCCACAGCGATAGCTGTGGCTTCTTCGATTTTTGAGACCTGAGGGCCAGCGTATCTTCTGTTATGGCTTGGCTATCCAGCTTTCAGGGTTCATGTTCGAGCTGTTTTTCCAAACCTGGAACTGTAGCTCTGTGGTGCCGTCGCTGTCGGTATACACTGTGCCGATTGTATCTTTAAGCTTCACATCCTGCCCTGGCTTTACTGTTACCGTCTTTAGTTTGGCATATACAGTAAAGTATTCGCCGTGCTGCACCATCACGATGTTGTTCATGCCTGGTACGGAGGCTACTGTAAGTACTTTCCCCTCAAAAACGGCACGTGCGGCAGATCCCTGTGCCGTTTGTATGTCTACACCGCGGTTTTCTACCACCACGCCTTTGAGCACCGGGTGGTTGTGGCGGCCAAACTTCTGCGAGATGAAGCCACGCTCCACAGGCCAGGCCAGCCTGCCTTTGTTTCCGGCGAAGGAGGAGGAGATGAGCGCTGCCTCGGGCGTAAGGGTTACTTTGTTGGGACTGCCGCTGGTTTCTTTGCCTGCCGCGCGCGCTGCTCTGGCCGCCCGGGCAATTTCCTCGCGCACAATGTCAGCAATCAGGTTGTCCAGTTTCTTTACAGCCTGCTGCCGCTCTGCCACTTCTTTCTTCAGGTTACTTTCCTGTTGGCTCAGGCGCGAGATCATGGTATTCTGTTGCTGCTGCAGGCTTTGCAGGTTTTTGTTCTCGGCCAGTTGCTTGCTTAGCAGGCTTTGCTTCTGCTCTCTCTTGGACTCCAGCACAGCCAGCTGCCCGTTCAGGGCTGCCTGTACCTTGCTTATCAGCTCCACCTGCTTCTTGCGGGCTTCGGAGTACTGCTGCAGGTAGCGCAGGCGCATCACAAACTGGTTAAAGGAGTCAGCGGCGAACAAAAACATGAGCTTATTGTAGCTGTTGGCTGTCTTGGAGGCGGCGTATACCATGGTTGCATACTCCTCCTTGAGCTTTTGCAGGTCGTTTTGTAGTGCTCCTACAATGCCCTCTGTCTCCTTTACGTCAGACTCAAGCAGGTTAATCTCCCGGGAGATGTTGGCAATCACCCCCTGCTGAACCGTGATCTTCTCCTTGATGGCGTTAAGTTGGCCAATGGAAGCCTGCTTCTGCTTGGCTGTTTGCTGCAGAATGCGGTTTGCTTCTTTTATACGGGTGAGGTTCTCCTTTTTCTCCTTCTCCAGCTGCGCCTTGGATTTTGCATTTTGAGCCACGGTGACTAGTGGCAGGCTCAGCAGAAAGAAGAAAAAGGCTAATCTGTAAAGGGCCTTCATCAAAACGTATGGTTCTTCTACTCTCAGTTTACAAATATGGCGAATCTAAAACGGAAGAACCAACTGGGGCCGGAGATTTAATTAAAGCTCAGGTGGGTATAGTCGCCGGGTACGCCGAACGGAAAAGTGAGGGGCTCCTGAGAAACGGTTACGCGGCTGTGCTTCAGGGTAAAGTCAGACACCTGGCCCTTTTGCAGCACCTGCGCTACCAGCTCATACGCGAAAGGTACCTGGCCGATAGGCGTGAAGTTGTTATACTTTACCGTGATGGTGTTGCCGGTGTTATTGTCTCTGGCGTTGAGTTGCTCCAGTTTGTTGTTCAGGGCACTGATAAAATAATCGAGGGTGAGGTTCTGGCGCTGCTGCTGCACATGGTGGCGGGCCTCTAGGTTCAGCACTTTCTCCGAGCCCGTGGACTGGTAGTTGCCCAACAGTATAGCCTGCAGCACATCGAAATTCACGTCTACCTGCAGCTTGTTGCGCAGAAAGCGGTAATCGGTGGCGGCGTATTCTTTCTTCAGGCGGTTCATAAAGTATACCGAGTCCTGCGTTAACATCATGCGGGCGGCCTCAATACCCAGGCCTGGTAACACCGATACCCAGATCACGCTGTCCTTCTGCATACGTATACTTACACCAGAGGAGAGATTGTCGTTCCTGTCGTTGAGGGTGACCTGGCTCTTACTGGTCAGGTAGGTAAAGTCGAGGTTCTCTACTTTTACGGCGCCAACGGTGGTGGTGGAGGCGGTGGCGGAGGTAGGGACAGTATCTTTCTTACAGCTTGCCAACAGCAGTAAGCCGCATACGAAAAGCAATAGATGCTTACTCATAAAGTTTTTTCTCTTTTATCTTTCGGTCGATAAAGGCGGAGGCTTCCCCTTTCAGCTTGGCTTTCTGCCACTGGCTTACGGCTTCTTCTTTCTTGCCCAGCTTGAAGAGCACATCACCGTAGTGCTCCACGATGGTGGCATCGTCAGAGATGGCCACGGCCTGCTCCAGGTATTTGCGGGCCTCGGTGTAATTGCCCATTTTGTACAGCACCCAGGCGTAGGTATCCAGGTAAGTGGGGTTGGTCGGGTGCTGCTTTACCAGCCGCTCTGACATTTGCCGGGCCTTCTCCAGGCTCTCGCCCCTCAGCGACAGGAAATAGCTGTAGTTGTTGAGCACATGCTCGTTATCTGCGTCCTGCGCCAGCACAGCTTCGTAAGCGGCGTCAGACTTCTTGTAGTCCTTCAGGGAGTTATAGCTATCGCCTAGCTGCATGTTAAACTGCATTACCAGCTCCGGCTCACCCACCGAAAGACGTTTGCCATACTCCAGGGCCTTTACGGCCTTCTCAAAGTTTTTCTCTATCAGGTGGCCGGTGCCGCTGTAGAACCAGAAAACCGCCTGGTTCGGAAACAGCTCCAGCGCCTGTTCAGCATGCTTTACCATTTCAGCAGGCTGCTCCAGCTCGGCATCGAGCAACACAATCTGCTGCCAGATCTTAAAATGGGAATCATCCAGCTTCACGGCCTTCAGGTAATTATCGCGGGCGATCTGCTTTTTGCCAACAATGGTCTGCAGGTCGGCGGCCACGGCGTAGGCCTTGGCTTCTTCCGGGTGCTTTTCAATCGTCAAATCCACCAGTTCCAGGGCCACGGGCTCAATCTGCGGGTTAGGCAGCTGGCGGATAAAGTCCACCAGGATGCGCACTTTCGTGTCGATATCGAGTTCGCTACTGGCAAAAGCCAGTTTTACCTCTCGTTCCGACTCCTTCAGCTCGCCTTTCTGGCGGTGCAGGTCAGAGAGCATGAGGTGGGCAAACGGGTTGCCCGGCTCCAGGCGCAATGCCTTGTGCAGGGTATGGATGGCATCTTCGGGGCGGCGGGAGGCGTTGTACAGCTCTGCCTGCGACAGGTAATAACGAATTTCGGTAGGGTAGGCCTTCAGCAGCTTCTCCCCCTCGGCAATGGCCTTGTCCACGTTCTTCTGGCGCAGGTATATCTGCTGGCGGTTTACCAGCAGCTGCTCCATGTCGCCAAATTCCTTTTCGATGCGATCATACGTCTTCAGCGCATCGTCGTAGCGCGACTGTGAAAGGTACAGATCAGCCAGGTTGAAGAGGTACTCGTTCGAGTTGGGGACGTTGGCCAAAAGGGCGTTAAAGGCCTGTGCGGCGGCATCATACTGCTGCAGTTCGGTGTGCAGCTGGGCCAGCAGCAGGTAATAATAGGCGTTTTTCTTCTCGAGGTTAACGGCTGCCTGGGCAAAGGGCATGGCCGACTTCGGCTCTTTCAGGTGCAGGTACGTCTCGCCGATCTTATAATTCAGGGCGGCGTTATTGGGGGTTACGGTATAGGCTTTTTGAAAAAGCTGGAGGGCTTGTTGGTAGTCCTCCAGCATAAAATATCTCATTCCATCCAGAAACATGGCCTCGCTCACCTGCCTGTCGCGCTCGCTGGGGGCCTGCACCTCTACGGGTGGTGCAGGAGCCTCCTGGGCGGCCTTGGCTTTCTTCTTCTTTTTTGAGGATTGCGCCGTGCTCTCGCCTGTGGCAAGTAAGGCAAGGCAGCAGGTGGCAAGTATAAAGTTTCTGAATGTTGTCATGTGTTACTCCGCAAGTGTGTTGTAGTCGCCAAGGCTGAGGTCAGACTGGCGCCCCTCGTACACAACAAAGTTGCCGAGCATTGAGTTTGCAACGTTGCCGTTTTTGAGGGTGGTGTTCTCCTGAATAATGGAGTTGCTCACCACGCAGTTGGTTACGTTTGTGCCGTTGCCTATCGAAACATGCGGGCCGACCACCGAGTTGATGATCTGGGCGTTTTCGCCAATGTATACAGGCGGGATAATCACTGCGTTCTCCAGCTTCGCCGACGAGGCCACCAGGCCTTCCTCATCCTTTATATACTCTAAATAGCGTTGATTAGTATAAACGGTTGCGTTTTTATTTCCGCAATCGAGCCACTCAGAGATAACGGCAGGTATAAACCGGGTGCCCTTGTTCTTCATGTTCTCCAGGGCGTTCGTTAGCTGGAACTCCCCTTTATCCTTGATGTTGTTGTCGAGCAGGTACTGCAGCTCGTCGCGCAGGTAAGCCCCGTCGCGGAAATAGTAGATGCCGATAATGGCTAGGTCTGAGATGAACTCCTGCGGCTTCTCCACAAAGTCGGTGATCTCGTTGTTCTCGTTGAGCTTGATCACGCCGAACGGGCGCGGGTCCTCCACGCGCTGCACCCAGATGGTGCCGTCGGCGTTGGTGTCGAGCTGGAAATCGGCCTTGAAAAGTGTGTCGGCGAAGGCCACCACCACTTTGCCTTCCAGTGACTCCTTGGCGCAAAGGATGGCGTGGGCCGTGCCCAAAGCTTCTTCCTGGTATGCAATCGTGCCCTTGGCGCCGATCTTGGCGGCGATCTCCAGCAGGTCGTTCTCTACTTCCTCTCCAAAATGGCCGATAATGAAAGCCACTTCCTCAATGGGCTCCTGGCATACTTTGGCGATGTCCTCCACCAGGCGCTGCACAATGGGTTTGCCCGCAATAGGTATAAGTGGTTTCGGAACTGTAAGTGTGTGCGGGCGCATGCGCTTGCCCATTCCGGCCATCGGTATAATAATCCTCATAGCTGTTTTTTATGTATCTAGGTTTTATGTTGAGCCTACAGCGCTTTGCTGCAGTTTTTGGATTCGTTGTTGGTTGTTCGGTGCTCGTTAACCGGACTTATACTTGTGGGCGATGAACGAGCAACGATTATCGATCAACGGCCTACTTCACTCCCGTGCTGCCGTAGCCGCCCGCGCCGCGCTCGGTGTCGGTAAGGCTGGCAGCTTCCTGCCATTCCACGCGCTCATACTTTGCCACCACCATCTGGGCGATGCGCTCGCCGTCTTCCACCACAAAATCCTGGTCCGAAAGATTAACCAGCAGCACCTTTATCTCGCCGCGGTAATCGGCATCGATGGTACCCGGGCTGTTCACGATGGAGATGCCATGCTTGTAGGCCAGGCCGCTTCTGGGGCGTATCTGCGCCTCGTGCCCCTCCGGCAACTCTATGAAAAGGCCGGTTGGGATGAGCGCGCGCTGCAGTGGCTTCAACGTAACAGAAGCCTCCAGGTTTGCCCGCAGGTCCATGCCCGCAGAATGTATGGTTTGGTAGCTCGGTAAAACGTGCTTCGATTGGTTAATGACGTTAACCGGCAGGTTCTTGTTGTTCTTCATCTCTAAATATATGCATTAAAGTTTAAGGAGGCGGGAGCGCTCCCGCAGCCATACTATGATCAGGAAGGCCGCGCAGATGGCCAGATGGTAGGCGTGGCGCAGCCAAAAATCCTCGATATCAACTCCTAAGGCCAGCCACACCAGCCCCGCCGCCAGCGCCACATAAGCCAGTATGGTTTTTACCGGGTAGGGGATAGGGTAGTGGCGGTGGCCTAGCACGTAGCTGACCGCAGCCATGCTGGTGTAACAGATCAACGTGGCAATGGCCGAGCCCATGTAGCCGATAACAGGTATGAGCAGCAGGTTGAAGAGGATGGTGATGGCCGCGCCGCCGAAGCTGATGTAGGTGCCATACGTTGTCTTGTCCGTTAGCTTAAACCACACCGACAGGTTGTAGTACACGCCCAGGAACAGGTTGGCCAGCAGCAGTACCGGCACGATCATAATGCCTTCGCGGTAAGCCGGGTTGCGCAGAAACAGGGCAAAATCCTCCAGGTTGGCGGAGATAAAGAGAAAGATAAACGCGCAGACGATCACGAACCACTTCATGATGAGGGCAAACGTCTGGGGAGAGTTCTTGTCCTGTGCCTGTGAGAAGAAGAACGGCTCGGCAGCGTATCGGAAGGCCTGTATAGCCAGCGTCATGAAGATGGAGAGCTTATAGCAGGCGCTGTAGATACCCACCACGGCCGCGTTGCTGTGCTGCGGGTAAAAGCCCTCCGGCAGCCACTCCTCCAGGAGTATACGGTCTATCACCTCGTTTACCATGCCGGCCATGCCCATAAACAGCAGCGGGTAGGCATACGTGAGCATGGGGCGCAGCTGTTCCTTGTTAAATTCAAACCGGAAAATGCTGAACTCGCGCCACAGCAAGGGTATGAGCAGCGCATTGGCCACCAGGTTGATGAGGAAGATGTAGCCAATCCCCAGGTCCGGGTTATAAATGTACGACACCAGCGGCCTTAGCTCCTGCAGGTACTCCCCCTCATAAATGCTGCGGCACACAATCAGGAAGAACAGGTTGGCGCCCACCGTAATAAGTATGTTTGCCAGCTTGATGGAGGCGAACTTCACGGCCTTGTTCTGCAGCCGGAGCCAGGCAAAGGGTATGGCCACGATGGCATCGATGGCAAGTATAAGCGCCAGCCAGACAATGTAATTCTGCTCCTGCGGGGAGTAATCCTTATAATCGGCGATAGCCCCGGAGGCAAGTATAAGGATGGTCGTAAACACGGTGCTGGAGCCGAGGATAAGGCTGAGCACCTGGTTGTAAAGCCTGCGCTGGTCTGCCCCCGGCTTGTTGGCAAACCGGAAGAAGGCCGTCTCCATACCATAGGTATAAAGTATGTTGAAGAAGCCTACGAAGGCGTACAGGTAAGACACCACGCCATACTCTGCCGGCAGGAAAACGGCGGTATACACCGGCACGAGCAGGTAGTTCAGGGCTCTGCCAACAATACTGCTTAAACCGTAGGCAGCAGTTTGCCCGACCAATTTCTTGGCTATACTCATGCGTTCTGTTTCGGGGTCGGGGAGGTTGTTCTTATACTTAATTTCCGGTGAAGTCGGCCTTGCGCTTCTCTATAAAGGCACTGGTGCCTTCTACAAAGTCTTCGGAGGTGCAGCAGCGGGCAAAGGCGTTCGCCTCCGTCTGATAGCCATCCTCGTCTTTTGTATAGACCGCGTTTACGCACTCGATCACCAGCCCAACGGCCAGCGGCGCCTTGCTCATGATCTTCTCCATGATCTCCACGCACTTATCCAGTAGCTGCTCCTGCGGCACCACGTGGTTTACCAGGCCAAGCTGCAGCGCGTCCTGGGCGTTCACCATGTCAGCGGTCATCATCAGCTCCATAGCTTTGCCTTTGCCTACCAGCTGCGTCAGGCGCTGCGTGCCGCCGTAGCCCGGTATCAGGCCCAGGTTCACCTCCGGCTGGCCGAAGCGTGCGTTCTCTGAAGCCACGCGCATGTGGCAGGCCATCGCCAGTTCGCAGCCACCGCCCAGGGCGAAACCGTTTACAGCGGCAATCACGGGCTTGTTGCTGCGCTCAATCATGGCGAACACATCCTGGCCCCGCTCGGCAAAGCTGCGGGCCGTCACCTCGCTCAGCTCGGCTATCTCGGTAATGTCGGCGCCAGCTACAAAAGCCTTGGGGCCCGCACCTGTAATGATGGCACCCTTAATGCTGGCATCGTCATACACCTGCTGCATCGCATTCCTGATCTCTCTGATGGTCTCGATGTTGAGCGCGTTCATTTTGTCGGCGCGGTTAATGGTGATGAAGAGGATACCGTTTTGCTGGTCGAGCAGCAGGTTTTCGTATATTGCCATAGTTCTAGGTTTCAATTCTTGTCAGAATCTTTTTTCTTTGTCACAAATATAAGGATTTAGTTCAATCCGGAACAGCCGGGGCCTTTGCAGCCCGGTCGCGGACGAGCGCACAGAGATAAATAACAATCCTGCGTATGCTTGCGCCGCTTCTTCTAACAAATCGGATTAAGTATAGTTATTCATCATGCTCTTTCATTTCCGCCGACTTTTCACAGTTCTTCTTACCCTTGTCTTTGCTTCCTCTTTCCTGAGTGCCTTGGCACAGCGCCCTGCCTTCGTGCCCCCTGCTCTCAAACGCCCTGTGCTCCTGCTTCCCGCTGACACAGCGCTTCTTCCCGCCATACCTCCCGTTGCCAAGCGCCCCGTTACCAAAGTTCCTGTCGCTGCAGCGGTTAATCTCTGGGATTTCGGGGGGATAGGGACCGTGAACTTCAGCCAGGTTAGCCTTTCCAACTGGGCGGCCGGCGGGCAAAACACGGTATCAGTGTTGGGCAATGCCAGCCTGTATGCTAACTACGAGCAGGGCAAAAGCACCTGGAACAACGCGCTGGACCTAACCTATGGCTTGGTGAAGCTGGAGGGGAGGCGTGTGCAGAAGAGCGATGATAAGATGGAGCTAAACCTGAAGTATGGCTACCGCGCCTCCAAGCGTTGGTTCTATACCGCACAGATGAACCTGAAAACGCAGCTTACCCCCACCTACACCATTACGCGCGACACCCTGCGCTCTAATTTCTTCGCCCCGGCGTCCATACTTGCCTCACTGGGTATGGACTACAAGCCAAACGAGAGGCTGTCGGTGTTTATTTCCCCGTTTACGGGCAAGTTTACTGTTGTGGCCAGCCAGATGCTGGCCGATAAGGGGGCCTTTGGCGTGGAACCCGCCCGGAAGGGTGCCGAGGGAAATAGAATTCCCGGCACAGGCGAGCACCTGCGGCGGGAATTTGGTGGCTATGTGAACGTGCGTTACAAGAAGGAGGTGCTCAAGAACATCACCCTTCAGTCGAAGTTGGATCTCTTCTCTAATTACCTGCGCGAGCCGGAGAACGTGGACCTGAACTGGGAGAACGTCGTCAACTTTAAAGTGAATAAAGTGGTGTCGGCCAGTCTTTTCGCCCATATGATTTATGACGATGATGTAAAAGTGGACGTAGACCGAAACAGCGACGACAAAGTGGACGGGCGCGGCCCCCGTCTGCAGGTGAAGCAGACGTTGGGCATAGGGGTATCGTACAAATTTAAATAGCAGGAATTTTCTATAGCAGCTTTGCGTTTAGCAAAAAATGTATACTTTTAGAACCTGTTTGCGTTCTATACATGAAACGTTAACAAGCTGTTATGAAAAAATTATTTCTGTTGTTGTTTTCTCTTGGAATTGTACTTTGTTTCTCAGAGGCCAAAGCCCAGTCTTCGCTAAGTAGTGAGAGTGGTAAGGATGCCTATTGGGGTACAGCCAAAGCTGAGAACAAGGGCACTTCGGTAGATGCTGTGGGCCGCCGTGCAGAGGGCCTGGATGCCCGCTATAATACGTACGAAGGCGAGGCTAGGTCCAGCTTTGCTAAAAGGAGAATTGCCAACAGCAAGCGCATGAAAGAGATCCTGAAGAAGGAAGAAAAGATGATGAAAAAACGCAAGCGCGACCGCGGCAGGTTAAAGCGCATGGGCCTGCTCAAAGGGCCGGACGGCCAATAGTTTAGAAAAACATCCTATATGTAAAGTATAAAGGGCTGCTCTAACAGGGCAGCCCTTTTATTTTTATACTTTGTGATGCTGTGGAAGTATGGCAGGGGCTGCTTTTATACTTGGTTTATACTTGGTTCATACTTTGCAAGGCCCTTTCCCTACGAATTAACCACCAGCTTCCGCTAGTCCGGGTAAGTCATAGCGGAATAGTCCTCCATCAATACGGGGTAGCGGATGATCATACATGGTATCATCACTCCATCTTAAGAACGCTTTGGTATGTATACTTCCCCAGTCCGGCATGTCCCCCCTCTCAAAGTATAAATCTTATACTACCATTCAGTTGGTTGTGCGTCTCCCAGTGCCTTTGCTCGCCTCCGGCGAGTGCGCGTCATCGGTGGCGTCCCGCTACCTGTACTCAGAAGCACAGACTAAAGCAGCCAGAGTCCGCCAGATAGCTCACACCCGCCGGAGGCGTGCGGGGGCATTGTATTTGTGATTTGATAACAGTATTGTGTATCCCTGCTTTTCTAAAGTATAACCCACTGCAAACAAAAAGTCCCCGGCAGCTTTTGGCCACCGGGGACTTTTATACTTGTATCTATAATTTACGCCAGCTACTACAGCGTACGTTTCACTTCTTTCTCCACATAGGCCTCAATGATGTCGCCCACCTGGATGTCGTTGTAGCCTTTCAGGCTGATACCGCACTCGTAGCCTTGTCTTACCTCGGCCACATCGTCCTTGAAGCGTTTCAGGGCCAGTATCTCACCGTCCAGCACCACAATGCCATCGCGCACCAGGCGTACCTTAGAGTTACGTTGGATGGTGCCATCCGTCACCATACAGCCGGCAATGGTACCCACCTTGCTGATCTTGAATACGTCACGCACTTCTGCGTTACCCACGATCTCTTCTTTCAGCGTTGGGGCAAGCATGCCTTCCATGGCGTCCTTCACCTCGTTGATCGCATCGTAGATGATGGAGTACAGGCGCACGTCGATCTGCTCCTGCTCTGCCAGCCTGCGCGCGTTCAGCGACGGACGAACCTGGAAGCCGATGATGATCGCATCGGAGGCGGAGGCAAGCAGCACATCAGACTCTGATATGGCACCCACACCCTTGCTGATGATGTTTACCTGCACCTCGTTGGTAGAAAGCTTCAGCAACGAGTCGGACAGGGCTTCCACCGAGCCGTCCACGTCACCTTTCACGATCACGTTCAGCTCCTTAAACGTACCGATTGCCAAACGGCGACCGATCTCATCCAGGGTAATGTGCTTACGTGTGCGCAGGCTCTGCTCGCGCTGCACCTGCGATCTGTTGGAGGCGATCTCTCTGGCTTCACGCTCAGAGTCCATTACCAGGAATTTATCACCTGCCTGTGGCGCTCCGTCCAGACCCAGCAACTGTACCGGGGTAGATGGTCCGGCCTCCTTCATCTTCTTGCCACGATGGTCGGTCATGGCTTTTACTCTACCGTAGTGAGAACCGGCCAGCACCACATCGCCTATTTTCAGGGTACCGGTCTGTACCAGCATAGTGGCCACGTAACCACGGCCCTTGTCCAGCGAAGCTTCGATCACGGTGCCGACGGCCTGGCGCTCAGGGTTTGCCTTAAGCTCCAGCAGTTCAGCCTCCAGCAATACTTTCTCCAGCAGGTCTGCTACACCGAGTCCGGTCTTGGCAGATACCTCCTGCGACTGGTATTTACCGCCCCATTCTTCCACCAGGATGTTCATCTGGGCGAGTTCTTCGCGCACTTTATCCGGGTTGGCGGTCGGTTTATCGATCTTGTTCAGGGCGATGATAATCGGAGCACCGGCTGCCTGCGCGTGGTTGATCGCCTCTTTTGTCTGCGGCATCACCGAGTCGTCGGCGGCTACCACAATAATAACAACGTCCGTTACCTTGGCACCACGGGCACGCATCGCCGTAAAGGCCTCGTGACCAGGTGTGTCCAGGAAGGTGATAGTACGCCCGCTCTCTGTCTGTACCTTGTAGGCACCGATGTGCTGGGTAATACCACCGGCCTCACCGGCTGTTACGTTGGCACGACGGATGTAGTCGAGCAGGGATGTTTTACCGTGGTCGACGTGGCCCATGATGGTAACAACAGGGGCGCGCTCTTCCAGGTCTTCCGCATTCTCCTCTACGATTTCTTCCAGGCCTTGCTCTTCTTCCGATGTGATGAAATCAACGTTGTAGCCGAATTCATCCGCAATAATAGTGATGGCCTCCGCATCCAGGCGCTGGTTAATGGACACGAACATGCCCAACTGCATACATACCTTGATCACGTCGTTCACGCTCACGTCCATCAGGGCCGCCAGGTCATTTGCCGACACGAATTCGGTTACGCGCAGGGTCTTCGACTCTGCCTGCTCCTGCATACGGCGCTCTTCGGTAGCGTCGGCAATAGCCGAGCGCTTCTCGCGGCGGTATTTGGCGCGGTTGCCACCGCCTCCTTTGCCGCCACTCAGTTTGGCAAGCGTTGCCTTAATCTGCTCTTGGATTTCCTTATCCGTAACTTCTGTTTTCTCAGCTCTAACTGGCCTGCCTTTGCCCGGCTTGCCTGGGCCTCCCGGTCGAGGGCCGCGATCCGGCCGCCCACCTTGCTGTTGGGCTGGCTGTATCGGGCGGTTCTGGCCTTGTCCTGGGCCTTGTTGACCTCCGGCTGCTGGCTGGCCACCTTCTGTAGCCACCATAATGCGCTTGCGCTTCTTCTTTTTGCCCTTGCGATCGTCGGACGAGGCAACGGGCTTGGCGCCTTTTCTGCGCGACTCTACTGGCAGTTCGATTTTGCCAAGTACAGTTAGACCTTTTAGCTGGTCTGCTTTTGCTGTAATCGTTTCTATGTCTTCTTTTGTTTCTGTGCCTTTGTTAGCCTCTGCAGGTGCGGCCGGTTGCTGTGGCTCCTTCTCTGCGGCTGGCTGCTCTTTTGGTGCTGGTGCAGCCGGCTTCTCAGCGGCTGGCTGGGCTGGGGCCTCTGGTTGCTTCGGCGCTTCCGGCTGCTGAGGCGTGGCAGGCGCCTCAGCAGCCTTCGCGGCTGGTGCAGCAGGGGCTTCCGGCTGTTTTGCTGGCTCCTCGGTTTTTGGTGCCTCTGCCGGCTTGGCCGGCTGTACAGGCGCCTCCGCCTTAGGGGCCTCCGGTGCCGGAGTTGGGGCAGGGGCTGGGGCAGGAGTTGGTTTCTCTTCTGCTTTTGGCGCCTCTGGTTTTGGCTCTGGCTGCTTGGTTACCGGCCTGCCTTTGGCATCCAGCTCAATTTTACCCAGCACCTTGATGCCTGGCAACTTAGAGGCTGGCTCTGCGGCAGGCTCTTCTTTTTTAGGCGCTGCCGGGGCCTCCGGCTTCTTCGCGTTCTTAATCAGGATCTCCTCCTCTGGCTCACTTGCCTTCTTCGGCTCGTGGGCAGGCTCCGACTCTACCACCTGGTTGCTCTGCGGCTTTTTGCCAATATAGATCTCATCCGCTTCCTGCTTCTCCTGCATAGACGCGGCGAACTCCTTAGCCAGCATATTGAACTGCTCTGCCGTGATTTTGGTGGTTGGCTTATTTTCCACCTCAAACCCTTTAGCAGAGAGGTAATCCACAATCGTAGATGTACCAATGTTTAAAGTAGTCGCAACCTGTTTAAGCCTCCTTGTTTTTTCTTCTGCCATTTTGTTCTAATATGCTGTCTTGTTGTTCGTATTATAAAGTATAGTTGCCTTATGTAGAAGGTATAAGCTGTGCCCTGGGCAATCTTTTTCAAAATTAGCCTAACAGAGCACAACTCACAACTATTGATTGTCTTCTTCTTCCAACTCTTCGCGGAGGATCGAGAGCACGTCATCGATGGTCTCTTCCTCCAGCTCCGTGCGGCGCAGCAGATCTTCCTTCGTTACGGCCAGCACGCTTTTGGCGGTGTCTAAGCCGATGCGGCGCAGTTCTGCAATCACCCAATCCTCGATCTCATCCGTGAACTCCTCCAGGCTGATATCTTCCTCATAAGACTCAGACTCACGGAATACGTCGATCTCCATGTCTACGAGGCGGCTGGCCAGCTTGATATTCTGCCCGCCTTTGCCAATGGCCAGCGACACCTGGTCTGGCTTCAGGAACACCGATACGCGCTTGCTCTCCTCGTCGATCTTCATGCTGCTGATCTTAGCCGGGCTCAGGGCACGCTGTATGTAGAGCTCCAGGTTCTCCGTGTAGTTGATCACGTCGATGTTCTCGTTCTCCAGCTCGCGTACGATGCTGTGGATACGGGAACCCTTCATGCCTACGCAGGCGCCTACCGGGTCTATACGGTCATCAAAGGATTCTACGGCTACCTTGGCACGCTCGCCCGGCTCGCGCACGATTTTCTTGATGGCGATCAGGCCATCGAAAATCTCCGGAACCTCGTTTTCGAACAGGCGCTCCAGGAAAGCAGGGGAGGTGCGGGAAAGAATGATCTTCGGGTTACCGTTCACGATCTCCACGCGCTGCACCACCGCTCTCACTACGTCGCCTTTGCGGTAACGGTCTTTCGGGATCTGCTCGGCCTTCGGTATCAGCAGTTCGTTCTCTTCCTGGTCCAGCAGCAACACTTCGCGGTTCCATACCTGGTACACCTCGCCGGAAATGATCTCACCTACCAGGTCTTTATACTTCTGGAACAGCAACTCCTTCTCCATGTCCTTGATGCGCTGGATCAGCGTCTGGCGAGCTGTCAGTACGGCGCGGCGGCCAAAGTCCTCCAGCTTCACCTCCTCCGACACTTCCTCGCCTACCTCAAAGTCAGGCTCAATCTTACGGGCATCCGTAAGGCTGATCTTGTCGGTGTCCCAGATGTCCTCGGAGTTGTCGTCCACGATCTCGCGGTTGCGCCAGATCTCCAGGTCTCCCTTCTCCACATTCAGGATGATGTCGAAGTTCTCATCGGTGCCCCACTTCTTGCGGATCATGGTGCGGAACACATCCTCGAGGATGCGCATCATGGTCGGGCGGTCTATGTTCTTGAATTTCGCAAATTCGGCGAACGACTCGATCAGGACTGAACTGTTCATTATCTTATCATTTAAATGAGATTACAACATTTGCTTTTACAATGTCCCCGAAGGGTATCTGCACAGGCACATACGTTACCTTTTTTCCTTTTTGTTTTACTTCCTCCATCAGGTTGAGACCAGCCTCGGTCACTTCCTCCAGCTTGCCGGTCTTCTCGGTACCGTCCTGTAATTTTACCTTCAGGCTGCGGCCGGTGTGGCGCTTAAATTGTTGAGGCTGCGTGAGCGGGAAGTCTACGCCCGGAGAGCTTACCTCCAGCACGTATGCCAGCTCCGGCCCAAACTGCTCCTCTATCTGTTTGTTGATGCGGCGGCTGATGGTGGCGCACTGGTCTATCGTGATGCCCTGCTCGCCATCGGCCAGCACGGTAACCTTTGGCCTGGCCGGGGAATCCGACACGGCCACATCCACAATAAACAGTTCGCCCTCCGGCAAGCTAGCCTCCGCCATCGCTCTTATATTCTTTGCGGTAAGTGCCATAGCAAACGGTTAAGAAATAAAGAAGGGGACTTCGTGTCCCCTCAGCTTCTTGGAAATATTGCTGCAAATTTACTACAAATTCATTATATACACAAATATTGTGCACCGATGGCTTGTATTAAATATTTACGAGCATATTGAAAAGCAAATTCGGGTAAAAATATTCTTCCTGGCGGTGATGCGGCAGCCCGGGCCTTGTAGCATAACAGGCAGGGCTATATTTTAGTTCGCCTATGGTTATAGGGTGCCGGTAAAGGTGGAAGGGCGTTTATACGGCTTCTCAGATATTATGTGAGGCGGCTTGGAATAGATAGGTGCAGAATTCGTAAGTTTGCTCTCGTGGCAGGAACATTCAAAAATATACGCAGGCGGGTATGGCTCATCCTAAACACTTTGGTGGTGCTATGGATGCTGGTGGGCGTGCTGTGTCTGCAGGTGCCGCCCAGCACGTTCTGGCCAGCCGGCTTTGTGGCTTTCTCGCTGCCGGGCGCGCTGGTGCTGAATTTCCTGTTCCTGCTCTACTGGGTGCTGCGCCGCTCATGGCTGCTGGTGCTGCCGCTCTCTGCATTTATGCTTGCCTGGAGCTACTACGGCCGCCTGGTTGCCATCAACTTTGAGAAAGAGGTGCCGGAGGGCGCCAAGACGCTGCAGGTGATGAGCTTCAACGTACACGTGTTCAACGCCTACGATAAGATTGTGGAGGGCGTGCCGCAGGTATCTACCGACATGATAGACTGGGTGGCCCAGCACCCGGCCGATGTGTTCTGTCTGCAGGAGTTCTACAGCCGGGTGAACTCCATAGAGTATAATAACTTCAAGCGCATTGGTGAGCGCTACGGGCGGTATAAGTATGCTTCTACCTCGGTAGGCGACCGTATCAAGGCAGACTTAGGTATTGTGATTTTCTCGAAGTACCCCATCTTGGAAGGTGGCACCATCAGGTTCGAGAACACGCCGGAGCGGAGCGCTAACCGGGCCGCCTGGGCCGACATCAATGTGAAAGGGGACACCGTGCGGGTATACGCGGTGCACCTGCAGTCGATGAGCATCAAGTCGGAAGACATAGAGAACACCTACTCTGCCATAGGTAGTGAGGAGAGCTTTAAGAAAGAAAGCCGCAATCTGGCGCGCCGCCTGCGGCGAGGGTTCATTTCCCGCGCTGTTCAGGTGCAGCAGTTGCTGGAGCATGTGCAGGCGTCTCCTTACCCGGTCATCGTTTGCGGCGATTTCAACGACATCCCGTTTAGTTATACTTACAACGAGCTGGCGGAGGCGCTGCAGAATGCACATGAGAGAGCCGGCAACGGGGTGGGGGCCACCTACAACGGCCCACTTCCCTTCCTGCGCATCGACAACCAGTTTTACAGCCAGGGACTGGAGGCCTACAACTTCCAGACACACTACGAAATGGGGCTTTCGGACCACTTCCCGATCTCGGCCACCTATGTGCTACAGCCAAAGAGCGTAGAATAGCGTTAGGAGAAGGGGGGCAATATTTTTAGTTTTGCACCACAATCGGCCCAATAAGCTGAGATCATAAAAGTACGGCACCCGTTGGGGCCTATACTTAGTAGACCATGCAACAGAAACTGAACCTGTACAATACGCTGACGCGAAAGAAAGAGGAGTTTGAGCCGCTACACGCCCCGTTTGTGGGAATGTACGTGTGCGGGCCAACAGTTTACGGAGAGCCTCACCTGGGCCATGCCCGCAGCGCCGTTACCTTCGATGTGCTGTACCGCTACCTGAAGTACCAAGGGTATAAAGTACGCTACGTGCGCAACATCACCGACGTAGGCCACCTGGAGAATGACGCCGACGAAGGCGAAGACAAAATCCAGAAAAAGGCTAAACTCGAGCACCTGGAGCCGATGGAGGTGGTCAACCACTACACCAACATCTACCACCAGGAAATGGACAGGCTGAACGTGCTGCAGCCCGACATCGAGCCACGTGCCTCCGGCCACATCATCGAGCAGGTGCAGATGATACAGGAGATCCTCGACAACGGCTTTGCCTATGAGGTGAACGGCTCGGTATACTTCGATGTGCAGGCCTACGACAAGCAGCACAAGTATGGCAAGCTCTCCGGCCGTGTGATAGACGATCTGCTCAACAACACCCGCACCCTGGAGGGGCAGGAAGAGAAGCGCTCGCCGCTGGACTTTGCGCTATGGAAGAAAGCCTCGCCCACGCACATCATGCGCTGGCCCTCGCCGTGGAGCGACGGCTTCCCGGGCTGGCACCTGGAGTGCTCGGCCATGAGCCGCAAATACCTCGGCACCACCTTTGATATACATGGCGGGGGGCTGGACCTGATGTTCCCGCACCACGAGTGCGAGATTGCCCAGAGCCAGGCCAGCTGCAGCCACACCGATGCGGCCAAATACTGGATCCATAACAACATGATCACGGTGAACGGGCAGAAGATGGGCAAGTCGCTGGGTAACTTTATCAACCTGAGCGAGCTGTTCAATGGCAACCACGAGATGCTGGAGCAGGCTTATACCCCGATGACGATCCGCTTCTTTATACTGCAGGCGCACTACCGCAGCACCCTCGACTTTAGCAACGAGGCCCTGCAGGCGGCGCGCAAAGGCTACACCAAACTGATGAACGGCCTGCGCGTGCTCAAAAAACTGCGTTACCCGGAGGCAGAGACGCAGGTCGTGCCGGACGAGAAGCTGAACGAGGAGCTGCAGAAACTCACCCAGGATTGCTTCCGTGGCCTGAACGACGACCTGAACACGGCCAAGACCATCGCCTCGCTGTTTAACCTGCTCAAAAAGATCAACAGCATCTACCTGGGGCAGATTGAGGTGGGGCAGCTGACCAGGGGCACCTTCGACCTGCTGCGCGATACCTACCAGGAACTGGTGCTGCACGTGCTGGGGCTGCAGGAGGAGAGCTTCGGCGATATGGAGGAGATGCTGCACCTGGTACTCTCGTTCTACAAGGAGGCCAAGGAGCAGAAAGCCTACGACAAGGTGGATGCCATCCGGGCGGAGCTGAAGCGGCAGGGCATCGTTATCAAGGACATGAAAACCGGAATAGACTGGGCTTATGAAGAATAAAATGAACATACTGGCGCTTTTACTCTGCGGCACCCTGTGCTTTGCCAGCTGCGACTCGGCTGAGAAAAGCGGCAGCAAGATAGCCGGAGTAGAGGAAGAGGCCCCTGCAGCCGTGCGAGCCCCCGCCTTTAACCCCGACTCAGCCTACGCCTTTATAGCCAGGCAGGTGGCCTTTGGCCCACGCGTGCCCAACACGGGCCCGCACTTCCAGACCGGCGAGTGGATCGTGGCGAAGCTGAAGGAGTACGGCGCACAGGTGCAGGAGCAGAAGTTTCAGGCCAGGGCCTACGATGGCACCATGCTGAACCTGCGCAACGTCATCGCCTCCTACAACCCCGGCGCAGCCAACCGCATACTGCTGGCCGCCCACTGGGATACCCGCCCTGTGGCCGATAAGGATGAGAGCAACCCTGGCAAGCCCATAGAGGGAGCTAACGACGGCGGCAGTGGCGTGGGGGTGCTGCTGGAGATTGCCCGGACCATACACACAGCACAGCAGAAGCCGGATGTGGGCGTGGACCTGATCTTTTTTGACGGAGAGGACTACGGCCAGCCAGAGAATAGCGCAGGGCCTTATGTGCAGGATTCCTGGTGTCTGGGCGCACAGTACTGGAGCCGGAACAAACACGAGCCGAACTACCGCGCCAACTATGGCATCCTGCTGGATATGGTGGGGGCCGAGAACGCCCGCTTCCCCCGCGAGGGGTACTCCAGGCAGTTCGCCAAGGAGATCGTGGACAAAGTATGGAAGGCAGGCAACAGCATCGGTTACTCCGATTACTTTAAGTACCAGAACGCCCCGGCTATTACCGACGACCATTACTATGTGAACACCCTGGCCAAGATCCGCATGATCGATATCGTGGAGCTGCACCCGAATGCCGGCAGCGGGGACATCTTCGGGGCGTACCACCACCGCCACACCGATACCATGGACATCATCAGCAAGAATACGCTGAAAGCCGTGGGGCAGACGGTGCTGCACGTGGTGTACAACGAGTAGGGAATTTATACTTTCAACAAAAGGCGGCTGGCTTCTCATATTTAGAAGCCAGCCGCCTTTTGTTTTCAGCCTTGCCTTACTGCAGCAGCCCCTCCTGCGCCAGACTGTTTACGGTCAGTTCGGCAAGTGTCTCAGAGGCTTTCCGGAGGCTGGACGGGCTGTACGACTCCGTTTGGCCAGACCACTGCAGTTGCTCCGTCTTCACGTCATAAAGGTTTGTCTCCAGGAAGTATACTTTATCCTCGGTGTAGTAGCCGGGGGAGTAAAGGGTAGGGTACCAGTAATTATAATATCCCCGGAACCCGCCATACCAGCCAAAGCGTGTCATGGGGGCGTAGCCGTAGGCACCTGGCACATAACGGGTCTCCGTTTCCTGGTCCAGCAGCGCCACCGTTAGGATTGCACCAAAGCCCTGCTCTTGCGCCTCTGATAGCATCCGGTCCACATCGGGGGCGCCTTGCTCTGTCATGGTGGGCGTAAACATGTCCAGACTTCTGGTGGCGTCGATGCCACGTTTTTGCAGCTGCGCCTGCATGTCCGTTTCCACGGTTTGCCTGGCCTGTACATTGTCTGAGATGGCTACCACCATTACCTTGCTATACTTCTGAGTAGCTGTATCCGGGTTTTTCCAGGAACCTGTCATGCGGGTGGCGGGAGCGCAACCCCATAGGATTATACCGGCTAAAAAAGCGAGCAGGAGCCTGTGCAGGCTACGGTGTTCTTGGTGTATTAAGTTCATAAGTTGCAGCATGTCAGTGTGTTTGAGTATTAACGGATTTTAAATTATTTTGATACTTTAGACGGATCGGCAGCAGCGAAATAAGTTCTTACGCCTGGCCTGGGAGCTTCACCCGGACCTGGGGCCGATGGTGCCGTATTTCCGAACTATACTTCTGGAGGCAGGCGTGCCCATGGCACTGGCATTCGTCCTTCCATACCGGCCAGTACACTTGGCCTGCAAGCGCGCGCAAGCTCGCTGCTGAAAGGCAGAGGCGCCCGCCCGGACATATCATCGTCAATTCTTGAGGTAGTGATAGGCTGGGATTATCCTATGAGGAGTTTATGTGATTCATTGTTGATTTTTTATACTTTTGCGGCGAGATGTAGCACATCGGCCCACAGTGAGGAAGGCCTTTTATAGCTGTTGCAGGGACAACTTTTTCAGCTGGTTGAAGTATAGTTTGGGGCAAGCCTGAGTGCGCTTGCATCACTACAACGGTGCCTGCCATGCTATAGAAAACGCTGCGGTATAAAGCCTGAAAGGGCTTTACCGCTTTGGTAGATGACAATAATCTGAGTTTAGGATTGTCCATACTTATTTACTTCATTTTCACTCTACCCAAAAAACTATCAAAACAAATGAGCTACGAGAAAATCGTTTCGCTACTTGGTTCAGATGCTGAAAGCCTGCTGCAGCACCAGAGCCAGACCATTTCCAAAGAGCAGCTGCATGCCCCCGGTCCTGATTTCGTGGACAGGATCTTTGCCCAGTCGAACCGCTCTCCGCAGGTGCTGCGTAGCCTGCAGCAGCTGTTCGACCACGGCCGCCTCGGGGGCACGGGGTATCTTTCCATCCTGCCGGTGGACCAGGGCATCGAGCACACCGCCGGCGCCTCTTTTGCCCCAAACCCGATCTACTTCGATCCGGAGAACATCATCAGGCTGGCCATAGAGGGCGGCTGCAACGCGGTGGCTACCACCTTCGGCAACCTGGCCATGATGTCGCGGAAGTATGCGCACCGGATCCCGTTTGTGGTGAAGATCAACCACAACGAGCTGATGACCTACCCCAACAAGTATGACCAGATCATGTTCGGCTCTGTGGATGAGGCCTGGAACCTGGGTGCCACTGCGGTGGGTGCCACGATCTACTTCGGTTCTGAGGAGTCCTCCCGCCAGATCATAGAGGTGGCCGAGGCCTTTGAGCGGGCGCACCAACTGGGCATGGCCACCATCCTGTGGTGCTACACCCGCAACAATGCCTTCAAGAAAGACGGCACCGATTACCACGTAGCCGCCGACCTGACGGCGCAGGCCAACCATCTGGGTGTCACCATCCAAGCCGACATCATCAAGCAAAAACTACCGGAGAACAACGGCGGCTTTAAGGCGATCAGCTTCGGCAAGACGCACGAGAAAATGTACTCGGAGCTTACCACGGACAACCCGATCGACCTGACGCGCTACCAGGTGGCCAACTGCTACATGGGCCGCGCCGGCCTGATTAACTCCGGCGGCGAGTCTAAGGGAGCCTCCGACTTGGCAGATGCGGTGCGCACGGCGGTTATTAACAAGCGTGCGGGCGGTATGGGCCTGATCTCCGGTCGCAAAGCATTTCAGAAAGACATGAAGGCCGGCGTGGAGCTGCTGAACGCCATTCAGGACGTATACCTGGCAAATGAGATTACACTGGCGTAATTTGTAGCAGAACTGCCGATTATTACATATTTTTGTGGCCTGCCTTTGCGTACCCCCTGAGGGTGACCGGGGCAGGCCACCTTGATTTTATACTTTGCTGTAAAGTATAGCCATAACTTTAAAGTGCGGAAGCACGCTGTTTAACTATGATGCCTTGGTTTAAAAGAGCAGATAAAGGAATCCAGACGCCAACAGAGCAAAAGAAGGAAACCCCGGACGGATTGTGGTACAAGTGCCCTACCTGCAAAACCGTGACAAGTACGGCCGAGCACCGCAAGAACCTGAACACCTGCGTGCAGTGCAACCACCACGACCGCATCGGCTCCAAAGAGTACTTTGCCATTTTATTTGATGACAACGAGTTTACCGAACTCGACGAGAACCTGACCTCAGGCGACCCGCTCCATTTCGTGGACTCCAAGCCCTACCCGCAGCGTATCGCCTCCACGCAGAAGGCTACCGGCCTGAAAGATGCGGTGCGCTCAGCCTACGGCAAAATCAATGGACAGAACATCACCATCGCCTGTATGGATTTTGCCTTCATCGGCGGATCCATGGGCTCGGTGGTAGGGGAGAAGATTGCCCGCGCCATAGACCACGCCCGCAAAACCCGCACCCCTTTCCTGATGATCTCGAAATCGGGCGGTGCGCGTATGATGGAGGCCGGCTTCTCATTGATGCAGATGGCCAAGACCTCGGCCAAACTGGCCTTGCTGAGCGAGGAGAAACTACCCTACATCTCGCTGCTGACAGACCCAACCACAGGGGGCGTAACGGCCTCTTATGCCATGCTGGGCGATTTTAACATTGCCGAGCCGGGTGCCCTGATCGGTTTTGCCGGTCCGCGCGTGATTAAGGAGACGATTGGCAAAGACCTGCCGAAGGGCTTCCAAAGCGCAGAGTTTGTGCTGGAGCACGGCTTCCTGGATTTCATTATCGACCGTAAACAACTCAAAGGCCGCCTGAGCGAGCTGCTGAGCATGGTGCTGCTGCCAGAGGACGTAACCACCACACCGAAGGCAAAGAAAACGGTAAAGGCATCCTGATAAAAAGCATTAACCAAAATTTTACAAGCCTGTTAGCTGTGTGCTAACAGGCTTTTTTATAGCCTGTTATATGAAGGGTAAGCTTGCTGAATATACCTTGTTTAAAATATTTAACGAAGGGTAAAGTACGATTTGGCACAGGACTTGCGTTTGCAGGTGTAAGAACTTTTTAACCTATTGCAGTACACTCAAACTAAAAGAACAACAACACACATTTACCAAACCCTGATTAACATGAAATTAGTAAAACTATCCCTGAGCTCGATGCTGGCCGTTACCATGCTGTTTTCCTCTTGCAAGAGCACAGCCCCTGCTGCCGGCTCAGGCACAACTACCGAGACAACGACTCAAACAAAGCCTGCTGATGAGAAAAAAGGCATGACGAAGACCACGAAAGGCGGCCTGATTGGTGCCGGTGGTGGTGCCGTAATCGGTGGCCTGATCGGTAACAGGTTGGGCAACACGGCTGCCGGTGCCATTGTGGGCGCTGCTGTGGGTGGCGCAACAGGTGCCGTTATTGGTCGCCGTATGGATAAGCAGGCCGAGGAACTGGAGAAATCGATGGAGAATGCCAACGTAGAGCGCGTGGGCGAGGCTATCCGTGTGAACTTCGACTCAGGCATACTTTTCGCGGTAAACTCCGCCGAGCTGAGCGCCTCTGCTAAGCAGGATATCCAGAAGCTGGCTAAAACGCTGCAGGAGTACCAAGGCACCGATGTGATCATCGAAGGTCACACTGACAACACAGGCTCATATGAACTGAACCAGAAATTGTCAGAGCGCCGGGCCGAATCTGTGGCAGCCTATGCCCGCAGCCTGGGTGTTGACGGAGCGCGTCTGCAGGCCAAAGGCTATAGCTACGACCAGCCGATTGCCGATAACAGCACCGTGGAAGGACGTAAGCAGAACCGCCGCGTGGAGATCATCATTGTGGCAAACGAGGAGCTGAAGAAGGCTGCCGAGAGCGGTGAGATCAAGTAACCCATACGCCTAAAGTATAAAAAAGAACAAGGCGCCTGTCTCCGCAAAGGAGACAGGCGCCTTGCTTTTTTAGGGAACACAGGTGCTTGGTGGGCATTTTATAACCAGAACATAGGAAAGGCGTTTAAGATTTATATCCGTTGCCGGGGCTTGCCTAGCGATGTATATAATCATGCGGCCAGCAGGCTAGCTTAGGTGAAAGATATTTAGAAAAAGTTTATATAACATTTTAAGTATATAGTCAGTAAAAGGGTCAGGATCTGGAAAACCTGATCCGGCATTTAAAAATAGAACTATGAAAAACTTCAGAATAAACCTTTCCATATTAGCCCTTATTGCCGTCATACTTTCATCGTGCGCCTCAGGCGGCGGTGGCATGAGCAGAACTGCCAAGGGCGGTGTGATTGGTGCCGGTTCTGGCGCCGTGGTAGGTGGTGTGGTTGGTAGAGTGGCCGGCAACACGGCTGCCGGTGCTATTATTGGTGCCGCAGTGGGTGGCACGGCCGGTGCCCTGATCGGCAGAAGAATGGACAAGCAGGCCGAGGAGCTGCAGCGGGACCTGGAGAACGCACAGGTAGAGCGAGTAGGCGAGGGTATCAAGATTACCTTTAACTCAGGAATCCTGTTTGCCACGAGCTCTGCCGAGCTACAGCCCGGTGCTAAAACCGAGATCGCGCAACTGGCCCAGACCCTGCAGAAATACCCGGACA
The DNA here is from genome assembly GCF_026278245.1 of Pontibacter kalidii. Lineage (NCBI taxonomy): Bacteria > Pseudomonadati > Bacteroidota > Cytophagia > Cytophagales > Hymenobacteraceae > Pontibacter > Pontibacter kalidii. Next base: position 3,606,786 of record NZ_CP111079.1, on the reverse strand, counting down.
CGAACATCCTGATTGAGGGCCACACGGATAATACCGGTAATAGAAGCATTAACCAGCCGCTCTCGGAGCGCCGCGCCGAGTCAGTGGCAAGCTACCTGTCCTCTACCGGGGTAGACCGCAGCCGTATGACCACGCAGGGCTACGCTGATGACCAGCCGATTGCCGATAACAGCACAGCCGCTGGCCGCCAGCAAAACCGCCGCGTAGAGATTGCCATTTTCGCTAACGAGAAAATGAAGAAAGCCGCTGAGCGCGGAGAGCTATAAAAGATTAAGTAGTAGTAGATTGATTGGATAATTGGTGATTAACCAGCCGCACGGGGGTGCGGCTGGTTTTTTTATGCCTACCTTTTATACTTGCTGCAGATGCTTTACTTCTGTGGCTTTTGGCGTAGTTATACTTTATAATGAGCGATCGTACGAGGAAGCAGACCCTCCCTGACGCAAGCATCCGCTTGTGCCTTTTTATACTTGAGCTATACTTCCCTGGCCGCTGCTTCCCTCAACTTGAACTAAGCTATCCTTTCTAGCTTCCGTTCATCCACGGCTTTACAACCTACTCGTTTTATATCTGGCTTTGGAGCTCTCAAGCCCGAGAGGGCTCGTCCTGGGGGTAGGGGCCCTCGATAAGGGCATCGCGCTGTGTTCCCTCCTGCCCTCGTGCCTCGGGCTGCTCAATAAGTTGAGCACCGGATCTCACAAGGTGCTCAACCCAAGGACTGGGTATCCGTTCGATAGCCGCTGCCTTTGCTATGGAACTAGAACCAAGTCCCCCTTTGAAGGGGGTAGGGGGATGTAACCGTCTGCTGACAATTCCCCTCCTTGGAGGGGTTGGGGGTGGGTTTATACTTGTAGGGACAGGTCGCGACCTGTCCGCGTTACCAGCAGCTATAAAACTTGTACTTTGCTAGAAGCAATGACAGGCTCCCCTCCTGGGGGTAGGGGCAGGGGTGGTTGGAAGTGGTAACATGAACCTCCAGTGAGTTTATAAGTATTCATACTTGCATCATACTTCCAGTTTCCTTTTGATAAAGACATACGCCACGGCCATGGCTACCAGGCTCCCGGCAAGGGCCATGGCCACGTCTTTCTGCGCGTCCCAGATATCGCCCTGCATTCCCAGGAAAACCATCCCCTGCTCACCACCGCCGTACACCCAGTCGGCTACCATCCACTCCACCAGCTCGTACAGCACGCTGGTGGAAAGTATAAGCTCCACGGGCAGCAGGTAGGTGAGGATAGACCGTAGCTTAAAGCCAAATGCCAACACCTCGTGCAGGGGGTAAGTCAGCAGCAGTCCGTAACCGAGGTGAACCAGGCGGTCGTAATGGTTGCGCGCAACGCCAAGCTGCCCCTTCAGCCATTCCCCGAACGGGTTGTCGGCGTACTGGTACTGGCTGCCATACACGTGCAGCAGCAGAAACAGGAAAATAAGCGTATAGCTGGCGTCTGAGAAGCGGAAGATGTTGTAGAAGGCTACCAGAAAGATGATCAGCGAGAGCGTAAGCACGTTCTCCAGCAGCCAGTTCTTCAGGTCGGGGGTGGTAAGGCCGGTGTAAACCCAAAAAAACAGGAACAGCGCACTGTACATCAGGTGCAAAGGCTGTTGCCAGAGGCGTTTTTTTGGTTTAAGCGTGGCAGACATAGCAAGTTATGTTCCAGGAACTGTAAGCTTTTATGCCATTAAACCCTGTAAAGTATACTTTGTTTCGTGGCGCTGGGCTATCCAGGGCTGCCTACATATTCACCGAGACTAAACTGGCACTTGCAGAAACCATTCTCCGCCCTCTGTTTTATACCCCTTGTTGGCGGCCCGTTATTTATTTCTTCCGTTTGTAATGTAACTGTGTTAATCCTGTGTCAAAGGTTTTAGCGGTAACTAGTTCAAGTGTCTGTTCCGGCCTGCCGTCCTTGAAAAGTCTTGTTCCATTACCTAGCAGCACGGGCACGATTGAAATAATAAACTCGTCAATCAGGTCGCTTTTCAAAAGTTCGTTGATGACTTCCGCCCCACCATCACAATAGATATCTTTTCCATTTTTGCTCTTTAACTTTTGCACCAATTCCCTTAGATCACCGGTGTAGAACTTTATCCTGCCTATACTTGGCCTTTCTGTTCTTGTAAGCACATACACATCTCTTTCCCCGTTATCATAATGAGAAGTTCCTATTTCTCTTTGAACCCAATCATATGTTTTCCTACCAATAAGTATGGTGTCGATGGTTGAGGTAAAGTCTGCATAGCCATAATCTTCGCCTTCTTTCTCGACTAAATTCAGGAAGCTAAGGTCATCATTAGGTTTGGCAATGTAACCGTCCAAGCTTGTCGCAATGAAAAGTGATAATTTTCGCATCTGTCCGTTGTTTTTATTTTTTACAATATTAATCCGGAGCGCTCATTCCTACTTTGTAAAAAAACGACAAACTAAAATTGCGATGGCGAAAGTCCGGTATTGCGTTTTATCTCATTGGTAAGATGGGCGTGGTCGTAATAACCACATGCAAAGGCTATATCTAACAAACTTCGTTTCTTATCTGAGTTTTTGATTAAGGTGAGCGCATGCTGAAAGCGAACAATATTCGCATACTCTTTGGGTGTAATGCCTATATGTGTTCTAAATTTTCGCTCCAACTGTCTTATAGAAATGGCTTTTCTTTCGGCAAGCTTCTTTATACTTATCTGGCCATTCGACTGGTGAATATCATCCATAATGGATTGTAAAAGCCCGTTTCTGTTTTGTAAGCGGTCAGTAAAAAAAGCATTCAGGTAGTATACAGGACTTTTAAGGAACTTGTCCAGTTCGAACGAATGCGGCTTTTCAAGCTGAACGGTTTTGTTCGCTAGCTCATTTTGCGACGTATAGTTGTAAAAATTGTAGAAAACGCCTGGTTTCAGGCATACGCCAAACAGGTGCGTGTCTCCGTCAATGAAACTATCCTTAAAAGAAGTCATTGCCCCCACCACATACGTTTTGCCGAAATCCATAACAACTGTACCGTTGTCGGTACTGCAAGAATCCCCTACATTGAGCACCAAACCGGGGCAACCGTCAGGGAAATTCCGCTCCCATTGTCTGTCATGGTCGTCACCTTTCAATTCCCAAAAGGAATGAATATAGGGTGCTAAGGCTGTGCAGGGGTTTGTTTCTTTATATTCCATTGGTTACGGAGTCTCGTTTTAGACTAAAGCGCCAACTACGGTGTATACGTCACTACCACGTTTAGCTGCTTTCTATGCAAAGAGGTTCTGTCCGTATCAAGCCAATTCTTTAGCGCTTCAATAGTGTGTATGCCCTCTTGCATTTTGTTAAGCAATATACTTACCCGGTACGAAGATCGTCACGTGCGTGTAAATCTCGTTTATCGGAATAGAGGCAGCGTTACCACCCTTAGACTCAGACAGGAAAGTATAGCCAAATTAATTAATCTTGCCAGCCGGTTTTACCCCAAAGTATTGCCACAGATAGGCTTCGTACTCAGCTGTGTCTTTCAGCGTGATTTCCTTGGTAAGGTCACCTTCTGTCAGCTTGAGTTTGTGCTCTGTGAGCGTGATGCGGCCTTTTTCGGTGGGAAGCGTGATCATCCTGCGTTGCCTGAAGTGGGAGCGGGGATCGGTCTGGTGGAAGTGGCACATGTCGGAAAACTCATTAAAAGCCCTGGCTGTTTTCCGGAAGATGTATTCGGGCCGGAGCTCGCCATTTTCTACACGGCTTACCCGGTAATAGCGCTCGTCATATTTGTCGAAGACGTAATCGCCCCGTGCATCTGCCTGCACCTGGCCCAGGGCTATCTTCAGCGGCGCAAAACTGAACTCCCCAAACCCGACATCGGTCAGATATTCTTCCCCCGCTATCGTTACCAGCAGGGCCATGTGGTCATACTCTGGCGAGTAGGTGCCTTCGCTGGCGGAGTATACTTTCGCAGAGATCCGTCTGGCGTCAAAGCCCAGCGCAGTGAGTAACTCAAAGTATAAACCGTTCAGTTCGTAGCAGAACCCGCCCCGTTTCTGAAGCACCACCTTGTCGAAGATCTTTTCAGTGTCCAGTTCGATCGGGACCCCGTCGTGAATGTCCAGATTCTCGAAGGGGACGGTTAACAGGTGGAGCTTCTGCAATTGCTGCAGCACGTCGAGGGTCGGCTGCCGTTCCCCTGAATAACCGATGCGCGCCAGGTAGGCTTCGTAGTTCATGTGCTTTGACGTGATGATGCTCAACTTACAGGGGCATAAGCCTTATACCTAGCGGTTTATACTTTCTGCATACGCTTATACTTGTGCTACGGCCTCTGAAAGTATAAAGCAATCAGCTTATACATAGATTAGCGACGCGCCCTGCTCCCCTACCTCCAGTTTTGCCTCTCTTCCACATACCAGCGCCAGGTTATCCGGCTCGTGGCCGGTGGGGAAGCCGTAGCAGATGGGGTAGTTATACTTGGCTGTATGCTCGGCTATGATCTCGTATACATTTTTGCCAAACGGGTCGGTGTTGTCCTTCATGTCGCTGAAGTGGCCCACGATCAGGCCTGCCAGATCATCCAGCTTACCGGCGCGGGAGAGGTGCACCATCATGCGGTCGATGTTGTAGAGGTACTCATCCACGTCCTCCAGGAACAGGATCTTGCCGCGCGAGCTAAAGTCGGAGCGGGTGCCGGAGACGTTATGCAGCAGGGCCAGGTTACCGCCAATCAGCTGGCCCTGGCCGGTGCCGGTGCGGTTAAAGGGATGTGGTGCCACCTCATAGTGTACTTCCTCGCCGAAAAGTACCTTTCGGAGGCTTTCTAAGGCAGCTTCGGTGCCGCTAGGGAAGAGCAGGGGCATAATGCCATGTATGCTTTCTATACCTAAGCTGTGGATGTGGCAAAGCAGCGAGGTAATGTCGCTGAAGCCCACCACCCACTTGGGTTGCTCCTGAAACCGGCTGAAGTCTACCTGATCAAGGATGCGGGTCGTGCCGTAGCCGCCGCGGGCACAGATAATCGCTTTGATGTCGGGGCGGTCCAGGGCCTGCTGCAGATCCTGCAGGCGCAGGGCGTCGTCGCCGGCAAACACGCCGTAGCTTGCTCCCACGCTTGGCCCTACTTCTACCTCCAGCCCCCACTGTTGCAGCACCTGAACGGCAGTCGTAATGGCATCACGGTCTATTTTTCGGGCAGTGGCGATAATGGCGATTTTGTCGCCGGGCTGAAGGGGTGCAATCATACGTTATCCTTTTTTGGCTTTGGGCTAAGTTATGGCTTTTGAGCTAGATTTGCGAACACGCCAATTTTTAGCCATCTTCGAAAACTTTTTTACAGCCAACACCTCACACAGCCAGCCTGTGTGAAAAGCTAATCAACACCAACCCTTTTTTATGACACAAGTACAGAAGAAAAAATCGGGGATCGACAAATTCCTGTCGGTGGTGGAGCGCATCGGCAATGCCCTGCCGCACCCTGCCACGCTTTTTGCCGGCTTTGCCCTGCTGGTGGTTATCCTATCGTGGGTGGCCAGCCAGTTTGATATGGCCGTAACCCACCCCGGGACAGGCCAGACCGTAACGCCGGTAAACCTGCTCTCGGCAGAGGGACTCCACATGATCCTGACGCGTATGGTCACCAACTTCACTGACTTTGCGCCGCTGGGCACGGTACTAGTGTCGTTGCTGGGTATCGGTATTGCCGAGGGTACCGGTTTGATAGGCACGGTGCTGCGTTTGGTAGTGCTGTCGTCGCCCAAGCGCCTGCTTACGTTCGTGATCGTTTTCTCGGGGGTGATCTCGAACACCGCCTCTGAGGTAGGCTACGTACTGCTGGTGCCGCTGGCGGCGGTTATCTTCCTGGCGGCTGGCCGTCACCCGCTGGCCGGCCTGGCTGCGGCTTTTGCCGGTGTGTCGGGGGGCTACAGTGCCAACCTGCTGCTGGGTACCATCGATCCGCTGTTGGCTGGCCTTTCTACAGAGGCTGCCCGAATCATTAACCCGGACTATACCGTTAACCCTGCCGCTAACTACTACTTCATGTTCGTGTCCACGTTCCTGGTAGCGGGTCTGGGTACCTGGGTTACAGAGAAGATCGTGATACCAAGGCTGGGGGAGTACGATGGTGACGAGAAGCCACAAAGTATAGATCGCCTGACTTCACTGGAGAAGCGCGGCCTGCTGTATGCCACGATTGCCATACTGCTGATGATGGCCTTTATACTTGGCGGCCTGATCCCGGAGAATGGCTACCTGCGCAACCCAGAGACCGGTGATATTTTGAACTCGCCTTTCATGTCGGGTATTGTGGCGTTTATCTTTATACTGGCCGGTGTGGCAGGCATTGCATACGGCATCGGTGCCCAAACCATCAAGAACGACAGCGACGTGATGCGTGGCATGTCCAAATCCATGGAAACGCTGGGCTCTTATATTGTGCTGGTGTTCTTCGCGGCGCAGTTTGTGGCTTACTTTAACTGGACCAACCTGGGGCTTATACTGGCCATTAACGGGGCTGATACCCTGAAAACGCTGGGCCTGAGCGGTATACCGCTGATGATCATGTTTATACTTGTGGCGGCCTCCATTAACATGGTAATGGGCTCGGCCTCTGCCAAATGGGCCATTATGGCACCGGTGTTCATCCCGATGTTTATGCTGCTGGGCTATACGCCGGAGTTTACGCAGGTGGCTTACCGCATCGGCGACAGCGTTACGAACATTATCTCCCCGATGATGTCCTACTTCGCCCTGATTGTGGCCTTCATACAGCGTTATGATAAGAAAGCCGGTATCGGTACGGTTATCTCTACCATGCTGCCATACTCTATCGTCTTCCTGATCGGCTGGATTGTAATGTTCATCATCTGGATTCTGCTGGACCTGCCGATAGGCCCTGGCGCGAACCTGTACATGCCATAGTCTTGGACAAAGGACAATTTGATAAAGGATAAAAGACTTTATCTAAAGTATAAATCACAAGAAAGCCGCAGGAACTGATGCTCCTGCGGCTTTCTTGATTTAATAGACGGCCTTTGCTACTTTATTAGCTTCAGGCCCAGGCTTACCAGAAACTGCTCGTTCCTCACTTTGCCATCACTTTGCAGGCTGGTGTTAGTGAAGTCGCGGTTAATGCGTTCGTAGCGTGCATCCAGAGTTAAAGCCCCAATGTCGACGCCTAGGCCTGCCTGGAAACCCCAGTCGGAGTTGTCGTAATAGTCTTTAATGGTGCGGCCCTCCTGCTTGGCGGTCAGCAGCATGGAGGCTACCGGGCCAGCTTGTACCCGTGCCACCCGCAAAAAGTTAAAGCCTACCAGCAGCGGCACGTCCAGGCGGTCGAACTTAAACTTCTCCACGCGCACCATGGTGCTGTTGGGATCGTCTTTCACCTCTACGTTTCCTCCTGAGGTAGCAAGTATGGCTTCCGGCTGAAACAGCAGCCCCAGCAATTGCAGGCGGGCAAAGGCACCAGCGTGGTAACCGGTAATATTATCGGCAGAGGCATACTGCTGCGGGTCGTTCTGTACATCGCTCAGGCGCACCTTCGAGGAGCTGATACCGGCCTTTACGCCAGCCTGAAATAACTGTGCCTGGGCTGTAATGCTAATAGCCAGCACGGTTATCAAGGTTAAAACAAGTTTTCTCATAGGTAAAAAAGATATTGGTTGGAGTGCTGACAAATGGTCTAACGAACTAAGGTTATACGTTAGTGCATAAAAAAAGCCGCTCCCTTTTGAGGAGCGGCTTAGGCCAATATCTTCTGTTGGTAGTAGATAGGGTTGGAATCTTATTTACATCTCACCTTAAACAAATATTCCTTTTGGCTTTCTGCTACAAAGATAAGTACATAATCTGTACCGGCAACCAGATTTATACGAACGGCTTACTTTCACATCCCACAGGCGCTTTTTCTTAGACGAACATCCTGTCCTGCCCTGCAAACACAGCATATATCTTATCCCAGGCGCCTGTTCTTTTGTTGGGGTTTAGAGGTTTGTGGTACAGTAGCTTTCGTGGTCCCTGCACGCTACTGGTAAGGGGCTGTATTGTACGGCAAGGGCCCGGAAGCGGGGCTAAGGATGGCGGTGGCCTCTATCTCCACCAGGAGGTCCGGGTTTATCAGGGCGGCCACCTGTACCATGCTGCAGGCGGGCCTGATGTCTTTAAACACCTCCTGGTGGGCGCGGCCAACCTCCTCCCAGTGCTGAATGTTGATTACGTAGATGCGCGTGCGCACCACGTCTTTCACACTTGCCCCCGCCTGCTCCAGGGCCTGTCCGATCTTGTCCAGGATATACTTCGTCTGCTCGTAGGGGCTGCCTTTACCCACCACGCTCTCCCCGTCGGTGGCGGTGGTGCCGGCTACCTCAACTGTGGTGCCCACCCGCACGGCACGGCTGTAGCCTACCATATCCTCCCAAACAGCACCCGACGAAATATGTATTCTTTTCATAGACTATGAAGTTAGAGAGTTAAAAAGTTTATACTAAAGATAAGCCTTCTGCAGGGCCTGGCAAATTCATACGGGCTTACATACCGTATACTTCATTCATAATTTATACTTTTGAGTTCATTATCGCTTCTACTATGCGCCTACGGTCCAAGCCTGTACTTTGTAATTACTACGTTACGTATCGTTGTAACGCAAAGTGCTCGTTTTGTGATATATGGGAGCGCCCCTCGCCTTACATTACCCTGGAGGATGTGGAGCGGAACCTGCGCGACCTGAAGCGGTTGGGGGTGCAGGTGATCGATTTCACGGGCGGCGAGCCGCTGCTGCACCGCCAGATAGATGAAATGCTGGGCCTGGCGCACGACATGGGTTTTATCACCACGCTCACCACCAACGCCATGCTCTATCCCAAACTGGCCCAGCGCCTGAAAGGCAAGGTAGACATGCTGCACTTCTCCCTCGACTCAGCCGACAAAGAAGAGCACGACCGCGGGCGGGGGGTGGCCTGCTACGACTTTGTGATGGAGTCGATTAAGGTGGCGCGGGAGCTGGGTGAGCGGCCTGATATACTATTCACGGTGTTCCGGCATAACCTGCACCAGTTGGAGGAGGTGTACCAGAAGATCATACTTCCGAACAAGCTCGTGCTCATACTTAACCCGGCTTTCGAGTATAACCAGGTGGAAACCGGCGAGCAGCTGACGGAGGGGGAGCTGCGCTACCTCAGCGATTTTGGTAAACGCAAACAAGTATACCTGAACGAAGGTTTCGTGCAGCTGCGCCTGGATGGGGGCAACAAAACAGCCAAACCCGTGTGCAAAGCCGCCAGCACCACGCTGGTGATCTCTCCGGAGAACGAGCTTATACTTCCCTGCTATCATCTGGGCACAAAAAGCTTCCCGATCCATGGCAACCTGCATGAACTATACTTGAGCCAGGAAGTGGAGGAACTGAAGCGGCAGGAGGGAAGGCTGCCCGCCTGCGAGGGCTGCACCATCAACTGCTATATGCAACCCAGCTTCGCGGTGGAGCTGAACACCTACTTTTGGAAAGCCCTGCCCAGCACGCTGAAGTATAATTACCTGAAAGGAACGTGGAAGCGGTTAATCGTTTAATTGCTAAATTTGCTGTATCAGGAGCTTAGTGGCTTAACCTTCTAACTCCTAAACTCTCTAACTTTTTAACTTAAAATATGCCAGTTATACTTCCGGTGAAGGGTGTGCGGCCGCAAATGGGCGAGGGCTGCTGGATAGCTGAAAACGCGACCATTGTAGGCGATGTGGTGATGGGGGATGCGTGCTCCATCTGGTTCAACGCCGTCATCCGCGGCGACGTGAACAGCATCCGCATCGGCAATAGAACCAATATCCAGGACGGGGCCGTGATCCACTGTACCTACGAACGGGCAGCCACCACCATCGGTAATAACGTTTCTATCGGCCATAACGCCATTGTGCATGGCTGCACCGTGCATGATAATACGTTGGTGGGGATGGGCTCGATTGTGATGGACAATGCCGTGGTGCAGGAGAATTGCATTATAGCCGCGGGGGCCATTGTGCTGGAGAACACTGTTTGCGAGTCTGGGTGGATCTATGCCGGCATACCGGCCCGCAAGGTAAAGCAACTGAGCCCGGAGCAGATAGAAGGTTTGGCCAGAACGGCGAACAACTACGTGATGTACAGCGGCTGGTTCAGCGGGAAAGTATAGCGGGATCGTCCAACCACCCCTGGTTTTACCCCGGAACAAGTGCGGGATCTGAGACTTGGCCAAGGAGGGCCACCAAACCTCACCCCAACCCTCCCCTAAAAACAGGGGAGGGAGCTCAGCAGTACCGGGTTCAACCACCCCTACCTCTCCTTAGCCATGGAGGGAAGTCTGCTACTACTCATGCCAAAGTGTAAATTCTATAGCTGCAGGTATCGCACGGACAGGTCGCGACCTGTCCCTACACAAGCATAAACCCACTCCTGCAGAGAAGGGAATTATACTTGTTATACTTATACTTGTTATACTTTAGTGTCATCTCGAGCAGGGCGAGAGATCTATCTGGAATTCTATAGAGATCTCTCACTACGTTCGAGATGACAATTAACGGTGGCTATCGAATCTGATCCCAGTCTTTGGGTTGAGCGCCTATGCGAGTTTTTCCGGTGACGAGCGGCAGCGAGGCAGCCCGAGGTACGAGGGCAGGAAAAGCTCCCAGCGCGATGCCCGAAGACGAGCCCTCTCGGGCTTGAGAGCACCACGGTCGGAAATGAAACGAGTTGGTTGTAAAGCCGTGGATCAGCGGCAACTAACAAGTATAGCTTAGCTCCAGTTGCAGAAAGCAGCGGCTATGGAAATATAGTTCAAGTATGAAGGATGGCTCTGCGAACCAGTCGGGTTGAAAACCCAACGAATAGAAGGACACGGGCTGCAAGCCCGCGCCAGCGGAAGTATGGGCAAAGTACAGCTGAACTATGAAGCTTAGCTCAAGTACAAGTATGGCTCTGCGAGCCAAGTTACAAACTTGACCTCATCGTAGGATACAAGTCTGAAGACTTGCACCATGGAAAAAGGCAGGTATAAAAGTATAGCCTAGGTATAAAGTATAAAAAGGGCACAGGCTACAAGCCCGCGCCAGCGAGCGGCCAGTGAGAGCCGGCAAGCGATAGGAATAAGATACAAGTATAGAATTACCCCTCCAGATGCGTCAGCACCTGCTGCTGCAGCAACTCAAGCTTCTCATCCGGCAGTTCCTGCTGCACGATCTCGAAAAACACGCGCTCTTCCTGGCGGATGTGTTGTTCCAGCAGCTTGCCCACTTCATTTAGCTTTTCCGGAAGTTCGGTTTCCTTAGCGCCAGGCAGGGCAAGTATAAGCTGCTCCAGTTGCCGGTGTTCTGCCTGCAGCGCCTGTGCCTGCTGCTTTAGCGCTTCCGAATAGTCCGAGGCAAGTATAAATACCGTTTCTTCCTCCAGCCTGAAGTGGGGCCGCAGGTGCTCCTGCAGAAAGGCTACTACGTAGTCGCGCTTGGCAGCGGGGGTGGTGGGCATGCCTTTGTAGGCGGGTGCGCCATGTTGCAGCAGCCTGGCCGTTAGCAGGCCGCCGTGGTGCTGGCGGGAGATCGGTATCAGGCTTTCGTGTCGCTTCATAGCTAACTTTGCCCCTCCCTGTCCTCTTCGCGCACGGTCAGCAGCACCGACTCCACGCGGCGGTCCGATTTCTCCAGAATGCGCACGTCATACTGGTTGAAGGTGGTCGTCTCGTTCAGGTTCTCCGGGATTTGGCCATAGATTACGTTCAGCAATCCACCTACCGTCTCGTAATCCTCGCCTTCTGGCAGCGGAAAAGGTAGGAAGTCGTTGGCGTCGGACACGGCGGCGGCCCCGTTCACCTTGTACTCAAATTCGGTAACGCGCTCCACGATCGGGGCCTCCTCATCATACTCATCCTGTATCTCGCCCACCAGCTCCTCAATAATATCCTCGATGGTTACGATACCCGACACGCCGCCGAACTCGTCGGTGGCGATGGCCATGTGCAGGTGGCGGCGCTGGAACTGCTTCAGGAGGCGGTTGATCTTCTTTGTCTCCGGCACAAAGTAGGCAGAGCGCATCAGTTCCTCTACTAAAATAGGCTTGCCCAGGCGCACAATGCTCAGGATATCCTTCACATAAAGTATACCCACAATATTATCGATGTTGCCGCTGTACACCGGCAGGCGGGAGTAGCCCTCGTGAAAGACGATCTCCAGGAGTTCCTCCTCCGGGATGTTCACGTCCACGGCCACCATCTTGGTGCGCGGCACCAGGATCTGCTTCACCGTGCGCTCATTGAAGAGGAACACATTCTCAATAAGCTCGTGGTGAGAGTCCTGGATGGCGCCGCCCTCCGCGCTTTGCTCGAAGAGCAGGCGCAGCTCCTCGGCCGTGTGTACCTCGGCCCCGTGCATTGGCTGTATGCCCATTGCGCGCAGCACCATGTTGGCCAGGCCGTTCAGCAGCCAAATGAACGGGCTGAAGAGGAGGTAGAAGAAGCGCAGCGGGTAGGCTATCGCCAGCGTAGTAGGCTCTGAGCGCTGTATGGCCAGCGATTTTGGGGCCAGCTCGCCGAACACGATGTGCAGCACAGTGATAATGGCAAAGGAGATAGGCAGGGCGATGGTGTGGGCCAGTGCCTCACTTCCCTGGAAGCCAAAGGCATGCATCACGTTAATTACCAGCTGCGCCACCACGCTCTCGCCAATCCAGCCCAGGCCCAGCGAGGCCAGTGTAATGCCCAGCTGCGTGGCCGATAGGTAGGCATCGAGGTGGGTGAGCATGTGTTGCGCCAACTTAGCCACATTGTTCCCGGCCTGTGCCCGCAGCTCTATCTGCGAGGCCCGCACCTTTACAATGGCAAACTCGGCGGCCACAAAGAAGCCGTTGAGCAGCACCAGGAATATGGTTAAGAATATATCGAAGATCATAGTTTGTGTTATTGCCGTGTTACATCAGCAAAGCTGTAAAAATAGTAAAATACGTGCTCGTTTTACATGTGTATATGCTGTATGTACTATATTTTACGACCAACAGCACCTGCAGGGCTACCAAGGTACTCTATAAGTATGAATTGCCAGGGGAAGAAGCACACCCGCCAAAGAGTTTATACTTGTCTGGAGAAAAAACAGCCTGCCTTGTGTTACAGAGAGTAGCACCGCTAAAGTATGGCCTGCCCTTTGGGGTGAAGTAACTAGCGTTGAGGGAGCCAAACCGGTTGTTTAGCAAACATACACGCTGGCCCGTGTCGCCTCAAGTATAAATTGCCTACTTTTGTAGTGCCTCAGATTACATAAATTCTGAGAGGAGGGCAGCCCGCGTGATGCTGCCACGAAGTATAATGCTTAATCTATGAACAAAAACATCACCCCGAAACAGCTGCTGGCCACATGGCTGTTGTGTATGATAGCCTTTGTGGCACAGGCGCAGGTGCTCAAGCCTGCGTCGTGGAGCTACGATGTCTCTAAAAAAGAGGTGGCCGTGGGCGAGGAGGTGGAGCTGATCTTTAATGCCAAAATAGACAAAGACTGGTACCTCTACTCCTCTGATTTCGACCCGGACCTGGGCCCGATGGTCACCACCTTCACGTTTCAGAAGCACCCTTCCTATGAGTTGGTGGGTGGCATCAAACCCGTCAAGCCAAAGAAGAAGTATGACGAGCTGTGGGAAGGGGAGTATACCTACTTTGTGGGCACGGGCCAGTTCCGCCAGAAAATACGCGTGCTGCAGCCCGACCTGCAGGTAAAAGGCGAGTATGAGTATCAGGTGTGCACCGACGTGACCGGCCAGTGCATCCCGTTCGACGACACCTTTGCCTTTACCAACAAGCAGATTAACGTAAGCGGTGCGGCGGCCCAACCTGCTGCCCCGCAAACTGATACTAAAGCTGCAGCACAACCGCAGCAACAGCAGCCACAAACACAACAGCGGCCTGGCCAGGCATTAGCTCCGGCAGGGGTGCCGGACCTGGCAACGGCGGCCGCCGCCGCAGCTACGGATACCGCCGCCGCGCCCGTTGCAGCTACTGCTGGCGAAGATAATAATGAGGTAGAAACTATTTCTGCCATACCTGCTACGGAGCCTGCGGCTGCCGAAGGGGACTTATGGACCTTTATGCTTATTGCCTTTGGCTCTGGCTTGGTGGCGCTGCTAACGCCCTGCGTGTTCCCGATGGTACCCATGACGGTGAGCTTCTTTACCAGCAGCGGCGGCAGCAGAGCGCAGGGCATCCTCAAAGCTGTGGTGTACGGCTTGTCCATCATCGCAATTTATACTTTGATCGGAACGATTGTGGCCAAGCTTTTCGGGGCCGACGGGGCGAACTTCATCAGCACCCACTGGTTGCCCAACGTGTTGTTCTTCCTCATTTTCGTGGTGTTTGCCATGTCTTTCTTCGGGATGTTCGAGATCACGTTACCGAGCTCCTGGCTTACCAAAGTAGATGCTAAGGCCGACCAGGGAGGTTGGCTTGGCGTGTTCTTTATGGCCTTTACGCTGGTGCTGGTTTCCTTCTCCTGCACCGGCCCGATTGTGGGAAGTATCCTGGTGGCCTCTGCCGGCGGCGAGACCATCCGCCCGATTGCGGGCATGCTCGGCTTCTCGCTGGCTTTTGCGCTGCCGTTCTCGCTGTTTGCTGTGTTCCCGTCCTGGCTTAGCGGCCTGCCTAAATCTGGCGGCTGGCTGAACTCGGTAAAAGTGGTGCTAGGTTTTATTGAACTGGCACTGGCCCTGAAGTTTTTGAGCGTGGCCGACCAGGTCTACCATTGGGGGCTTCTGGATCGTGAAGTATACCTGGCGCTCTGGATCGTGATCTTCACGCTGATGGGCTTCTACCTGCTGGGCAAGATCAAATTCTCCCACGACTCCGATATAAAGTACCTGAGCGTGCCGCGGCTGTTCTTTGCCATCGCCACATTTGGCTTTGTTGTGTACCTGATCCCGGGCTTGTTCGGCGCGCCGCTCAAGGCGCTCTCGGGTTACCTGCCGCCGCAAACCACCCACGACTTTGACCTGAACGCCATCGTGCGCCAGAGTGGAGGAGGCAATACAGCGCTGGTGGCAGCCAACACGAGCGAAAACTGCGAGAAGCCAAAGTATGGCGATTTCCTGCACCTGCCGCATGGCCTGCAAGGCTATTTCGACCTGGAGCAGGCCAAGAAGTGTGCTGCCGAGCAGGGTAAGCCTATCTTCATTGACTTTACCGGCCACGGCTGCGTAAACTGCCGCGAGATGGAGCAGAACGTGTGGTCGGACCCGGCCGTGCTCAAGCGCCTGCGCGAGGACTACGTGATTGCCGCCCTTTACGTGGATGACCGCACCAAGCTGCCCGAAAGCGAGTGGTACACCAGCAGCTACGACGGCAAAGAGAAGAAAACCATCGGCAAGAAGTACGCGGATTACCAGATCACCAAGTTTAACGTAAACGCCCAGCCATACTATGTGCTGATGGACGAGAACGAGAACACATTAGTAAAACCCATTGCCTACGACCTGAGCGTGGACAACTTCGTCAAGTTCCTGGATGCCGGCGTGGAGGCCTATAAAAGCCGCCAGCAGGTGGCCCGCAAGTAAGTATAAAGTATAAGTTTAAAGCTAAGTGTAAGTATAAGATTCCTGTTGCGGCATGAGCTGCGGCAGGAATTTTTACTTTATAGGATAATCTTTCAGGCTCCGGAACCAAACCAGCCTCCTTTAGTCCCTGCTGTTATACTTTGCCAGGCCCTCGCGGGAGCTGCGCACACAGCGAAGGCCTAAAACAAAAAGCCCGACCGGTTCCGGTCGGGCTTTTTGTGTATAGTCGTGGTGCTTGATACGTGCGTCATGCTACGTTATCAAGCTACTTCGCTTCGTTGTAACGGCGGGTTACTTCTTCCCAGTTCACCACGTTCCAGAAGGCATTGATGTAGTCTGGGCGGCGGTTCTGGTAGTTCAGGTAGTAGGCGTGCTCCCACACGTCCAGGCCCAGGATGGGCTGACCACCACAACCTTCTGCAAACGGCATCAGGGTGTTGTCCTGGTTAGGGGTAGAGCATACTTCCAGCTTGCCGCCTTTTACGCACAGCCATGCCCAGCCAGAGCCGAAGCGTGTGGCCGCAGCCGCGTTGAATTTCTCCTTAAGCTGGTCGAAAGAGCCGAAGGCGGAGTTAATAGCGTCAGCCAGTTCGCCGGATGGCTGCCCGCCACCATTCGGAGAAAGGATAGTCCAGAACAGGTTGTGGTTGTAGTAACCGCCACCGTTGTTGCGAACAGCCTTGTTGTCCTCTTTCACATTGCGCATGATCTCCTCGATGCTCATGTTTTCCATCTCAGTGCCTGCGATAGCCTTGTTCAGGTTATCGGTGTAAGCCTGGTGGTGTTTGGTATGGTGGATCTCCATGGTGCGCGCATCGATGTGCGGCTCCAGTGCATCATAAGCATAAGGTAGTTTCGGAAGTTCGAAAGCCATAGTTTTATATAGATTTATGTTAGAAATATTTTACTTGTACATACAATGGTGATGTACGGCATCCCTCCAAAGTTAGTTAATTTCTTTTAGCCGCAAAGAAGGAGGCCATCAGGTCAGCGCACTCCTGCGCCATAATGCCACTCACCATCTCGGTTTTAGGGTGTAGCAAATTCCCTACTCTTCTATAACCGCGCTTGGGCTCAGATGTTCCGAACACTACCCTTTTTAACTGCGCCCAGTAGCTGGCACCGGCGCACATCACGCAGGGTTCCACCGTAACGTAGAGGGTGCAGTCGTGCAGGTACTTGTTACCCAGGTACTCTGAGGCGGCGGTCAGGGCCAGCATTTCGGCGTGGGCCGTTACATCGTTCAGCTTCTCGGTCTGGTTGTAGGCCCTGGCGATAACACGGTTGTTCGCCACCACGACGGCCCCGATCGGAACCTCGCCCTCCTCGTAGGCATACTGCGCCTGCAGGTATGCCTGCTGCATAAAATGCTCATCGCTGTGGATGGATAGAAAATCTGTCGCCATAGGGTAAAGATGGGCACATCGGGGGTAAAATACAAGTAGGGCAAAGCCTGACTTTGTGGAGGAAGTAAACGTAATGGCTTAAAAGAAGCCTAGTTAGTTATGTTAACACGCCTGATATTTATACCTTACCTGAGATTGATGCAGCTGTTGCGCAGCGCAGGATATAGCACGCTCAGCTGCAAGGTGTACTATCCAAAATAAACTTACAGGATGAAAAGGGTCTTTTTCGCTTTCCTTGTACTACTAAGCTCCATCCAGGCGTCTGCTCAGGATACCTTCGTGCCAGAAGTAAGCATTGGGCTTAGAGGTGGCGCTAACTTCTCACGCTTTAACTTTGACCCGGAGATAGAGCAGGAGTTTCTGCAGGGCTACACAGGAGGTCTGGTGTTGAAGCACGTGGCACAGCGCAGGGTAGGTATCCAGGTGGAGGTGAACTATGTGCAACGAGGCTGGAAAGAACTCCTAGCTACAGGTGGTACTTACGAACGCAACCTGGACTACCTGGAATTGCCTTTAATGACCCATGTCACCATTGGAAACAGGAACACCCGGTTTCTGATAAACTTTGGCCCTTACGCTTCCTTCCTGTTGTCTGAAAACGGGCGGAGTGCGGAAGCCGGTGAGGAAGAAATCGATTATCAGCACAAAGGCATCGACAACTCGTTTTTGTATGGGCTGAGTTTGGGGATCGGGATGGGGCAAAAAACCTCTTTTGGCACCTTCCAGCTGGAAGGCAGGCTGACCCACAGCCTAAACGATATTTTCAGTAGGGACCTCGCTTCCTTAGCCTCCAAAAGCCAAAGCGTAAGTATAACCCTGAGCTACCTGCATGACTTCAAGCTAAAGAAAAAGTAACCCCTTCCCTCTAATGTAACCGCACAAAAAAAGCCCCTCCAAACTGGCGGGGCTTTTGCGTAGTAGATAAATAGGTAGTAGTGGTTATTTTATATTGATGGAGCCCATCATGTCGCGGGCGGTCTGCTGCCAGTCGTTCTTCATAGAGAAAGGCACGTGCATGGTAAAGATGTAGAGCTTATCATCCTTAATGGTATACTGCATGATGCTATACTTCTGCACCGGCGCCAGGTTGGAGGAGCCACGCTCATCGGCCAGGTTGCTCACAAACTCAAACACCAGGTAGTCTTTGCCCTTTACCTGCGTTACCTCCTGCCGGATAAAATCCACCTGCGTGAAGCGCTCCAGCAAATTGGCCTTGTAAAACTCTCGCAGCATGTCCAGGTCCTGCTCCTTGAACTGCGATGGCTTCTGCGTTACGCTAAAGTCAATCTGGCCATTGGGGCTGGTATACACGGCAAGCGGGCGGGTGGAGGCGGGGTATTTACGGGCGATGCCATCGTCGGGCATCGGCATAAAATCCTGCGGCAGCAGCACGCTTACTTCTTTGCTGATCTGCGTCTTCTTCAGTTTAGACTGTGCAAAGGTGGCTCCGGCTATCAGAATAATGGCTAAAAAGGCAAGGTATCGCATGTTCATGTGTTTGTATCGGCAAAGCTATTAAATATTAGGGAAAAGGTATCTGTTGCAGCTATATATGCAAGAATGCTGCCAAAATAGCTTTGTCTACAGGTACTGGAGTGGCGGTGGCCAAAAATATCTTTGTGCGAGCGTTACCGTTATACTTTTAAGGGAAGGCCCGCGCCGGAAGAAGAACAACTTTACGCAAAGTATAGTTTGGCTCCGCCCGTTTTTGGTGCGCCTTTTAAAGTAGGATCCTGATGCTAACCTAATTAAAGTATAAAGCTATGATCGAGAACATAATCAATAACGTGAAGGGGCAACTGACCGGCGAGTTGCAAAGTAAGTTTAACCTGCCGCCCGATAAGGCGGATAAATCGGTAGACCTGGCCAGGGACAACGTGATGAGCGAGGTGAAGCAACGCGCGGGCAGCGGCGACATGGGCGGCCTGATGGATGTCTTTAAGGGCAACAAAGCCCCTGGTGAGAGCGGCGCCACCAACAGCATCATCAACAAGTATGTCGGCGACCTTACCAGCAAGCTCGGCGTACCCGCCAGCGTGGCCAACCAGGTGGCGCCCTTTGCCATTAATTTTATCATGCAAAAGATACAAGGGCAGGCGAGTGCCGGCAATCTGAAAGAAACTGACCTGCTGGGCGGGCTTATGGGTGGGGGCCTGAAAGACAAGCTGGGCGGCTTGTTTAAATAAACCTAACGTATAAGCACGTCCGATAGCCCTTCGTGCAGGAACCAACTGCCTGTAGAACTGAACACCATGCTATAAGCCGGGTGCTCGGATCTCCCTCTGAAAACTAGGGTTGGTAGCCTGCGGGAAGTCTATTACTTTTGTAGCCCCTGTGCTGTGGCCGGTGCAGGAGCTGCAAAGTATAAACCGGATGTCAGAAAGTATACAAAGCCTTTTCTTTAAGTTTCTAAAGTTTGGAGTAGTAGGTTTTTCCGGCCTGCTGCTGGATTTTGGGGCCACTTTTCTGGCTAAGGAGGTGCTGCGCTGGAACAAGTACGTGGCCAACAGCCTGGGTTTTCTGCTGGCCAGCGCCAGCAACTACTACCTTAACCGCATCTGGACCTTCCACAGCCATGATCCGGAGATTGGCTGGCAGTTCTCCAAGTTTCTGGCCGCGGCACTGGTAGGCCTGCTGCTTAACAACCTCATCATCTACCTGCTCACCGACCGCGCCAAACTCAATTTCTACGTCTCCAAGTTCATTGCCGTGGTGCTGGTCTTCTTCTGGAATTTCTCCATCAACTACCTGTATACTTTTACGAGGTAGCTAAACAGCCAGGCCTAACTACCTATGCCTCTCTTTTTATTTCTGGAGGTCGAGGTGGCTCTGCTGCTATTCCTTCTGAAGTATAAGTTTTATAGCCGCTGTTCTCGCGCGGATAGGTTTCGACCTGTCCCTACAAGTATAAACTCCGCTCTTTCGGATTTGCACTCCGAAAGTATGGTATTATCAGGATTTGTAATCCGGTTTAACACTTTGCCAGCTGTAGAGCTGTGGCTAAAACCTAAAAGCCGGATTGCAAATCCTGATATTAAGTGCTTCGGGATTATAAATCCCGAAGAGCAACTGGGAATTCTGTAGCACCGGGTCCAACCACCCCTACCCCTCCTTGTCCAAGGAGGGGAGTTCTGTTCTGGCTCCGTCAGCGGCGACTATCGAACTGATTCCAGTCTTTCCGTTGAGCGCCTTGTGAGATTCCGGTGCCGAGCGTGAGCGAGGCATTGCGACGTTAGGAGCAAAGGAAGGGAACACAGCGCGATGCGGGAAGACGAGGCCTCCCGGCCTTGAGGTCACCAAAGCCAGAAATGAAACGAGCAGGATTTAAGGCCGTGGATGAAGCCGCAGCTAGAAAGTATAACTTGTGTCAGGTTGCGGGGAAGCGGTGGCTAAGAGAGGCACAAGCGGACGCTTGCGCCAGTGAAAGTATGAAAATAGCTCAAGTATAAGCATGGCTCTGCGAGCCAGTTGGGTTGCAAACCCAACGAATAAGAAGGCACGGGTTGCAAACCCGCGCCAGCGATCGTATAAAGTATAAACCAGCAAGTATTGCCGATGTATATAGCATGGCTTTTCAAGCCAGTCGAGGCACAGACCTGACACACAAAAGGACACAAGTCTGGAGACTTGCGCCAGAGAAAATAAGTTTCTCTACTCACTCATTACCTCACTTTATAAATCTGCACATGCTCGTCCTTGTGCACGCGTGGATTCAGCAGGTGCAGCAGCCTGTCGTAGAGCGATGGGTTAATGGTATGCTCCAGTTCCAGGTTCGGGAAAAGCTGCTGCAGGCGAGCCATGCGCTCCTCCATATCCTTGTTGCCTACCACCACCACATAGTCTGGCTTGTATGGCGAGGCTGCAATTTCTTTCTGAAGCTCCTGCGTCGTTTTATCCCTGTTCAAAGTATAAGCCATCACAAAATCCTCGGGAAGCTGCTTTTGTCCCTGCAAGTACTCCTCCCATACCATGTCTTCATCAATGATATACTTATCGTACACGGCACTGGTGCGGCCCAGGTAGAAGAGCGGCGGCTTTTTAACGCTGTGGTTGCCAAACTCGAGCACCACGCCGTCCATTTCCTGCTTCTCGGAGAGATATACCAGCGGGGCCACGCGGCTCTTTTTGGTATAAGTAAAGGCCATGCCCACCGTGGCCAGCAGGTTCAGCACCCAGAAAAATATCCAGGAGGCTGCCAGCAGCCTGCGACGGTTTTGCCAGAAGGCAGAGCCACGCACGAACTGCTGCCAGCCGATCACCCCCAAAACCATAATGAGTGGCAGCAGCGGAAGTATAAAGCGCTCCTGCTTATTGGGGAACAGCGAGTGTGCCACGAAAAAGATCAGCCCGCCCCAGAAGAGGGCAGGGGCCAGCCTGGCCGTGCGGGCATAACCCACTATCAGAAAGGCACTCACCGGCGGCACCAGAAAACCCAGTATGGTCAGGGCAAAGCGGTAAACGGGGCCGGAGCTGAAGTCGTTGGCGTGCTCGGAGTTATACTGGTAGTAGGCTACGATGGAGTGGAAAGGATAGTCGAAGAAGACGATGTCGATCACGCCCTGCACCAGGAACGCGGCCACCAGAAAGCCCAGCAGCACCGCCATCGCCTCGCGCCACTTGCGCTGGTAGAGCAGCACCAGTCCGGCGCCGGCCCCAAACAGTACCGTATGGTAGCGGAACACAAAGGCTAGGGCAAACAAAACACCCGCCCAGAAATAGGGCAGCCAGCGCTTTCGGTCCGTCTGCTCCTCCTTCACCATCAGGTAAAAGGCGGCCAGGTAGGGCGGAATGCACACCATCTCCACCAGGTTGCGCACGCTCATGAACGGCATAAACCACACCAGCGCCAGCATCAGGCCTACCATACGTGCGTTGGCGCGGTTCGAGAGCCGCTCCGTTAACTTATAGCCAAAGTATACCACCAGCAGCGAGTACAGTGCATGCACCAGGCGCACCACTGTCATCTTCACCTCCGGGCTAAAAATGCCCACGGCCTCCAACACATAGAATATGGCGTAGTGGATGAGCACGTAAAGCATGCTGTGGCGCGGCGGCATTGGCTCGTTCAGCCACAGCGGGAAGCCATCCAGCCAGCCCTGCGCAATCGTGATTACGTCGAAATGGTCATCGCTGAAGGCAAAGCCCTTGGAGAAGAAAGCGGCCAGTAAGCGGATGGCCAGTGCTATGAGAAGTATGGTGGAAAGCGGGATGAGGTAACGCTCCTGCGGCTGGCCCAGCGTTTCCGCGTCGGCGGTAAAGGCCTTAGCTACAGTTGTTTTGGTGGTACTTTGCATTTTATAAGAGTTGTGCGACTGCAAATTTAACGGTAATTATAAAGATTCTGTGTTAACTTCGTTGTTTAAAGAGATATTTTAGGAATACGCCCCCATCCACTACATGTCGAAGCGCAACATCTGGCTGTCTATACTTGCTTTCGTGCTGCTTGCCCTAGCCATTGTTGTCTGGCTGATGCGCCGCCACGACGAGGTGAAGTATAAGGAGGTGCTGGTGCTGGGTCATGCCGGCTCCGGCTTTTTATCGCCCCTCAACCCGTTTAACCCGCTCCCCTCCAACAGCATGGCCTCTATTGTAAAGGCGATGGAGGAGAACGGTGCCGATGGCGTGGAGGTAGACGTGCAGCTGAGCCAGGACGGCGTGCTTATACTTTACCATGACGTAACGCTGGAAAGTATGACGGAGGCGGAGGGTATCATTGATAACCTTCCGGCTGCCGGGGTGGTGGGCCTGAAGTACAAGGGCGGCTTTTTCTATGACCTGTTCCATGATGAGGAGATTATCACGCTGGAGGTGCTGCTGCAGCGCTTTGCCACCTATCCGGAGCTGCCTTACCTGCACCTGGACCTGCGCAACCAGAACCCGAGCCGCCATTTGTATTATGCCCAGACACTGATGGCCCTGTTGCGTAAGTATGCTTATCCTTTGGAAAGAACGGTGTTCATCTCCCCAAACCCTGCTTTTCTGAAAGCTTTCAGGGAAGTGGAGCCCCAGGCACAGTTGATGATCGATACTGCTGGGGATTTTGAGCAGGCGCTGGTAGAGGCGCAGAACAACCAGCTAAACGGCATTTGCGCCAATGGGCGTGATGTATCGCCTCAGCAGGTGCAGCAGGCAAAAGCGCAGGGGCTGCAGGTGGCCTTGTTTGGCGGAAAATCCCGCTCCCGCATCGCCCGCATGATCAACATGAGGCCCGACGCCATACAGGTAGATAACGTGGCCGCCGCGCGCGATTTGCTGGAGTAACATTTGCGCCGGATACAGCAAACCAAGGCTAAGATTATTACATTTGCATAAAACTATAGAAGTAGATCATACTATGTTCCGAACACATACTTGCGGCGAGCTTCGCCTGGACAACGTTGGCGAAGAGGTAATATTAACAGGGTGGGTGCAGCGCCTGCGCGACAAGGGCGGCATGCTGTGGGTAGACCTGCGCGACCGTTACGGCATCACGCAGCTGACTATGGAAGAAGGCATCACGCCAGCCGTGATCATGGAGCAGGCGCGAAACCTGGGCCGGGAGTATGTGGTGAAGGTGATTGGCAGGGTAGTGGAGCGCTATTCCAAAAACGACAAGATCCCGACCGGCGACATTGAGCTGCACGTGTCTAAGATCGTGGTGCTGAACCCCTCTAAGCTGCCGCCTTTCCTGATTGAGGACGAGACGGACGGCGGGGATGACCTGCGCATGAAGTACCGCTACCTGGACCTGCGCCGCGCCCCGGTGCGCCGCAACCTGGAGCTGCGCCACCGCATGATGCGCGCCACCCGCGACTACCTCAACGGCATTGACTTTATTGAGGTGGAAACGCCCTACCTGATCAAATCTACGCCAGAAGGTGCCCGCGACTTCGTGGTGCCAAGCCGCATGAACCCGGGCGAGTTTTACGCTCTGCCGCAGTCGCCGCAGACCTTTAAGCAGCTGCTGATGGTATCGGGCTTCGACAAGTACTTCCAGATCGTGAAATGCTTCCGTGACGAAGACCTGCGCGCCGACCGCCAGCCGGAGTTCACCCAGATCGACTGCGAAATGTCTTTCGTGACGCAGGAGGATATCCTCCATACCTTCGAGGGCTTTATCAAGTATTTGTTCGAGAAGGTGAAAGGCGTGAAGATAGGCAAGCTGCCGCGCATGACGTATGCCGACGCCATGAAGTTCTACGGCTCCGATAAACCGGATACGCGCTTCGACATGCGTTTTGTGGAGCTGAACCCGCTGGTGAAGAACAAGGGCTTCAAGGTGTTTGATGATGCCGAACTGGTTGTGGGGATCTGCGCCCAGGGAGCGGCCAGCTATACCCGCAAGCAGGTAGATGAGCTGACTGACTTTGTGAAGCGTCCGCAGATTGGCGCTACTGGCTTGGTTTACGCCCGCGTGAACGAAGATGGAAGTATAAAATCATCAGTAGACAAATTCTACTCCTCCGAGGATCTGCAGGCATGGGCCGCTGCCTTTAACGCCAAACCCGGCGACCTTATACTTATACTTGCCGGTGATGCCGACAGAACCCGCAAGGCCCTCAACGAGCTGCGCCTGGAGATGGGCACGCGCCTGGGGCTGCGCGACAAGAACGTATTCGCCCCGCTGTGGGTGGTGGACTTCCCGTTGCTGGAATGGGACGAGGATAGCAAGCGCTACCATGCCATGCACCATCCGTTCACCTCGCCGAAGCTGGAGGACATCGAACTCATCGACGACCGCCCGGGCAATATCCGCGCCAATGCCTACGACATGGTGATCAACGGGGTGGAAGTTGGAGGCGGGTCCATTCGTATTCACGACCGTCGTCTGCAGGAGCAGATGTTCCGCTTGCTGGGCTTCTCCAAGGCAGAGGCGGAGGCGCAGTTCGGCTTCCTTATGAGCGCATTTGAGTATGGCGCACCACCGCACGGGGGCATCGCCTTCGGCTTCGACCGCCTGTGCTCGCTCTTCGGCGGCTCCGACTCCATCCGCGACTACATCGCCTTCCCGAAGAACAACTCCGGCCGCGACGTGATGATAGATGCCCCGGCTCCTATAGCAGATGCTCAGCTCGATGAGTTACACATAAACATGAAAAACCTGCCGCAAAAGTAACAGTCGTTTTTCCACAGCTTATAAGAAGGCCTGCCACAGTTTCAGTGGCAGGCCTTCTGTTTTTATCCCCAATCTATACTTTAAGCCATGGACAATGTGGATAAGTGTGTGGATTGAAGGATAAAATCAGCCTTTATCCACCATCTAAAGCATAAATTCCTATAGCGGTGTGGATATGTGGATAACTCCTGTTGATAGGTGGGTATGAAGCAAGTTAAAGATGGGTTACAGATTTTATACTTTGTTGTGTATGATGCTGTGGGGCTGATTAATCTTTCTCCGGATAATCCGGAACATTTCTTCCAAGTATGATGTCGCGGTTCGCTGCCTGCACACCATTCTCCTGCACCGTTTGCACAATGCCGCTTCCGCCTCTGTTTTCAAGCTTGTCCCGATAGGCCTCTGTCAGGCGAAGATCCTCCTCAAAAAGAATATCATCAATATAGTACTCGTTGGGCAGCTCTGGCTCCTTTACCAGTAAATGTATATGCGCTGGGCCTGATCTTCCCGGATAGTGGCCAGGGCGGATGGTATAGATGCTGTACTGCCCTTGCCCATCTGTCTTTACCCACCCCCGAATATAGCCATGCGGCCTTACTTTCGGGTCCAGACCCTCTCTGTTTGCATATACTCCCTCGCTGTTCGTGTGCCAGTAGTATAGGAGAATATTTGGGGCCCGCGTTTTGCCATCAGGCTTATAAACGGTGCCGCTTATTCTCAGCTTTTGCCCCGACGACTCTTTCCAGGCGGCATTGGTATCGGTGGTGTTTATATTTTCTGGCGAGTCCACATACATCAGTTCACAGGTGTCACAGTTGCCGCCCACCCGGTGCGTGGCCTGTCCAGCAGCGGCTTTGGTGCTTTGAGAGGCACTACTACCGGACTGTGCGTCGCAGGCTGTACCCGCCATTAGAAAACAAACGGATGCTAGGCAGAGGGGTAGAAATCTGTTCATGGCCACCAGGTATAATCGTACCATGCTTTATACTTCAACTGTTCCTACTTGTTTGGGGGAGTACCGGTCATGAAACAAAAAAGGCTGCCTATGCAGGCAGCCTTTCCTTATAAAGTATACATCAGTACTAGAGCAGCTCGCTAACCAGCGCAGGGGCTATACCTAGTAGTATGGTCAGGATGGTTAAAACGATGAGTGTGAAAGCGGCGAAGCCCTCCACACGTACGGTCTTGTAGTTGGCAGCAGGCTGCATGTACATGGCTATCACCACCCGGAAGTAGTAGTAGATACCCACTGCGGCAAGTATAACCGCCAGCACCACCAGCCACAGCATGTCCGGGTTCTGCAGCACGGCAGAGAACACAAAGAACTTACCAAAGAAACCTGCTGTAAGCGGAATACCGCCCAAGGAGAGCATCGATACCGTCATGGCGAAAGCCAGGAGCGGGTTTGTTTTGCCCAGTCCGTTAAAGGCTTCGTAGTCGGCGCTCTTGCGCTGGTCCTGCACCATTTTCAGCACACCAAAGGCGGCGATAGTAGCTGCGGAATAAGCCGCAGAATAGAACAGGATGGCTGTGTCGGAAGACGCATTGAAGGCCATCAGCGCCATCAGCATATAGCCGGCATGCGAGATGCTCGAGTAAGCCATCATGCGCTTAAAGCTTGTCTGTATCACAGCACCAATGTTGCCAACCACCAGTGTTAGCACGGTAATGGCCACCACTGTCGGGAACCAGGCGGCATAGGAAGCTGCAAAGGCTGCGGCCATTAATTTATAGAATGCCGCTACACCGGCCGTCTTTACCACAGTAGACATGAAGGCGGTAAAGAAGGTTGGTGTGCCATCATACACGTCGGGCGCCCAGAAGTGGAAGGGGGCAGCGGAGATCTTGAAGGAGATACCGATCACCAGTACCAGGATGCCCATCACGAACATGCTATCCATCACACCGTCCGCTCCAAGCGCTGCCTGTGCGGCGCCAATCTCTGTGATATTGAATGTGCCGGTGGCTCCGTAGATCATCACAATGCCAAACAGCATGATGCCCGTGAAGAAAGAACCCATCAGGAAGTACTTCAGCGCTGCTTCGTTAGAGCGAAGGCTGCTTTTGTCGCTTCCGGCCAGCACATACATGGCGATAGAGAGAATCTCCACACCGATAAAGAGCATGATCAGGTTTTCGTACCCCACCATCATCACGGCGCCTACGAGTGAAAAGAGCAGGAGCGAGTAGTACTCGGCCAGATTCGAGTCGCCTTTATCGATATAGCGCTGCGAGAAAGGCAGCAGCAGCAGCGTGGTAAGGGTCATGATGCCCGTGAAAGCCACGGCATAGTTATCTACGGTCAGCATGTTGCTGAAGTAGGTCTGGGTATCGTTCCAATCCAGCAGGTTCACGCCAAACACTACTGCTAAAAACACCAGCACCAGCGGCAGCAGCATCTGTTTGTTCTTTGCAAACCCTGCAAAAAGGTTAATGATACCAAAGACAGATAGAAGTATGATCGAGGTCATGTCGTCGTATTTCTGTAAAACGCTTTATTCTTTATAGCCGCTTAGCGGTTAATGATGCTCAGCAGGTTGTTCACGGCAGGCTCCGAGATGCTCAGGAAGGTGTTCGGGAACAAGCCGATCCAGAAAACCATCACCACCAGCGGAATCAGCACAGCTTTCTCGTTCAGGGTCAGGTCAGCGAAGGTCTCGGTTACTTCAGACTTCGTGCCGAACATCACCCCTTGGAACATGCGCAGCATGTACACCGCGGCAAGTATGATGGTCAGACCGGCCACGCCGCCAAACCAGGCATTGTACTGAAACACGCCGGACAGCAGCAGGAACTCACCCACGAAGCCATTTGTCAGCGGCAGCGCCACAGAGCCCAGCAGCAGGATCATGAAGAAAATCGACAGCACCTTGGCATTCTGGGTAATACCGCCCAGGCTGGTGATCTCCCTGGTATTGGTGCGGCTAAAAATGATGTCGATGATGAAGAACAGGCCCACCACGTTAATACCGTGGCTCAGCATCTGAATAACGCCCCCTTGCAGGCCCTGCTCGTTCAGGGTAAAGATACCGGCCGCGATCAGGCCCACGTGCGCGATGGAGGAGTAAGCGATCAGGCGCTTCAGGTCGCGCTGGCGAATGGCGATGACAGAGGCGTAAATAATGCCGATGATGGCCAACACAAGCACCACCTCATCCCACTGGCTTACGCCGAAGGGCACCACAGGCAGCAACCAGCGCAGCACACCGTAAATACCCATCTTCAGCATGATGCCCGAAAGCAGCATGGTGGCCTGTGCAGGCGACTCCGTATAGGTATCCGGTTGCCAGGTATGGAATGGGAACACCGGCATCTTGATCGCGAAGGCGATGAAGAGGAACCAGAAGATCCAGCTCTGCGACTCAGCGGAAAGCGATAACTGGTAGAAAGCATTTACATCCGAAGAGTGCGTGCCCGGCGTCTGTAAGTAAAGGTATACGAAGGCAGCCAGCATGAACAGCGAGCCGAAGATCGTATACACAAAGAACTTAAACGTAACGCGAATGCGGTTAGCACCGCCCCAAACCGCAGCGATAAAGTAGATCGGAATCAGCGCCACCTCCCACATGAAGTAGAAGAGGAAGGCATCCATGGCTACAAACACACCGATCAGGCCGGTCTGCATGAACAGGATGAGGGCGTAGAAAACGTTCGGGTTCTTGTACTCGTGCTTATAGGCTGACAGTATGATCAGCGGCACCAGGAAGGTCGTTAGCAGGACCATCAGCAGGCTGATGCCGTCCATACCAATGCTGAAGCTGATACCTGCACTTTCGATCCAGGGTAGGCTAAGGGCGAGCTGGGTGGCACCGCTTTGGGTGTCGAATGCTGAGAGAGCGAAAAGTGACAACGCAAATTGAACTAGCGCTGCTACAAAAGCCACTTTCTTGGCACCCTGTCCTTTTATGAGCAGCACCAGAAGCGCGGCAAGGGCAGGCCAGAAAAGTAATAGAGCTGTTATCATCTTCTAAGAACCTTATCCGATAAAGAAGTTTAAAAATAAAATCAGGACGATGCTGAACACCATCACCATCAGGTAGAAGCCGGTGGCACCGCTTTGTGCGTAGCGCAGCGTGCGGCTGCTATACGTGGTCAGCTTTCCAAAACCGTTTACAATGCCGTCTACCACTTTCACGTCCAGCACACGGTGTAACATAGTAGACATCCACATCAGCGGACGCACGATGGTGGTGTCGTAAATTTCGTCGATGTAGTACTTGTGGTAGATCAGGTTGTGGAGAGGAGACAGGCGCTCGCCTTCCGGCACCGGAACTGTCTTTTTGCTCACATACATGGTGTAGGCAATACCAGCCGCTACCAGGGCCACTACAACAGATACGCCCATCAACAGCCACTCTGTAGTGTGGTCGAGGTGCATCGGCTCCACGGCGGCAGGGTTAGCCACACGTGCAAAGTCGTAGATAGGAGCCAGGTAGTTCTGCATCACGTGCAGGTTCTCGCCGAATACCGGCGGAATTCCGAGGAAACCGCCTACGGTAGAAAGGATAGCCAGCACGATCAGCGGCAGTGTCATCGACATGGGCGACTCGTGCAGGTGGCTTTTCTGTGCTTCTGTACCTCTGAACGATCCGAAGAAAGTGAGGAACACCAGGCGGAACATGTAGAAAGAGGTCATAAATGAGGCCAGTACACCTAAGCCCCACAGCAGCTTGCTATGCTCCCAGGCGTGGGCCAGCAACTCATCCTTGGAGAAGAAACCGGCGAACGGCGGGATACCAGCAATGGCCAGCGTACCGATCAGGAAGGTGATAAACGTAATGGGCAGGTACTTGCGCAGGCCGCCCATGTAGCGGATGTCCTGCTCGTTGCTCATGGCGTGGATCACAGAACCGGCACCCAGGAACAGCAGCGCCTTAAAGAAAGCATGCGTCAGTACGTGGAAGATGGAGGAGGAGAAGGCCATCACACCCAGCGCCAGGAACATGTAACCCAGCTGCGATACGGTAGAGTAAGCCAGTACTTTCTTGATGTCGTTCTGCGCCAGACCGATCGTGGCGGCCAGCAGCGCTGTAGCCACACCCACAATCGCAATCACTTCCAGGGTGGTAGGGGCCAGCACGTACAGCACGTTCGAGCGTAGCACCATGTAGATACCAGCCGTCACCATGGTGGCGGCGTGGATCAGGGCTGAAACCGGCGTAGGACCCGCCATCGCATCCGGAAGCCAGGTGAAGAGCGGAATCTGCGCGCTCTTACCCATGGCGCCCACAAACAGGAGCAGGTAATGGCAATCATTACGCCAGAGTCGATACCACCGGTATAATTGGCGGCTTCAGCAAAAACCTGTGGGTAACTAACCGATCCGAACGTGATGAAGATGAGGAAGATGCCCAGCAGGAAGCCCAGGTCACCGATGCGGTTCATCACAAAGGCTTTCTTGGCGGCGTTGTTGTAGCTGTTGTTCTTGTTCCAGAGGAGCATGGCGCTACAGCCGATGAGCAGGTAGGAGCAAAGGCCCACGCCTTCCCAGCCCACGAACATCATTACGTAGTTGGAGCCCATCACCAGCAGCAGCATGGAGAACATGAACAGGTTGATGAAGGCGAAGAACTTTCCGAAGTTCTCGTCGTGGCTCATGTAGCCGGCCGAGTAGAGGTGGATCAGGAAGCCGATGCCGGTCACCATCAGCATCATTAGCAGCGTGAGCTGGTCTATCAGGAACGAGAAGCCAACCTGCATGCCGCCCACCGAAATCCAGTCGTAGTAATCCACTATGTAGGCGCGGCTGCCGTTAGCCGTAAAATCAAGGAACAGGTAGACAGTGATCAGGAAAGAAGCCAGCACTGTGCCGCTACCAATAAAGCTCACCAGGCCTTTCGCTATGCTGCGGTTGCCCAGTCCGTTGATAATAAAGCCGGCCAGCGGCAGTAACGGAATAAGCAGACAAAGCAGTGCCATCCCCTGGTTGTTAATCGGCATTACAATCTCTTGCATCAGTATAAGTGTTTAAGCTATTCAGCGTATGTTAGGGCTGTTACCACTTCAGGTAGTTCAGCAGTTGTACATCAGTAGAGCGGATGTTGCGGTAGGTCATCACAATGATAGCCAGGCCAACGGTCACTTCTGCGGCGGCAACCGCCATGATAAAGAAGACAAATACCTGCGCGTTCGTGTCACCTCTGTAAGAGGCCATGGCCGTCAGCAGCAGGTTCACTGAGTTCAGCATCAGCTCGATACACATAAAGATCACGATGGCGTTGCGGCGCGTAAGCACGCCGATAATACCGATAACAAAAAGAGCCGCGCTGAAGTAAAGGTAATAGTCTAATGGAATGGTCCGGATGACCTCAGGTATGTTGTTCATTTTCTGTGTGACTGAACGGATTACTCTTAATTTTCGATCCAAAAATCAAGTCGCAAAGTTATCCCCATTTTTGTAAAAACCATAACATATTTCCTATTCTTATTGGCCCTGCAGGGGCATTGTTACACAGCATTTTCCCATTTCTCAGGCAATCCTTTCATATTCCCGGAAATTATTTTTTCTGATGGCAGGGAAGGCGGCGAATTATACTTTTGGGCCATGTTTGCGTAGCTATGGGAGTTATACTTTATCCTTATGAAGCACCGATACTTTTTATACTTTCTGATGCCGCTCCTCCTGCTCCTACTGGCCTGTAAGTCCGGGCCGCCCGAGGCAAGTGCCGACATCAGTGAAACCGCAGAGAGAATGAAAGAGCTGAAACTGACTGCCAGCACCACGCGCAAGGTGTTTTACAAGAATCTGCCCTCCGCCTCCGGGCTGGAGCATGTGCAGGGTGCTTTCTATGTGCTCGGCGATGACTCCCCGTTCCTCTACCGGCTCGACGAGATGTATGAGTTGGTGCAGCAGTACCCGCTGTTCGATACCACGGGTGTTGTGAAGGGGCGTATCCCGAAGGAGGAGAAGCCCGACCTGGAAAGTATGGCGCGCCTCAGCTATGGCCGTGACGAGATGCTGCTGCTGCTGGGCTCGGGCGCCAGCGCGGCCCGCTCTAAGGGGTATCTGGTGAATCTGTCTGAGAACATGCAGGTGCAGGAGCTGGATCTGAGTCGTTTTTATACTTTCCTGAAACAGGTGCTACGCCTGGAGAGCGAGGGACAGCTAAACCTGGAGGGCCTGGCCATGGATGAAGTATACGCTTACCTGCTGCAGCGGCCTCTCGGCGCAGGCACCAACACGCTTCTCCGTTTCGAGTCCAGCGCTTTTAAGGATTTTATACTTGGCCGGGGAGAGATGCCCGCTGCTGCCTTGTATCATTTCTCGCTGCCGCAATTGGGGCAGGTGCGTGCTGGCTTTTCGGGCGCTTGCTCGCTGGATGGAAAACTGTTCTTCACCGCCTCCGTGGAGGATACGCCCAATGCCATTGATGATGGCGAGGTACACGGTAGCTTTATAGGAACAATTGACCTGAGGGCTTTGCCACTAGCCCTGGATGCTGCCAACCCACTACCGGTGCCGGTGGTGCAGTTGAACAATGAAGACGGATCAGCCTACGCGGGTAAGGCGGAGTCGCTGGTGGTGCTGAAAGGGGAGGAGCGGACGTACAAGGTCGTGGTGGTATCAGACGACGATAAGGGCCACTCGGAGTTGCTGGAGGTGCAGCTAGCGGTGGAGTAAGTATAAACCGGCATAAACAGAAAAGCAGCAGGCCGGAAGTATAAGTCCGGCCTGCTGCTTTTATACTTGTAAGGTTTGGGCTTGTTTAGAAATGGCTCTCGCCTGCCTCCTTTTTGCCGATCATCACAGCACCCACCATGGCTACCAGGAACAAGACAGAGGTAAGCTCAAATGGCAGCAGGTAGTCCGTATACAGCACATAACCCAGGTTCTCCACCATACCTACCTGCGAGTTGTACGTGTCGGGGTTATACCCTGCCAGGGTAGCGTCTTTAAGGGCGGAAACCAGTACGATAAACAGCAGACCACCGGCAATGGCACCGGCAAACTTGCTGATCGTAGAGGCTTTGATGGCATTGTCGCCTCCCGTCTTCTTCACGTTCAGGAACATGATCACGAAGAGGAAAAGTACCATGATAGCACCTGCGTATACGATGATGTTTACCACCGCCAGGAACTGCGCGTTTAGCAGCACGTAGTGGCCGGAGATTGTAAAGAAGGTGATGATCAGGAACAGAACGCTATGCACTGGGTTTTTGGATATTACTACCAACAGGGCACACAGCAGCG
The DNA here is from genome assembly GCF_026278245.1 of Pontibacter kalidii. Taxonomy (NCBI): domain Bacteria; kingdom Pseudomonadati; phylum Bacteroidota; class Cytophagia; order Cytophagales; family Hymenobacteraceae; genus Pontibacter; species Pontibacter kalidii. The sequence continues at coordinate 3,573,594 of NZ_CP111079.1, read as the reverse complement.
TTAGCGAAGCAAGGAAAAAGAACAGGCTCTCCATCAGACTATTTCGTTTCGGTGGTCTTATTTGGCTCTACCAGGCGGTCTTTGCCGTAGATAAATTCGTCGCGCTCAAAGCGGGCAGGGGCAAGCTTATCGTCCTGCAGGAAAATCGCCGCCTTCGGGCAGGCCTCCTCGCAAAGGCCGCAGAAAATGCAGCGCAGCATGTTCACCTCATAGGTAACGGCATACTTCTCCTCCCGGTAGAGGTGCTCCTCACCCGCCTTGCGCTCGCCAGCCGTCATGGTGATGGCTTCGGCCGGACAGGCCACGGCACACAGGCCACAGGCCGTGCAACGCTCACGTCCTTCCTCATCGCGCTTCAGCACGTGCAGGCCACGCCACACTGAGCTGCGCTCACGCGTTTGCTCCGGGTACTGTACGGTCGCTTTCTTTTTAAAGAAGTGCTTTATCGTTATGCCAAGGCCTTGGGCAATAGCAGGAAGGTACGCGCGCTCTGCGAACGTCATCTCCTTCTGCGCCACTTCCTTTCTTCTATTTGATAGTGGTTCCATCTCTATTCAGTTCTGAGTGTTGTACAGGCAATGTATACTTTAACAGGCTGCCCGCCGTCAACATTCAAATTTCGATACTATAGTTTAAAATAAATAGTCTTTCAGCAGAATTCCGCCCGCTGTCAGCAGGATGTTCAGGATCGCCAGCGGGAAGAGGATATTCCAGCCCAGCTTCATCAGTTGGTCGTAGCGGAAGCGCGGAAGCGTCCAGCGTACCCACATAAAGAAGAAGATGAACAGGAAGATCTTGGCAAACATGGCTACCACGCCCACCAGCGTGACGATGTTATTGGCCAGCACCGGGTCACTGATGGCCTGGCGCAGGTTCTCCATGAACGGGAAGTTGTAGGCGCCAAAGTATAGCGTAGCCATTACCGCTGACACCACAAAGATGTTAATGTACTCTGCGAACAGGTACATGCCCAGTTTCATGGAGCCATACTCTGTGTGGTAGCCACCGATCAGCTCGGCCTCAGACTCGGGTAAGTCGAATGGGGTGCGGTTCGTCTCGGCAAAGGCACAGATCAGGAAGATCAGGAAGCCCAGCGGCTGGTACCAGATGTTCCAGTTAAAGCCTGCCTGCTGCTCTGCGATCTCGCGCAGCGAAAGCGAGCCTGTCAGCATTAGCACCGCGATCAGCGAAAGGCCCATGGCCAGTTCGTAGCTGATGTTCTGCGATGCCGCACGGATAGCACCCAACAGCGAGAACTTGTTGTTGGAAGCCCAGCCGCCGATCATCAGACCATACACACCCAGCGATACCACGCCAAAGATATAGAGTACCCCAATATTCACCTCAATGGCCTGCAGGTACACTTCGCGCCCCCCCACGATGAGCATGTCGCCAAACGGTATTACCGCGCTCGACATGGTCGCCACGAGCATGGCTATGCCCGGGCCAAGTATAAACAGCGTCTTGTTGGCCTTGGCGGGGATAAAATCCTCTTTGAAGAACAGCTTGCCGGCGTCAGCCAGCGGCTGCAGCAAACCAGCCGGACCGGCACGGTTCGGGCCCACGCGGTCCTGGATAAAGGCCGCTATCTTACGCTCAAAGTAAGTCGAGTAGGTGGCTATCAGCAGGGTGATGCCGAAGATAACCAGGATGTAAATCGCTTTGTATAGTAGGTCTACAGACTCCATTTCTTATTCCTGTGGCAGGTTTTTCTTAGTGGATGTTGGCAGGTTAGGCACGATCGGAACGTTTACAACCGGCAGCTCATAGTGGTTGGCCGAGATCACAGAAGCTCTGTCGATATGGCGCGGTCCTTCAATGGTCCAGTCTTTTACCTCTTTTGTGTCGAAGCGGCAGGTGTTACAGATAAACTCCTCCACCTCATTGTACTGGTCCTTGCGGGCTGTTACGCGCAGTACCTCCTCGCCACGCGTCCACAGCGTTACCTTACCCGAGCAGGTAGGGCAATCGCGATGCGCATCCATCGGTTTGGTGAACCACACACGGTTCTTAAAGCGCCAGGTCTTGTCTGTGAGAGCACCCACCGGGCACACATCGATCACGTTGCCGGAGAACTCGTTGTCTACCATGTTCTCGATATAGGTACCGATCTCTGCGGCATCGCCACGACCTAATACACCGTGAACACGCTCCGGAGTAACCTGGTCTGCCGTGTACACGCAGCGGTAGCACAGGATACAGCGCGTCATGTGCAGCTGGATGTATGGGCCCAGGTCAACCTTGTTGAACGTGCGGCGCTCTTCTTCAAAGCGCTGCGCGCTGATGCCGTGCTCGTAAGAAAGGTCCTGCAGGTTGCACTCACCGGCCTGGTCGCAGATAGGGCAATCGAGCGGGTGGTTGATGAGCAGCATCTCCACGATGCCTTTGCGGGCGTTGAGCACGTCCTCGTTGGTGCTGTTTTCCACCACCATGCCGTCCTGTACCTGCGTGATGCACGAAGCTACCAGCTTAGGCATAGGGCGCGGGTCTTTGGTAGAGCCCTGCGTTACTTTTACCAGGCACACGCGGCACTTACCACCGCTGCCTTTCAAAGGCGTGTAATAGCACATGGCAGGAGGCACTACTTTACCCCCGATTTTACGTGCGGCCTGTAAGATGGTAGTTCCGTCTTCTACCTCTATCTCAATGCCATCTATGGTTACTTTAGCCATTTTATATCCTATTGTTCGTTTGTCGTTGTTCGTTTCTTGACAGAAGCAGGACAACGAACGGTTTTAGCTATACTTGTTTACTATTCTTGCTCTTCCTCTTTGTCATTCTGTAAGGATCTTGTGGGCAAGCCGCAATGGCTTCTTCACAATTCAACCAAGGTTCTTTCAGAATGACAGAAAGATGAATGTCTTGACACGTATGTCGTGCTACGCGTCTTACGCTGTTACAGCGTCGAGTTGGCCTCTGTACACCGCACCCGGGGCTGTGGCCTCTTTCGGGTTGTTGATGTGCCACTCAAACTCGTGGCGGAAGTGGCGGACAGCACTTGCCACCGGCCATGCGGCTGCATCACCCAGCGGGCAGATGGTGTTTCCTTCGATCTGTTTGGCTACGCTTACCAGCAGGTCGATGTCCTGCTGATGGCCGTGGCCGTACTCGATGCGGTGCAGCACTTTCTCCATCCAGCCTGTACCCTCACGGCATGGGCTGCACTGCCCACAAGATTCGTGGTGGTAGAAGCGGGCATAGTTCCATGTGTTGCGCACAATGCACTGGTCTTCATCAAACACGATAAAGGCACCCGAGCCCAGCATGGAGCCGCTCACAAAGCCGCCGTCAGACAGCGACTCGTAAGACATCAGGCGATCTTCGCCGGCAGCCGTTTTCAGGATCAGGTTGGCGGGCAGAATCGGCACGGATGAACCTCCCGGCACCACGGCCTTCAGTTGCTTGCCTTTCCAGATGCCGCCGCAATACTGGTCTGAGTAGATGAATTCCTCTACCGGCACACCCAGCTCAATTTCGTAAACGCCCGGGTTGTTGATGTTACCGCTGGCAGAGATCAGTTTGGTGCCTGTGCTACGGCCAATACCAATTTTGGCATACTCCGCGCCGCCGTTGTTCACGATCCAGGGCACAGCAGAGATGGTCTCCACGTTGTTTACCACGGTTGGGCTCTGGAACAGGCCTTTCACCGCCGGGAACGGAGGCTTGTTGCGCGGGTTGCCACGCTTGCCTTCCAAAGACTCCAGCAGGGCTGTTTCCTCGCCGCAGATGTAGGCACCGCCACCCGGCGCCACATGCAGGTCCAGGTCGTAGCCCGAGCCAAGTATGTTTTTGCCCAGCAAACCGGCCGCATACGCCTCCGCGATGGCTTTCTCCAGGATGCGCAGCACAAACAACAACTCGCCACGGATGTAGATATAAGAAGTGTTGGCTCCCAGCGCGTAGCTCGACGTGATCATCCCTTCGATCAGCGCGTGCGGGTTTTTCTCCATGAACCAGCGGTCCTTGAACGTGCCCGGCTCCGATTCGTCAGCATTGCAAACGAGGTAGCGCGGAATACCCTCCGGCTTTGCCAGGAAGCTCCATTTCATACCCGTCGGGAAGCCGGCGCCACCGCGGCCACGCAGGCCCGATGTTTTCACCTCTTCCACCACCTCATCCGGAGACATCGTTTTCAGGGCTTTCTCTACTGATTTGTAGCCGCCGTGCTTGCGATATACTTCCAGCGTCTCGATGCCGGGAACGTTGATATGCTCAGTTAATATTTTAAGTCCCATTGTAACAGGATATATAGCTTGGCAGTTGCTTTACCGGCTTCTGCCTGTTTATACTTTATTAGTGACTGACAAAGGAGCTTTTGACAAAGGACAAAAGAGGTGATGCAAGTATAAAGTCTTTTGTCTAATAGTCTTTTGTCACAAGGTCCGGTTTACTTTTTCCAGACCGGCGTTTCGTGCTCCTTGGTGCGCATCGTCTCCAGGAACTCATCCAGCTTCTCTTCGCTGTCGATGTTTTCGTAGAACAGCTCGCGCACCTGCAGCATCGGGCCTGAGCCGCAAGAGGCAAGGCATTCTACCGGCTTCAGCGTAAACATGCCGTCGGCGGTGGTCTCGCCTTCCTCGATGTTGAGTTTCTGCTTGATCATGTCGATGATCTGGTCGGCGCCGCGCAGGCAGCAAGGGCCGGTGCGGCATACTTCCAGCACATGCTTTCCAACCGGCTTGAGGTTGAACATGGTATAGAACGTGGCCACCTCGTATACTTCGATCGGCTGAATGTTCAGGATCTCGGCTACTTTGTCCATCACCTCGGGGCTTACCCAGCCGCCAAACTCCGCCTGCGCGATGTGCAGGATGGGAAGTATAGCAGACTTCTGGCGTCCTTCCGGATAGTGGCTGATGTAGCGCTGGATCTCGGCCATGGCTGCATCAGAAAACTTAACTTCGTTTATTGTCTCTGCCATTTTTCAGTTGTCATCGATCATTTATCATTGATCAATGTTAAATGGTAAATGATAAATGTTTATGCGTCGAGCTCGCCGGCGATTACGTTCAGGCTACTCAGGGTCAGGATCGCGTCGGCCAGCTGCCCGCCTTTGATCATTTCGGTGTAGGCCTGGTAGTAGATAAAGCAAGGGCGTCGGAAATGCAGGCGGTATGGCGTGCGGCCACCGTCGCTGATCAGGTAGAAGCCCAATTCGCCGTTACCGCCTTCCACGCTGTGGTATACTTCGCCAACCGGCGCATCTACCTCACCCATCACGATCTTGAAGTGATAGATCAGCGCTTCCATGCTGGTATAAACCGCCTGTTTCGGAGGCAGGTAGTAGTGCGGCGCGTCGGCGTGGTAGGAGCCCTCCGGCAGGTTCTTGTAAGCCTGCTCAATGATTTTGAGGCTTTGCCATACTTCCTCGTTGCGCACCAGGAAGCGGTCATACGTGTCCCCTTTGGAGCCTACCGGGATTTCGAACTCAAAGTCTTCGTAAGAAGAGTATGGGTTCATCACGCGCACATCATAGTCCACGCCGGTGGCACGCAGGTTCGGGCCGGTAAAGCCATAGCTGAGCGCTCGCTCAGCAGAAATAGCGCCCACGTCCGTGGTTCTGTCGATGAAGATGCGGTTGCGGGTCAGCATTTTCTCAAACTCCGCCCATACTTTCGGGAAGCGCTTCAGAAACTCGTCGATCATATGCAGGGCCTTCGGCGACAGGTCGCGCTCCATGCCCCCGATGCGGCCCATGTTCGTCGTCAGACGGGCACCGCATACTTCCTCGTAAATGTCGTAGATGTGCTCGCGCTCCTGCATCACGTACAGGAAGCCGGTAAAGGCACCGGAGTCCACCCCCAGGATCGAGTTACAGATCAGGTGGTCGGAGATACGGGCCAGCTCCATCATGATCACGCGGATATACTGCGCACGCTTCGGCACCGAAATGCCCAGCAACTTCTCCACCGTCATGTGATACCCCATGTTATTGATAGGGGAGGAGCAGTAGTTCATGCGGTCGGTGAGCGGCGTGATCTGGTAGAAAGGCCGGCGCTCTGCAATCTTCTCGAAGGCGCGGTGGATATAGCCGATGGTCGGCACAGCATCCACGATCACCTCGCCATCCATTTGCAGGATGTTCTGGAAAATACCGTGCGTGGCCGGGTGGGTTGGCCCCAGGTTCAGCGTGGTAAGCGGCCGCTCTTCCTTAATAGCAAGTCCGTGGTCTTTACGGAACTGCTCTATGTCGGTAAGCTCGGCGGTTTTATTTTCAGTAGCCATGATGGTCTTCTTTTTCTGTCAGCTATAGTTGTTAGTAACTATACAAAACTGGCTTAACGTCCGAAATAAGTGTTGATCTTATCTTCCCTTGTCTGGTCCTCCAGCGGGTACTGCTTCAGCATCGGGTGGTACTCCATCTCCTCAATATTGAGGATGCGGGTCAGGTTCGGGTGGCCGATAAACTTGAAGCCGTAAAAGTCGAATGCCTCGCGCTCCATCCAGTTGGCGGTGGCGTACAGGTCCGTTAAGGTGGGCAGCACCGGGTCCGAGGCCGGCATGTACACCTTAATGCGGATGCGGTAATTGTGGCGCAGGCTGTGCTTCTGGTACATCATGCACATTTCCTTCTCGCCCTGGCCCGGGTAGTGGATACCGCACATGGTGGTCAGGAAGCTAATCTGCAGTTCCTTGTCGTCGCGCAGGTATTTCACCAGCTTATGTATGGTCTCGCGGTTGGTGGTGATCGTCATGATGCCATCCGGGTTCATTGCGTCCCAGATGTTCTCTTCCCCAAACTCGCTGATGATCTTGCCGAGTACGTTTTCGTTCGTAAGCTCCATGCTGCTTATTTAATGTTGTAAGAGGCTAAGAGTGCCTGATATTCCGGAGAGTCGCGGCGGCGAAGCGATTCGCTTTCGGCCAGTTCCTGCACGCGCATCAAACCATCGAGTATCTGCTCGGGGCGCGGCGGGCAACCCGGCACGTATACATCCACCGGCACTACGCGGTCGATACCCTGCAGCACAGAGTAGGTGTCGAAGATACCGCCGGAAGAGGCGCATGCACCCACGGCAATCACCCAGCGCGGCTCGGCCATCTGCTCGTACACCTGCTTCACCACCGGGCCCATCTTCTTGGCGATGGTTCCCATCACCATCAGGATGTCGGCCTGGCGGGGCGAGAAGCTCGGGCGCTCCGAGCCGAAGCGGGAAATGTCATAGTTGGCGCCCATGGTGGCCATGTACTCAATACCGCAGCAGGAGGTGGCAAACGGCAACGGCCACAGCGAATGCTTGCGGGCAAGGCCTATCACTTTCTCTAACGAAGTGGCAAAGAAACCCGCGCCGGAAATGCCCTCGGGGGCCTCGGCCATCATTATATCTTTATTCGTATCGCTCATGTCGAGATTATTTTGTTGTACTGAAAGTATGGTATAAACCTGCTACAGAACAACGGTTAATTCTCAAAAGTTTAATATTCGTAGTCTACTTAAGAATGCCCTTCTTGATCTCGTAAAAGAAGCCTGCCAGCAACACGCCCAGGAAGATGAGCATTGGGAAGAAGAAATCCAGGCCATACTCGCGGAAGTTTACTGCCCAGGGGTACATGAAAATGATCTCCACGTCGAACAGCACGAACAGGATGGCCGTGATAAAGTACTTGTAGGAAATAGGCGTACGGGCATCTCCCACCGACTCGATGCCGCTTTCCCAGGCGGCGCCCTTTACGGCACTGGTTCTCTTGGGGCCCAGCAGGTGTGTCAGTACCAGTGCAAAAATCACAAACCCGAGTGCAGCCGCAAACTGGATAAAAATTGGCAGGTAATCCGACGGTAAATACTGATTTACAGATGGTTCCATAACACTGTGTCGCTTTCTTAAGATTTGGGAGCAAAATTAGGTATAAATAGCCATTAATCAAAAGTATAAGCCAAGTGTAAAAGGCTTAAAAGCCGCATAGCCGGGAAGTTCTCAGAAAATAAAGTTAAAACAATATTTTTAACCATGGAGGAACTGCAGGTGCAAATAAAAAGCCACGCCCTTTTGGGGCGTGGCCTCTGTTATAGCTACTTAGAAAGTATGGCTTACTTGTTCTCGCCCAGGAACGGGTAACGGTAATCCACCGGCGGTACAAAGGTCTCCTTGATAGAACGGGCAGACACCCAACGCAGCAGGTTCAGCATAGAGCCGGCCTTGTCGTTGGTGCCGGAGGCACGGGCGCCGCCGAACGGCTGCTGGCCCACCACGGCGCCGGTTGGCTTGTCGTTGATGTAGAAGTTGCCGGCCGCCTGGTCCAGGCGCTTGGTGGCATATTCTACGATGTAGCGGTCCTGGCTGAAGATAGCACCGGTCAGGGCGTACGGCGAGGTGGCGTTCACCAACTCCACGGTGTCTTCGAAGTTGTCCTCATCATACACGTAGAGCGTGATCACCGGGCCAAAGATCTCCTCGCACATGGTAATGTACTGCGGGTTGTGCGAGAGCAGCACAGTTGGCTCGATGAAGTAGCCTTTCGACTTGTCGTAGTTGCCGCCGGCGATTACCTCTACCTCGTTGCTCTCTTTGGCATTGTCGATGTAGCGGGCAATCTTGTCGAACGACTTCTCGTCGATCACGGCGTTGATGAAGTTGCCGAAGTCCTCTGGCGCGCCCATTTTAAACGTCTTCAGGTCTTCGATCACATATTCTCGTACCTCGTCCCACAGGTTGCTCGGAATGTAGGCACGCGAGGCCGCGGAGCACTTCTGGCCTTGGAACTCAAACGCGCCGCGCGAGATGGCCGTAGCCAGTGCCTTGGCATCGGCAGACTTATGGGCAAGTATGAAGTCCTTGCCGCCGGTCTCGCCTACGATGCGTGGGTATGTCTTATACTTGTGGATGTTGTTGCCAATCGTTTTCCAGATGTTCTGGAACACGCCGGTACTGCCCGTAAAGTGGATGCCGGCAAAGTCAGCGTGGTTGAAGATCACGTCTCCGGCCGTTGGGCCGTCCACGTACACCAGGTTGATCACGCCATCCGGAAGGCCGGCTTCGCGGAACAGCTCCATGATCATCTGGGCAGCGTAAATTTGCGTGTTGGCAGGTTTCCAAACCACCACGTTGCCCATCATGGCCACAGAAGAAGGCAGGTTGCCGGCGATAGCCGTGAAGTTAAATGGCGTGAGCGCAAATACAAAGCCTTCGAGTGGGCGGTGCTCCATGCGGTTCCAAACGCCCGGCGATGACTCCGGCTGCATGTGGTAAATCTCGGTAGCATACTCGGCGTTGAAGCGCAAAAAGTCGACTAGCTCGCAGGCAGAGTCGATCTCGGCCTGGTAGGCGTTCTTGGACTGGCCCAGCATGGTAGCGGCATTCAATCTTGCTCTCCAGGGGCCGGCCAGCAGCTCAGCAGCCTTCAGGAAAATGCTGATGCGGTGTTCCCAGCCCATAGCGGCCCAAGCCTCGCGTGCGGCAAGCGCCGCGTTTATCGCCTGTTCCACGTGAGACGCGTCGCCCTCGCTGAAGTGACCAAGTATGTGCTGGTGGTCGTGCGGCTGCACCAGGGGCTTCTTGTTGTCGGTGTACACCTTGTCGCCGCCGATGTACATGGGCACATCCAACTGCTGCGACTTCAGTTCTTTATAGGTGCGCTGTAGTTCCTCGCGCTCCGGGGAGCCCGGTGCATACGATTTTACAGGCTCATTTACTGGGGTAGGTACTCTAAAAAATCCGGTTGCCATTACGTATATCGTTACAGATTCAGAATTAAATGTGTATACTTTAAATACGGCCCCTGAAGGCCATCTAGACAAAGATAAGGCTTATTATTTGATTTTTTGGCATGAACCGGCGAGAGCTTTAGCCGGGGTGTGGCATTATACCTTGGGCATGCGTAAGGATGGCTTCCGTAAGCGCAGCAGGTGTCGTGGCTATACTTTCTGCCTGGTGTTGCTAAATCTAGCTATACCTATTTTATTATATCTCTAAATTATTTATAAATTGATAGCGAGTAAGTGACGCATTGTCCACTTGGTCTTATACAAACAGAAGATATGAAAAAACTAACCGTAGGAGTATGGCTGCTCGCCCAGGCCATGCTTATGAGTTGCTCCCAGATTTCCTCGGATACCACTGCCGTGTCGGCTGCCAGTGAAACGGGGGCAGAAGCGCAGGGCCTGAGCCTGAAGTTAGAGCTGGCCGAAAACCAATACCAGAACAGGGGGCAATCCCGGTCGGTATTAACGATCACCAATAACGGTCAGGAGGCACTGCCTGCCAAAGGGTGGAAGCTCTATTTTAACGGAGGCGCACTGAAAGCGGCTGATTCTACGGTGGCGACCATAGAGCACTTCAACGGCGACCTGCACTTCCTGGCGCCGGGGCCCGAGTTCGAGGCAATAGCGCCTGGTGCGTCGGGTACAGTAGAGGTGCTGGGCCGCGCTGTCCGCAATGTCTCCAACTTCCCTAGAGGGTTCTATATCGTTTATGATGCGGAGCCGGGGAAAGGCATTCCTGTTTCGCTGGAAATTGAGCCGGGTAAGCACTTCGAGGAGGCCACGCAACAGTTCGCAGCGAAGGTTTATGAGGCTAATGCCGCTATACAGGACCTGCCGGCGACAGCGCTGACCAAAGTTTTCCCGACTCCGGTTTCGTACCAGGAAAAAGGAAAGCCTTTTATTGTAGACGCAAAGGTAAGTGTGGTAGCCGATGCAGCCTTCAGAAGAGAAGCCGAGCACCTGTCAACGGTACTGGCTACAGCCTTGGGGCAGAAACCTGCCGTACAGAGCAGTGCTACCGGCAAGGCAATTTTTCTCAGGAAAAAGCCTGGCATGGGAGCAGAAGAGTATACATTAAGTGTAAACCCGGAGCGGATAGAGATCACCGCTTCCTCACCTGCCGGCGCTTTCTACGGTGTGCAGTCGCTTAAAACGCTGCTGCCGGCTACCGCTTACGCGGGCAAGGCAGCTACTGTAGAAGTGGCAGGCGTAGAAGTGAAGGACGCCCCGCGCTTTGGGTACAGAGGTTTCATGATGGACATGGCCCGCAACTTTCAGCCTAAGGCGGAGGTGCTGAAGGTGTTGGACGTGATGGCCCTGTACAAGATGAACAAGCTGCATTTCCACTTCAGCGAGGACGAGGGATGGCGCCTTGAAATTCGTCCGTTGCCGGAGCTTACCGCTGTGGGCGGCACGCGTGCCCATACTACCGATGGCAGAAGCAGCATTGTGCCTTCTTACGGCTCCGGCCCGGATGCAAGCAATAAAGCAGGCACGGGCTTTTACAGCAGGGAAGACTTTATCGAGATACTCCAGTATGCGCGCGACCGCCACATCGAGGTGATCCCGGAGATTGAGACTCCGGGCCACGCCAGGGCTGCCATAAAGGCCATGGATGCCCGCTACATGAAACTGATGGACGAGGGTAAGAAGGAGGAAGCGGAACGCTACCTGCTGCGCGACCTGAACGATAAGTCGGTTTACCGCTCGGTGCAGGGCTGGAACGACAACATCATGGATGTGTCGCTGCCTTCTACCTACAACTTCCTGGAGACAGTGGTGGATGAGATCAGGAGCATGTATAAAGAGGCAGAAGCGCCACTGCACACCATACACTTTGGGGGGGATGAGGTGCCGGCAGGCGTGTGGGAGAAATCGCCCTCCGTACAGCGTCTTATCAGCCAGAACCCAAAGGTTAAAAACGCAGACGACCTGTGGTATTACTATTTCGACAAGGTAAACCAGATGCTGCAGGAGCGCGGCCTGTACCTGTCGGGCTGGGAGGAAATAGGGCTGCGAAAAGAAGTTAAGAACGAAAAGGTGAATTGGGTGCCGAACCAGCAGTTCGCCTCTGAAAACTTCCACGTGAATGTATGGAAAAACAATCCTGGCTCAGGTGCCGAGGACCTGGCTTACCGCATGGCGAATGCCGGGTATAAAGTCATCCTGACTGGGGTGACCCACTTTTACCTGGACCTTGCCTATAACCCTTCCTATAGTGAGCCAGGCCTCTACTGGGGCGGCTATGTAGACATCGACAAACCGTTTTACTTTATACCCTACGATTACCTCCGCAACCTGAAGGAGGATGATAAGGGTAATCCGCTGGACCGGTCCATCATCAAGAGCAAGGAGGCACTGACGGAGAAAGGAAAGGCAAATATTGTGGGCATTGAAGCGCCGCTCTGGTCTGAGACGAATATTACCACCGAAGACTTCGAGTATAAACTGCTGCCCAAACTGCTGGGCGTGGCCGAGCGCGCCTGGGCGAAAGACCCTGACTGGGCCAAAGAAAAAGCCCCGGCAACAAGCGAAAAGCTTTACAGCCAGGCCTGGTCTGAGTTTATCAACGTGGTAGGTAAGCGGGAGCTGCCACGGCTGGATCACTTCGCAGGAGGGTATGGGTACAGAATCCCGACGGCGGGTGCAAAGGTGGTAGACGGAAAGGTAGCGGCCAATGTGCAGTTCCCAGGCTTTACCATCCGATACACGACGGACGGCACAGAGCCAACCAAAACCAGCCCTGCCTACACCGAGCCTATTGTGGCAACCGGAGCAGTGAAGCTACGGGTCTTCAATGCCGCAGGACGGGGAGGGCATACCATAACCGTGCAAAATCAAAGCTCCATGTAGCAGCAGGAGCTGTAAGGAGGCAGAACTGACTATGGCCTACAGATTGCAGGACGCAATCTGTAGGCCATATTTTTTTATGTCAGCCATGTTTACAGCTTATCATTTCATGCCAGCCGATTAATCAGGTATACTTTTCTACGGCTTTTGTGTATAGGTCAATACCTGATTTGCTTTTACCATTCATCGTGTGCCGTCCATGTGTTGCGAAAGCGTTAAGATACAAGTCCCTTTGTTAAGTAGAATTGCACTGGTGTGCGTGCTTTTTTGTGCAAAATCCTTTAATATAACGTAAAAAGGTAAGGTTTGCTGAGTTTATATGGAGCTTGAGTGTAACAAAAATTGCACTCTATTGCGTATAAGGTTCCGGCCCTTGCCTGTAGGCAGCGGCTGTGTTACCAAATTTTAAGAATTATGAAAAAATCGAATAAAACGTACGCAAAAGTAATGTTGGCAGCAGCCTTAGGCTTTTCTTTTGCTGCCGAAGCTACAAACCTTACATCTGCCAAAGCTGAGACGGTGGTAGTAACCCTGCAAGACGATAAGCTGCCCATGCAGCAGGAGCTGCTGGGTGAGTTTGCCGATATCAGCACCATAACGGCGGCTAACACGCGCCAGGCCTACATCACTTTTATGGAGAATGTGCGCGAGCAGAAAGGCGCCTGGGGTGACGAAGAGTGGCAAAACGCCAAGAATGTGCTGGAAAGGCTAAACGCACACAAGGAGACAGTAGAAAAAGAACTCGGCACCGATGACAAGGGCAAGATCAAAATGCTGCAGTCCGAGTTCAGGTCGCTGGAAACGGCAGCCGACATTAAAGACTAAGTATACAGCCAAGTATAAACAGAAAGGGCGGTGGTTTTCCATCGCCCTTTTTGATTTTTTATAGAATCCGTTTCAGCTCGCTCAGGCAGCTGATCTCATACGTTGGCTTGGGCCTTTTGCGGGCCTTGCTCTTCTCGGGGTTAAAGTATACCTGGTCTATGCCGGCGCTGCGGGCGCCCTCAATGTCGCACTCGTAGTTGTCGCCGACCATCAGGCACTCCTCGGGGCGCACGTTCACCCGGTCCAGCAGGTGGTGGAACATGCGCTGGTCCGGCTTTTTGTACCCGCAGCACTCCGAGGTAACCACCTCCCCGAAGTAATCGTGGAGCATAGCCGCGCTCATTTTTACCTGCTGCACCTCCTTGAAGCCGTTGGTGATGATGTGGAGCCCATACTTTGGCTGCAGGTATTGCAGCACGTCGTAGGTATAGGGGAACACCGCCGTTTTGGTGGGGCAAAGCGCAATGTACGCCTCCGAGATACCCTCGGGCACCTCGTGCTCGGCCAGTCCCAGGCCGGTCAGGGTTTTCACAAAGCGGCTCCGGCGCAGCTCCTGCTGCGAGATCCTGCCTCTGTTATAGAGGTCCCAGAGGCGGGTATTCACGAATTTATACTTGCGGTAGAACGAGTCGCACGTAAACTTGCCGTGCTTTGCCAGCTCAAACTGCTCATATAAAGTATAAAGGGTCTCCTCTGAGTTCTTCTCAAAATCCCACAAAGTATGGTCCAGGTCAAAGAGGATGTGTGTGTAGGTCTTCATAAAGGAAATAAGTAGGGGCTTAGGTAAGAGTACAACGCCATTGCAGGGCGGATGTTTCGGGAACGGAGGAGAAAGTAAAGGCGCGCGGTGGAACTGCCATACTAAAACATTGGTTCGGGAGTTATACTTTGCGTGCCCTCTTAAGAAGGTATCCAGCGGCGGTTCTGCAGCTTTGTAACGGCCAGCTCGCGGTTAGAGTATAAAATATGGTATACTTCCAGGTCTTTCTGCAGGGCCGTGTCGCGCTCCATGTAGGTGAAAATCTGGTTCACGAAGTCGGCAGCCTCCTCCTTAACACCATAATACACCCATTGGTCCAGCTTGCGGGGGGCTACCAGCCCGGCATTGCGCAGGTAAGCCAGGTGGCGCGAGGTCTTGGTCTGCGTAAAGTCCAGCACCTGTTCCAGGTCGGAGGTGCACATCTCGCGGTTGCGCAGAATCAGGTGCAGGATGCGGAGCCTGGACTCGTCGGCAAGTGCCTTTAGGATCTGCTGCCCGAAGGCCAGGCTGAAGTGTTTTAGTCTCATAGGGCAGTGGTGGTGGCTAGGGGCAGCCTGAACAAATTTAGCCAAAAGTGGCTATTATAAAAGAATTAATAAGTATAATTGTATCCTATGATCTTTCCCGCCATACTTCATGTCCGCTTTCCTAACATACTGAAGTGGTTGTGGCTCCCGCTGGTTTTGCTGCTGCTGGCACCCGACCAGGCGCAGGCGCAAAGTAAGCAGCGCGTGGTGCAGCTGTCGGGCTTTGTGGCCACCGGCGACAGCCTGTATGGCGTGGCAGGGGCAGGCGTTTACGTGCCGGGCACCAACCGCGGCACCTATACCAACGATTACGGCTATTTCTCGATGCCGGTGCTGGCTGGCGACAGCGTGCTTTTCGCTGCGCTGGGCTTTAAGTCGCAGTACCTCATCATCCCTGAGAACTACGAGCGCCAGAGCTACTCGATTATCATGCAGATGCAGGAGGACCCAACCGAACTGCCCACAGTGGAGGTATTCCCGTGGCCAACCGAGCGTGATTTTAAGGAGGCCGTGGCCAACGTACGGCTACCCGACAGGGGCAATGCCATCATTACCCGCGACCTGGACCCGCGTCGTCTGGAAGAGCTGGCCCGCATCACCCCGATGAGCGACGCGCAGAACTACCGTTTCTGGCAAAACCAGCAAATACAGCACCAGCAAAACCGTATTATGGCCCCTACGGTGAATATGCTGGCTATCCCGGAGCTGCTCCGCGGCCTTATTAACGGCAATAAGTAAATTTCCTTTATTTTAAGTGCAATGCTGCACTTGCTTCGGCAAGTATAGGTATAGTATAATTTATGGCTTTTGCATACAGCAGAGGCCGTTTTGGCAACGAACAATTTCGCTATGCGTTTGTTGCCATAAGGTGTTTTGCGTATATACCAGTATAATGTGCAGGCACCTTTATACCACTACTATACATAACAAGATATACTATGCTTGAACCGGAACAACTCTCCCTTAACATCCCTGACTCTACCAAGCCCCGCGTCGTTATTATTGGAGGAGGCTTCGGGGGTATTAACCTTGCCAAAAAGCTACCCAACAAGGACTTCCAGGTGGTGATGTTTGACAGGCAGAACTACCATGGTTTCTGGCCGCTCCTCTACCAGGTGGCCACTGCCGGTCTGGAGCCCGACTCCATCGCCGAGCCGCTACGCAAGATGTTCGGCTCGGATAAGTATCCGGACTTCCATTTCAGGTTGGTGAAGGTTACGGGCGTTGACCCAACAGCCAGGGTTGTTTCCACAGTGATCGGGGATATCTCCTACGATTACCTGGTAATTGCTACGGGCACCAAACCGAACTACTTCGGCAACGACCAGATCAAGAAGTTCTCCTTCCCGCTCAAGCAGGTGCCAGAGGCCCTAAACCTGCGCAGCCAGATACTGCAGTGCTTTGAGCAGGCTAACATGACCAGAGATGCCGAAATGCGGCAGGCGCTCATGAACTTCGTGATTGTGGGGGCTGGCCCGACGGGGGTGGAGCTGGCGGGCTCGCTCGCCGAGATGCGGAGCCACGTGCTGCCCACCGACTACCCCGGCCTTGACTTCGGCAAGATGAACATCATCCTGGTAGAAGGCATGGACCGTGTGCTGCCGCCCATGTCGGCGGAAGCAAGCGAGAAAACCTACAAATACCTCAAGGAGTTGGGCGTGGACATGCGCCTGGGCACCCTGGTCAGCTCCTACGACGGCGATGTGGCGACGCTAAAGAACGGGGAGCAGATCAAAACGAATACGCTTATCTGGGCAGCCGGTGTGGCCGGGGCCCTGGTGGATGGTCTGCCGGAGACATCGGTAGAGCGGGGGCGCATCCTTGTGAACGAGTACAGCCAGGTGCTGGGCTTCGATAATGTCTTCGCCATTGGCGACATTGCTTTTATGAAGACGCCTGAGTTCCCGAAGGGGCACCCCGGCGTGGCGCAGCCGGCCATTCAGCAAGGCAAGCTGCTGGGCAAGAACCTGCCGCGCCTGTTGCGCGGGGAGGCGCTGGAGCCTTTCAAGTATAAAGACAAGGGCTCCCTGGCGATCATTGGTCGTAACCGTGCCGTGGCTGATTTGCCGGGCAACCTGCACTTTGGAGGCTTTTTTGCCTGGATTGTCTGGCTGTTCGTGCACGTAATGGCGCTGGTGGGTTTCCGGAACAAGCTGGTGGTGCTTAGCAACTGGGCCTATAGGTTCTTTACCTACGAAAACGGCACCCGCCTGATCATTCGTCCGTTCGTGCGACGCGGCGATAGGGTCCGGCGCAAGTTCATTGATAAGTATGAGGCAGATTGATGCCCGGTCAGATAGTGGTGGTTTTAAATGAGCACCTGAAAAGTATGAAATAAAAAAGCGCCTGCAGAGCTCATCTGCAGGCGCTTTTTTGTTGGCTTCAGTACAGCTTACTGACCGCTGCCGCTTTGGCTGCTACTGCTGCTGCTTGGGGTGCGCTCACGTTGCATCGGGTTCAGGCGGGTGTTCTGCTGCTTGAACAGTTCGAAGCGGGATGGAGACACTTTGCGCGGGAAGGCGTTGTTCGACAGGTCCGTGTCAGCTGTCTGCAGGTAGGGATCCAGCTCAAAGCTTACCACCGGCTTCTCGGTAATGAATACCTTTGTGATCTGGTCGTTGTTGTAGCGCCAGATCTCCGCCGGGATGTTCACCACTTCCTCAGAACCATCCTCATACGCCATGCGCACGATCAGCGGCATGACCAGGCCACCCAGGTTCTCGAAGCTCACCTCGTAGAAGTTCAGGCCGGAGTTCAGCTTCTCCTTCTGCTCTGGCGTCAGCTGGCCCAGGAACTGGCGGTAGGCCTGCTCGTCGGCGGCAGTGGTAGCCAGCGGGTCATAAGTGTTGTAGAAGTCATTCAGCTCAGGGCGCAGTTCTACACGTGTTTTCTTGATATCGGTCAGGTTGCGCTGCTGCGACAGGGTTTTAGGCGCTTTGTTCTGCTGCTCGCGCAGCTGTGCGTTTACAAAAGCCGGATCCTGCGAGTCGATCGTATACCATTTCACGTCCGCTAGGGCAATGTCGGTGTGGTCGGTGGTGTAGAACCAGCCTCTCCAGAACCAGTCCAGGTCCACGCCGGAGGCATCTTCCATCGTTCTAAAGAAATCGGCAGGCATCGGGTGCTTAAAGGCCCAGCGCTTAGCGTATTCCTTAAAGGCATAGTCGAAGAGCTCGCGGCCCATCACTGTTTCACGTAAAACATTCAGGGCTGTGGCCGGCTTGCCGTAAGCGTTGTTGCCAAACTGCAACACCGACTCCGAGTTGGTCATGATCGGCACCTGTGTATTCTTGGCGCTCTTCATGTATTCCACAATATCCTGCGGTTCGCCACGGCGCGATGGGTAAGTGCGCTCCCATTCCTGCTCAGCCAGGTACTGCATAAAGGTGTTCAGGCCTTCGTCCATCCATGTCCATTGGCGCTCATCCGAGTTAATGATCATCGGGAAGAAGTTATGGCCCACCTCGTGGATGATCACCGAGATCAAACCATACTTCAGGCGGTCGGTGTAGGTGCCATCAGGCTCGGGGCGGTAGCCGTTAAAGGAGATCATCGGGTACTCCATGCCGCCCACCGGGCCGTGCACCGAAATAGCCACCGGGTAAGGGTAGTCGATGGTGTGCCTGGAGTATACTTCCAGCGTATGCGCCACGGCCTCGGTAGAGTACTGCCCCCATAGCGGGTTGCCCTCCTTCGGGTAGTAGGACATGGCGAGCACGTTCTTGCCACCCACTTTCACGTTCATGGCGTCCCAGATAAACTTACGGGAGCTGGCCCAGGCAAAGTCTCGCACGTTATCGGCGGAGTATACCCAGGTTTTCTTGTTCTTCGCCTTGGTTTTCTCAGCTTTTTCGGCCTCCTCCTGCGTCACGATCACCACCGGTTTGTTGCTTTTGGCGGCTTCTGCCCAGCGTTTCTGGTGGGTGGAGGAAAGTACCTGGCTGGCATTCTGCAGCTCGCCGGTGGCGGCTACCACGTGGTCGGCAGGCACGGTGATGCTTACTTTATAGTCTCCGAAAGGCAAGGCAAACTCGCCGCTGCCCAAAAACTGCTTGTGCTGCCACCCGTTCACGTCGTCGTACACGGCCATGCGCGGGAACCACTGGGCCATCTCGTAGAGGTAGTTGTCGTCCTCCGGGAAATACTCGTAGCCCGAGCGGCCGCCCAATGTTTTCTGGTTGTTGATGTTGTTTTTCCAATCGATGCTGAAAGTAATGCTCTGCTTCGGCTTCAGCGGCGTGGGCAGGTCGATCCGCATCATGGTGTTGTTGATGGTATAGGAGAGCGCTTTGCCGCCACGGTCTGCCACTTTGCTGATCTTAAAGCCGCCGTCGAACTTCTCGCGCGTCATGTACTCCACAGCGCGCAGCGACATGTCCTTCTTCAGCTCCGCCGTCTGCGTCAGGTTGCTCATCGAGTTAGGCTCAAAGATGTTCTGGTCCAGTTGCACCCACAGGTAAGAAAGCACGTCCGGCGAGTTGTTGGTGTAAGTGATGGTCTCGGTGCCGGTAATGGACTGGTTCGCGTCATCCAGCTCAACTTTGATGTTGTAATCGGCACGCTGCTGCCAGTATTGATGGCCCGGGGCGCCCGAGGCCGTACGGTAGGCGTTAGGCGTTGGCAGTTCCTGCCCCAGCTGGGCAAACTTGGTGTCCTGTGCCAGTGCCGCCATCGGGCCTGCCACTAAGCCAACAAGGGCCAGGCCTGCTATAAGGTTTCTCATGTGGTATTGGTTAGGTGATGAAGTATAGGTTAGGGGTGAGTCGATGTTAGAGTTTTAAAGTATGAAGGTTAGAATATGTTCGTTTCCATCATCAGGATGAGCGAAATACCGGCTGCGGCGCTTGAAAGCACCATGATCCAGTCGCGCTTCTTGGCCCGGAACACCGTCATGATCAGGAAGCCCGCCAGCAGAAGTACCCCCACGATCAGCAACTGCCCCAGCTCTATGCCGATGTTAAAGGCCAGCAGCTGCTGCCAGATGTTGCCGTTGCGTCCCAGCATTTGGCGCAGGAAGTTGGAGAAACCCATGCCATGGATCAGGCCAAATATAACAGCCATCAGGTTGTGCAGCGACAGGACGGTGCCCTGCTTGGAGGCTGCGCCTTTCAGCTTGAAGAAGTTGATGATGCAGGTGAAAAGAATGGTGGCCGGAATCAGGAACTCGATCAGGGCCGCGTCGAACCTGATGATGTTCAGGGTGGCCAGTGCCAGCGTAACGCTGTGGCCAATGGTAAAGCTGGTAACCAGGGCAAGCACTTTTTTCCAGTCCTGCAGCGTGTAAATGGCGCTCAGAGCCAGCAAAAACAGCATGTGGTCATAGGCTTTAAAATCAAAGATGTGGTTAAAGCCTAGCTCAATATAAGTAGAAAAGACAGATGACACCGCTCAAGTATATTTAAATGTAAATACTGCTATGTGGCAAATTACGCATCTGTAGCTACATATGCAATGCTGTGGCAGGGAAGAGCAGCAGCAGTGGCAGGTAAATCGATGAAGGAGCGATTTACCGCTATGAATCCGATGATTTTTATAGCTGCTGATGACTTTGGTTTGAGTTATACTTGGGCTATACTTGCTGGTTTATTCTTCACACGATCGCTGGTGCGGGTTTGCAACCCGTGCCTTCTATGATGTCGGGTTTGTAACCCGACTGGCTCGCAGAGCCATACTTCATACTTTGGCTATACTCTCATAGCCGCTGCTTCCTTCATTTCCGCTCTTTCGGATTTGCAATCCGAAAGAGCCGTTGATTTACCTTTGGCTATACTTTTATACTTCAGTTTATACTTGCTGCTGTACTTTAAACTTTCACTGGCGCACGCGTCCGCTTGTGCCTTCGCTTAGCCATCGCTTCCCGCTTCTTGAAACAAGCTATACTTTGTAGCTTCCGTTCATCCTCAGCCTTACAAGCTGCTCGTTTCAATTCATACTTTGGCTCCCTCCAGGCCGGGAGGCCTCGTCCTTTGGCATCGCACTGTCTATTGAAGCTGCTCCTCGCTGTCGCTCCGGGCTGCTGAGCAAGCTCAGCACCGCATCAATAGAAGGCGCTCAACCCAAGGACTGGGATCAGATTCGATAGCCACTGCTTTGCAACTTGAACCAAGTCCCCCTTGGAAGGGGGCAGGGGGATGATAATCCTTTTCTGGACAAGGAATAGGAACAGGTTCGATAGCTCCCACCCTTGCTATCATCTCGACCTTTGGGAGAGATCTAATTAGAATTCCCGATAGATCTCTCACAGCTACGCTGGCTCTCTTCGGCTCCCGCCTCAAGAGTACTCGAGATGACAGGGAAAGGAGCAAGTACAAACTCCCTCCCCTGTTTTTAGGGGAGGGCTGGGGTGGGGTGAAAATTCCTCTCCTTAGACTACCGAGAACGAGAGGTCGGAGGTAGCGAGCGCAGCTCTGAGGGGCAGGGGTGGTTGGACCCGATAGTTCACTTATACATGGCGCTCTTTTATCCTTTAAACCACCGGCAGAAAAATTCCCGTACTTATACTTCCTGGACAGGATTTTATACCTTTAACAGAAGCATCACCCTCAAACCTTATACACAATGCACAAGCTTTTTAACCTAAACCCGCGAAAGCTGGTAAACACAACAGTACTGGCACTTGCCGGTATGGTACTGGCGCTGGCTGGCTGTAACCAAACTACTGAGCCGCAAAATACAGTAGCTACAGAAACATCAGAACCTCAAACAATGAAAACGACTAAGCTATACGTGGGCACCTATGCCAAACCCGATGCGGAAAGTATACACCTGTACAGCCTGAACCCCGAAACCGGCGAGCTGACGCACGAGAGCGGGTTTAAGGCCGGAGAGAACCCTTCGTACCTGACGCTGGATGACGCTGGCAAATATCTGTACGCGGTGAACGAGACGCAGGAGTTCGAGGGGAAAAAGAGCGGCGCTGTGAGTGCCTTTGAGGTTGGAGAGGACGGGAAAGAGCTGAAACTGCTGAACCAGATGCCCTCAGAGGGAGGCGCGCCGTGCTATATCTCTATAGCTGATAACACGGTGCTGGTGGCCAACTACAGTGGCGGCAACGTGGCAGCGCTGCCACTGCAGGATAACGGGCAGCTCGGCCAGCCAAGCGCGGTGCAGCACAAGGGCTCCGGCCCAAACCAGGAGCGGCAGAAGGGGCCTCATGCCCATTATATTGCGCCCTCGCCAGATGGCAAGTATGTCTATGCTGTGGACCTGGGGGCAGATAAAGTGTTTGCTTACAAAGTAGAGGACGGAAAGCTGGTGCAGCACTCACCAGCGGTAGCTTATACTTCAGAGCCGGGGGCAGGGCCACGCCACATGGCTTTCCACCCCAGCGGCAAGTATGCCTACCTGGTGCACGAACTCAACTCCATGGTAACAGTAATGAAGTATGACGCTGGCAAAGGAACGTTCTCGGAAGAACAAACGCTGACAACGCTTCCTGCTGAATTTAAAGGCGATAGTTTCCCCGCAGCCATTAAGGTATCGGCTGATGGCAAGTCCCTGTATGCCTCTAACCGGGGCCATAACAGTATAGCCGTGTTTGCGCTTGAGGAAGGCGGGAGCAAATTAACACCGGTGCAGCACATGAGCACCGGCGGCGATTGGCCCCGCGATTTCGCCATCGACCCCTCCGGAAACATACTTTTGGTAGCCAACGAACGCTCCAACAGCATCACCTCTTTTAAAATAGACAAAGCCACCGGCAAACTCGCGGCTACCGGCCATGAGGGGCAGGTGCAGAAGCCGGTAAATATCGTGTTCAGGGACTAGATAAAGTATAAATGCCATGCTGGAGATCCTGCCCGAAACAAAAGACGATATGCTGGCCGTGCGGGTGAGCGGTGAGCTGACGAACGAGGATTTTGATCTGTACCGCGACCTGATCCGGGATCGGATGAAGCAATATGGCGCCGCCCGTTTATACTACGAGATGGTGAACCTGAACTGGGTGAAGCCTGGCGCAGCGCTCGAAAATGCCCTGTTCGACCTGGTGCATGGCCGTGCGTACGATCGCGTGGCGATGGTGGGCGAGAAAGTATGGCAGAAGTGGGCGGCCAACCTTATCAGCCCGGTAAAGAAGAAAGGCGTGCGCTATTACGAGCTGCATGAGCGCGAGAAGGCCATGCAGTGGGTGCTGACAGGGGAGGAATAGAAACGGAAACGCCCGCTGGTATTAAGGTCAGCGGGCGTTTTTATACTTATTTACTTACTGCGCCAGCGCCTCCGCCCGAACTTTCTGGAAGAACAGCAAGTGATACTCCAGTGCCTCGCCCCAGTAAGCCCAGGTGTGGGCGCCCGGGCGCTCGATGTATTCGTGGGGCACCTTCTCGTACACCAGGCGGCGGTGCAGCTCGCGGTTATCCTCTATCAGGAAGTCATCCACGCCGCAATCGATCATAAACTTAACGCCACTGGCCTTTAGCTGCGGCACCATGTGCACCACGGAGCTCTGGCGAAACAGCTCCTGGTTCTCTGGTTTTGGCCCCAGCACCGCTTCTATACTTTTGAGCAGGTTTTCATGTGCTATGCTGTTTATATTCAGGGCGCCGCTCATACTTCCGGCCGCTGTATAGATATCCGGGTGGCGCGACGATAAGTATAAAGCGCCGTGCCCGCCCATGCTCAGGCCGGAAATGAATCGGCCGCTCCTGTCGCTGATGGTTTTATACTTGCTTTCCACCTCCTGCCGGAGCTCCTGCGTGATGAACGTCTCGTACTGGCTGGCCTTGTCTACCGGACTGTCGTAGTACCAGCTGCTGAAGCCGCCATCCGGGGTAACGATGATGAGCTGGTACTTATCGGCCATCTGCTGCAGCAGGTCTTTCTGAGGGGTGCTCTTCAGCCAGTTGCTGAAATTGCCGCTGTAGCCGTGCAGCAAGTATAAAACCGGGTAAGGGCCGTTCTTTTTCTTCTGATGGCCGTCCGGGGTTACCACGCCTGCTTTCAGCGTTTTCTGCATCGAGGGGCTCTGGATCACCAGCGTATCTACTTTGGCAGCCTCGGCCGAAAGTATGGAAAGGGCGAGGAGCAGGAGGAAAGTATAAACTTTGTTTTGCATTTTCTTTAAAGTATAGATTATGCAAAATATAAAATAAGTACGCCTAATTCAAGCTTCCGGCTTGGAACGAATGTGGGGCCAGCTTGTCGCTAGCGTTGCTTTATACTTTCGCTAGCTACAAGCTGGCATCATGTACCACCACGAGCTGAAAGCTCGCGGTAGAGAATAGTTAACTGTAACTATACTTTCTGCTGTTCAGTTAAGGAAGGCATGAGCCGCAACTATAAATTCCGGGACCAGTCGAAGTTATACTTTGTGTCGTTTGCTGTCGTGAACTGGATGGATGTGTTTGTACGGCGGGAGTATAAAGATGTGGTAACAGAAAGCCTGCAGTACTGCATCAAACACAAAGGGCTGGAAGTATATGCCTGGTGCCTGATGAGCAGCCATGTGCATTTAATTATAGGCAGCAACAAAGAACCCATCGAAGGTATAATGCGGGATATGAAACGGCACACAGCTAAGGCCATACTTCAGCTAATAGAAGAGCATAACCAGGAAAGCCGGAAGGAAAGGATGCTGTGGATGTTCCGGAGAGCTGGCAGGCTGAATCCAAACATTGAGACCTTTCAGTTTTGGCAGCACCATAACCACCCTATTGAATTATCCACCAACCAGATGATGCAGCAGCGCCTCGACTACCTGCACCAGAACCCTGTTGAGGCTGGTTTTGTGGAAGAACCCTGGGAGTACCTCTACAGCAGCGCAAGAGACTATGCTGGCAAAAAAGGCTTGGTTGATGTTATCTTGATAGAATGATCTCCTATCGCGAGCTTTCAGCTCGTGGTTCCCCACAGTGCCAGCTTTCAGCTGGTGTAATCTGTTCTTTATACTTTCGCCAGCTGAAAGCTGGCCTCAGGCAAAACCACGAGCTGAAAGCTCGCGGTAGAAAAATACAAACCCCCGCCACTCCAATGGAATAGCGGGGGTTGCAGCTATACTTTAAACTTATACTTACTTGTCGGTCGGAATCTCCACATCAATGTTATTGAACCTGATCTTGCCGCCTTCCAGCACAGCCTCCACTACAGCGTCTTTGCTGATGGTGCCGGCCAGGATCTCTTTCGACAATTCGTTGAGTACCTGGCGCTGGATTACGCGCTTCAGCGGACGTGCGCCGAACTGCGGATCGTAGCCCTGCTCGCCCAGGTAATCCAGTACCTCGTCAGTCGCGATGAGGCGGATACCGGCTTCTTCCAGGCGATCCTGGATGTGTCCGAACTGGATCTGCACAATTTTGCGGATATCGCCCCGGCTCAATGGACGGAACATCACCAGTTCATCAATTCGGTTCAGGAACTCCGGCCTTACCGACTTCTTCAGCAATTCGAAGACTTCATCCTTGGTACGCTCGATCACTTCGTCGTGGTTGAACTCATCCATGGTCTCAAAATTAGACTGAATGATGTGCGAACCGATGTTCGAGGTCATGATGATGATCGTGTTCTTGAAGTTCACCACACGGCCTTTGCTGTCGGTCAGGCGACCGTCGTCGAGCACCTGCAGCAGGATGTTGAACACGTCCGGGTGCGCTTTCTCTATCTCGTCGAGCAGTACCACCGAGTAGGGCTTGCGGCGCACGGCTTCTGTCAACTGACCGCCCTCATCGTAGCCCACATAGCCCGGAGGTGCACCGATCATACGGCTCACGGCATGGCGCTCCTGGTACTCGCTCATGTCGATACGCACCATCGCGTTTTCGTCGTTGAACAGGTAATCAGCCAGCGCTTTAGCCAGCTCGGTTTTACCCACACCGGTCGTGCCCAGGAAGATGAACGAACCGATCGGGCGCTTCGGGTCCTGCATACCGGCGCGGCTTCGACGCACCGCATCAGAAATAGCCTCTATCGCTTCTTCCTGACCGGCTACGCGTTTGCCCAGTTCTTCTTCCAGGTGCAGCAGTTTTTCGCGGTCGGATTGCAGCATCTTGCTAACCGGTATACCGGTCCACTTGGCCACTACTTCGGCAATGTCTTCGGCGTTCACTTCCTCCTTCAGCATCGGATTCTCGCCCTGCATCTGGCGCACCTGCTCCTGCAGCTCCTTCAGCTTCGCCTCCGCTTCCTGAATCTTGCCGTAACGCAGCTCCGCCACGCGGCCATAGTCGCCACTGCGTTCGGCCTGCTCGGCTTCGAGCTTATAGTTTTCGATGTTTTCTTTCTCTTTCTGGATGCCTTCGATGATCTGTTTTTCGTTCTGCCACTTGGCTTTCAGGTCATCGCGCTTGGTGGATAACTCAGCAATCTCTTTCGAAAGGACAGCTTCTTTGTCGCGGTCGTTTTCGCGGCGGATGGCCTCCCGCTCAATCTCCAGCTGCATGATGCGGCGCTGAATCTCGTCCAGTTCTACCGGCAGCGAGTCGATCTCAATGCGCAGCTTGGCCGCCGCTTCGTCCATCAGGTCAATGGCCTTGTCCGGCAAAAAGCGGTCGGTAATATAGCGATTCGATAACTCTACGGAAGCAATGATGGCATCATCCTTAATGCGCACCCCGTGGTGTACTTCATACTTATCCTTGATACCGCGCAGTATGGAAATGGCATCCTGTACGCTTGGTTCATCCACCATTACCGCCTGGAAACGACGCTCCAAGGCTTTGTCTTTCTCGATATACTTCTGATACTCTTTCAGCGTAGTCGCACCGATGGCATGCAGCTCGCCACGAGCCAAAGCTGGCTTCAGCAGGTTGGCGGCGTCCATGGCGCTGTCGCCACCCGCACCGGCACCAATCAAGGTATGGATCTCGTCGATGAACAATACGATTTCGCCTTCGGCATCCACCACCTCTTTGATCACCGCCTTCAGACGCTCCTCAAACTCGCCTTTATACTTGGCACCTGCCACCAGCAGACCCATGTCCAGGCTCATCAGCGTTTTGTTCTTCAGGTTTTCCGGCACGTCGCCGGATACAATGCGTTGCGCCAGACCTTCCACGATAGCGGTTTTACCCACACCAGGCTCACCCAGCAGCACCGGGTTGTTCTTGGTGCGGCGGCTCAGGATCTGCAGCACGCGGCGAATTTCTTCGTCACGACCAATCACCGGGTCGATCTTACCGCTGCGGGCCATCTCGTTGAGGTTACGGGCATAGCGCTTGAGCGAGTTATACTTGGCTTCGGCGTTCTGATCCGTTACCTTGGCACCACCGCGTAGTTCCTTGATCGCTTTTTTAAGGTCCTTCTCATTAAACCCAACATCCTTCATCAAGCCAGCCACCTTATCGCGACCAGCCAGTATCCCCAGCAGCATGTGCTCGATGGCCACATACTCATCGCCGAATTCTTTTAAGTAGGAAGTGGCTTTCTGCAGGGCCGCTGCCGCATCATTAGCCAGGTACGGACTGCCGCCGCTCACTTTCGGGTAAGCTGCCACGATCTCGTCGAGCTTGGTGTGCAGGATGTTGCCGTTGATGTTGAGTTTCTGGAGCAGGAAGTTGGTGACGTTCTCGTCTGTCTCCAGTATGGCTTTTAAGATATGCCCGGTCTCGATCGCCTGCTGCTGGTTGCCGCCGGCTATCTCGGTGGCCTTTTGAATGGCCTCCTGGGCTTTGATGGTATAGTTATTAAAGTTCATCGCTCTACTGATTTTCCCCTTGGTTTAAGTTCTACGAGCCTAACATCAAAGGGTGCACCAATGGTGTATTACAGGGATTTGCATGTAATTATGTCAGGTTGAAATTGTTTTTTTGGATTGTTCAGGTCATAATGGCAGGTAAGAAGGAGGCCCTCCTCCCATAGTTTATATGGGCGATAGATAGTAGGAGAGAAGTTTTGGTGCCTGAGGAATGAAAAAGCCCCGAAAGCACTGCTCCCGGGGCTATAAGGTATGTTTTCTGCTAAGCAATCCAGCTACTGCGACTTGCTGCAGGTGTTGCCTGTTCTATTGACTTCTGTACGTTGCAATTGACTCCGCATAAGCTTTGGGCTGCTGCTTGTTTACCTGCAACTCAACTGTAATCCGAAGCTCATCCTCCACTTTAAACAATCCGCCGAGCTTTTTAGGTGTTTCGAGGCCTATTTCAGAGAAGTTCAGGCAGATGTTGCTCTTCAGCAGGTCCGTGGTTTTAGCAGCGCAGGTTTGAAACTGCACATCGTCTAGCACGATTGTCTTACCTGCCACCTCCAGTTGGAGCGCCCCTTTGTAATCTTTGTTTTGCTTATCCAGCCTAACCAGTTCGATCTTAATGGAAGGGTACTCTTTTACGTTAAGTGTATTGGCAAAATCCTTGTCGAGGAGCAGGTTGCCACAGTTAAAATCTTTAACAGGTATGGCCAGCCTTAGTCTTTCCCGCTGCGGAATCTGCCTGTTCAGGAAGAGTGTATCTTTCTGGCTGCTGCTGGAGTAGGCGCAGTTTATATTGCCTAGTGAAGTGCCTGCAGCTACGGTTATCTTGTTTCCTTTGATAACAACAAACTCTTCTTTTTTAGGCAGCACCACGGCACTCAGCATAGAGACAGCAACCAGAAAGATACTTACAGAAAACATGGTAGTGATAATTTAGAAAGAGATAGCGCCTTCAATCATAAAGCCATCGAACTCGCCGCCGTGACGGATATCGGTAGGAGCAAAGCCTTTGTACTGCTGCTTCACATACTCTACTTTGGTAACAATGTTTTTGGTTACAAACCAGCCACCGCCTACCTGCACGCGCTCCAGGTTTACTTTATTGTTTAGCACGTTTGGAGTAGCGGCCAGAGGTGCTAAGCGTCCCTCCACTACATTGTAGCGGCCAGCCAGGTATAAATTCTCGTTGCTGCCAAATCGGTACACCAGGTCAGTTCCAAGCTGTGTCCAGGTGCGGTCCTCCGGCTCGTCGTTGGCGCCAAGTCTGCCTTTGCCTTTGGCCTGCTCAAAGTTACCGAAGAACTCCAGACCGCGGAACTTCACGAAGGGGTTGATCACCATCGCGGTAAGGCTGTTTGTTAAACCCGGGTTAATGTGGCCGGAAGTAAAGTGCGTAGCAGGGGTTACGGCGGCACCGCTTGCCACTTTAGCAGGGTCCATTACCAGGAAGTAACGTGAGCCGGCACGGTCGCCACCATATAGGGTGTTTCTTACAGAGCCTGCAGTCGTGTACACAGAGCCGGTTAATCTTACCCGCAGGTCTTCGTTTAGCTGGTTGTCGTAGCCCAGTTTACCGATGAAAGAAGGCTTGCGCTGGTCCGGGTTCTGGATACCGCCTTGTACTTCGCCACCTGTAACAGAGCCTACTGCCAGGAAGTTTTTATAATGGAAGATCGCTTCGGCACCAATTTCGGTCGTGAAGGCATCCATGATATAGTTTCCTACAAACGGGTTCTGCAGGGCATGGGCGTTGTCCGTTCTTCTGAAGTGCGCGTCGCCGTAGTTAATTTCCATGTGGCCTACACGCAGGGTCAGGTTTTCGAACAGTTTGTCGACCAGCGGGCTGTTCAGGAATTCCGCTTTGTCTACCTGGATGTAACCGCCTTTCACCCAAGCCTCAGAGTGGTGGCGGGAAGAGAGGTACGTGATCAGGTTTAAGCGGATGCCATCAGCGAGCAGCACATCCAGGTTCAGGTTAGCCGATGCCAGGTTGAAGCCATTCTCGATGGGCATGAGTTGGTTCAGGTTAACTTCGCCGTTGCCCTGTGTTTGCATGTTGGCCGTTGCCGTGTTCTTGTGCTGCAACCCCTGGAACTGCTGGGCAAAACCGCCACCTAACCTAACCTTGATGCCATCAAAAGCGGTGGTGTCTTTTTTGCCTGTTTCAAAAGTGTTGAGCCCTCTTTGATCATAAGGTCTCCAATAAGGCATGTCAGAAAATGTGACCTGTGCGAATGAACTTAAGCTTAAGCCTAGCATTAAACTTAAAGAAAGTGCGAGCTTTTTCATGGTATGAGGAATAAAGAGTATCTTTTTTGATTCG
This sequence comes from Pontibacter kalidii, assembly GCF_026278245.1. Classification (NCBI taxonomy): domain Bacteria; kingdom Pseudomonadati; phylum Bacteroidota; class Cytophagia; order Cytophagales; family Hymenobacteraceae; genus Pontibacter; species Pontibacter kalidii. The sequence goes on along the minus strand of NZ_CP111079.1, from coordinate 3,543,990 downwards.
TTAATTAAATAGCAGTTGGCAGGAAGCTAACCTGGAAGACAAGTTTAAGGTCGTTGGTCGTTTTGACGGTGCCCAGTAATGCGGTTGGCGGTGTAATGTTGAAATCAGAGAATTTGATCGCGGTTTCACCTGTCATAAAAACGGATCCGCCCTTCACGCTGGATTCCACATTGAAAGTGACCGGTCTGGTAGTTCCTGCAATGGTCAGGTTGCCGGTTGCCTGCGCCTTTTTACTGTCCAGGTTTTTAAAGGAGGTCAGCGTAAAGGTGATGTCTGCATACTTCTTGGCTTTCAGGGCGTCGTAGGCAATCTCATTCATTTTGTCCTTGCCGCTCTTCAGCGACTCGGTCTTCATGGTTATACTGGCCGATTTCACGCTTTTCAAAGTAGATCCTTCCACCAGCAGTACCGCTTTTCCCTGAGACTGTGCGGAGGTCATTTCCCAATCGTGTATTGTGGAGCCGCCCATTACGGTTAGCACCGGCTTAGCTGCAAGTTTGTATGTATCCTGAGCAAGCACCATGTTGCTGAGTCCGGTTGCCAGAAAAAGGCCAGCGGCAACCAGTAGCGATGTTAATTTTTGAGTCTTCATGATTTTATGATTATAGGGCCTTTGATACTATTTGTGTTATTTTGATATGACAAAGGTAGGTGGCCATACGCTCGTAAAAGATGACAATAGGCAGCGGGAAATATGATTGATGTCTCTTTTGGCCTCAGGCCCAACAATGGCCATTAAGGATGGCTTTGAGGTAGCGTGGATCGGATTGCTACAGCCGGGAAGCCGGCGTATACAGGGCCAGGTAGAAATTGGAAGGAAAAAGGATAGGGGAAATAAATATAGCGATTGGATCGCTAAGTCGCTCAATCTTAATTACTTGGAGGGGATATGTGGAGGGCAATGCTGCTGCCGGCTTTCAGAGACAGAATCAAGCTATAGCGGCTTATTTTACTTCACTTTTAAACACTGCCGCGTAATGGTCGGCCAGCCGGGTAGGTTCCGGCAGTTTATACTTGGTGGCGCAGTTTAGCGCAATCTCTGTGGCGGATGCCAGGTCCATCAGGTGGCCCGGCGAGACGAAGACGGGCTTGATATTGTCTTTGGTGCGGAGCACGTTGGCTATAATCTCTCCTTTATACTCTAGCGGCGAAATGGAGCCCTTCGTTGCGGCGGGCTCTCTATACTTACCTACCAGCACTTTCTTGGCTACGCCCATAGTGGGTTTGTTCAGGTGCAGGCCCAGGTGTGTGGCAATGCCCAGGCGGCGCGGGTGCGAAATGCCGTGCCCGTCCACCATGATCAGGTCAGGTTTCTGCTGCAGTTTTTCGTAGGCCTTGAGCAGGTTGGGTGCCTCCCGGAAAGCCAGGAAGCCGGGGATGTAGGGCAACTCTACCGAACCGGCATGCCATACTTTCTCCACCACCTCCAACTCCGGGTAGGTTAGCAGGATAAACGCAGAAAGTATGGTGTCCTCGCCGATAAAAGAAGAGTCGCACCCGGCAATCAGCTTCAGATCGAAAGCCGGTTTCTGAAGCACGATGCGCTCCTGCATTTCGCGCTGCTGTTCCGTGAGCCTGGCAAGTATAGCCGGGTCGGGAGCAGGGTAGTCGAAGCGTCGGTAGTAAGCCATGGGAGTTTGGGAGTTTAGGAGTTGGGGAGTTAGAGAGTTTAAGAGTTGTAGAGATGCAATACGTTGCAGCTTTTTAGTTAGAAAGTTAGAAAGTGGAGCATGGGCTTGGTAATCAAAGTATGGATTTACTGGTACGTGCATACGTTATTTCCGATTCATATGATGAAGGCTGCAGAACGCTAAGCAAAGTATAACCCCATCACTTTCTAACTCCCAAACTCCCCAACTCTCTAACTCCCCAACTCCCAAACTCTTCTCAGGCGCTGCAGGGTACGCGCAGGTCAGCGAACAGAAGCAGCCAGCGGCCGTGGCGGTAACCGAAATGGAAGCGGTAGGAGGTGCCCGTGTGCAGCACCGTAGCCTCTACCTGCTGCTGTAGCTCTTGCACCTGCTGCGCCTGCTGCTCGCTTAGCTCGGCGTATTGCCACATGTCTGTACTTTGGAAACCGGAGGTGCTGAACGTATAAAAGCAGCCGTCTTCGGCAAAGCCCGTGGCGCCACCGTCCATATCGGCACAATTAAAACCGGGGAAGGTGTCGCGGTGCTGCAGCTGGCATGCCTTTACCTCCTGGTTTATACTTGTAAAAGGCCGTTGCTGGTACTTCCGCTGCACCTGCTCTATACTTCTAAAATGGCTGTAAGCCGGCACGGCTCCCGGCTGCTCTATGAGCCAGAGTCCGTGTTCGGCTCCTACAAAACTGTTCAGGGCCGCCGTGTCGCCGGACTGAAGGGCATTGAAAAACTGGTTGAAGGCAGCTGCAAAAGCGGCTGTATCGGGAGTTTCGGGTTGCTCGGCACGCTGGGGCTCCTCCTGTACCGCCTCCAGCGAGTCTACCCTCAGCCTGCCCAGGATACCGGGCTTGCCATCCGGGCCGCAGGAGGTGAGCAGCAGCAGTAATCCAAGTATAGATAAAGTATAACGCATGGCTCCGGGCATTGCTTTATGCACTGATACGTGGCGCGGCTACCTGGGAGTTATACTTTTCGAACTTTGGGTATGCCCGGTCGTACTGGTAAGTATACAGGTGTTCAGGTTTTTACCGTGATTATACCTATACAAGCTATGGCAAACTACACATTTAACGAGAGCGTCCGCCTGGAGCTGGGGGACGTGGCGCTTATCGGCGATCTGGTTATCCCGGAAAATGCCTTTGGACTGATCATCTTCTCACACGGCAGTGGCAGCAGCCGCCTCAGCAGCCGCAACCGCTTTGTGGCCGGGCACCTGCAGCGTTCGGGTTTCGCCACCCTGCTTTTCGATTTGCTCACTGAGGAGGAAGACCGGGAGTACAGCAACCGGTTTGATATTCCCAAACTCACCCGACGCCTGATAGACACCACGTACTGGGTGCAGAAAGATCCCCGCACAAAAGATTTAAATATCGCCTTCTTTGGAGCGAGCACCGGTGCCGCGTCCGCCATTGGAGCTGCCGCAGCCGTGGGCCCCGACATCATAAAAGCCGTGGTAAGCCGTGGCGGGCGGCCCGACCTGGCCGACACCGTTTTACCCGACCTGATGTCACCTACATTGCTGATCGTGGGCGGCAGGGACGAAGCCGTGTTGGAAATGAATATACAGGCGCAGAACCAGATGCAGTGTATTAAAGATGTAGAGATTGTGCCCGATGCCACCCACCTGTTCGAGGAACCGGGTGCCCTGGAAATGGTGGCCCAGCTTGCCACCGACTGGTTCCGCAAGTATGTGAAGCCCGGCAAGCAGCAGCCCCTGCATCAGGACAGGCCTTAGCATAATGGTGAATGAGCGAATGAGTGGATGAGTGAATCTGACCATTGGCAGTGGTAAGTATGGAGGCGTTGGTTATCCCGTCCAAAAGACACTATCTACTCTTAACTACGGGCTACCAATAACCAACAACTAATAACCATCCACTCATTCACTCATTCACACATTCAAAACTGAATAACCATGGACATGATCCGAAACAGGGAGACGGCGGCGGCGCAGCTGGCCCAGCGGCTGCAAAAGTATAAAGGCCAGCAGGGCGTGGTGCTGGCTATCCCAAGGGGAGGCGTGCCGGTGGCGGCGCCCATTGCCAGAGAACTGGGCATGCCCCTGGAGGTAACGGTTTCCAAAAAAATAGGCCACCCCCTGAACCCGGAGTTCGCCATCGGTGCCGTGAGTATGGATAGCGTCATCTACGACCACCGCCCGGACGTACCGGAGGAGTATATCGAGGCGCAGGTGCAACGCATCCGGGAAAGTATACAGCAGAAGTACAGCCTGTTTATGGGCAATCGCCGGCACATCCCCTTCAAAGACCGCATAGTGATTATTGTGGATGATGGCATTGCCACCGGCAAAACCCTGGAAGCTACGGTAAAGCTGGTGCAGAAAGAGCAACCCCAACGTGTGGTGGTGGCCGTGCCGGTGGCGCCGCCCGAGGCCGCAAAGCGTTTCTCAGGACTAGTGGATGAGTTTGTGTGCCTGCTCACGCCGCCATTCTTCCAGGCCGTTGGCCAGTTTTACGAAGAGTTCTACCAAACCTCCGATGAAGAGGTGATGCAGCTGCTGCGGGAGCAGGATGAGGATTAATTACCTTTCCAGCACAAATTTAGAGAAGTATACTTTATTGCCTGCCGTTACGCGCACCAGGTAAATGCCTGCCCCATACAGTTGCTCCGTCAGGATTTTGGTGCTAAAAGTACCGTTGTTGCCCGCCAGGTTTTCCAGCTTGTGCACCAGTTTTCCTTCCTTTGTATAAACATGTACCTCGGCCACCTCAGCGGGATGGTTATGCTGCAGGTGCACCGACACGTTTTGCCCCCGGCTGCTGGTTGGGAACACCTGTAGCTGCTCTTGCCGCTCGTTTACGTGTACCTGCACCACCTTCGAGAGGCTGCTCGTGCCATCGGTATCCACCTGCCTTAGCCTGTAGTATACGGTTCCCGGCATCGCCGCAGAATCGGTGAAAGTGTAGTGCTGCGCCACCACGGTAGTGCCTGCGCCCGCCACCCTGGCTATTTCCAGAAACTCCTTCCCGTTCTGCGAGCGCTGCACCTCAAAGTAGGCATTATCGGTTTCAGAGGCTGTTTGCCACTCCAGCAGTACACCGCCTCGCAGGTTGCTGCGCGCAGTAAATGCGGAGAGTTCCACGGGGAGCGGGATGATCACCTCGTTCATGATGGCCTCGTACCAGCGCTGGGCCATTTTCCGCTCACCGATGAAGTTAGGGTGCAGGCCATCATGGGTATCTCCCTGGCCTTCCACTGAGTTTGGGTTCCAAGTTGCATCAAAGCCGGTGTTCTGGTCTACAAGTATAACCGGGGATCGAAGTGTGGTGAGTTCCTCTGCAAGGGCAGGGATGCGGGCGTTAAGGTTGTTGATATTCTCGTTCGCCTGTACATGGCCCACACCTTCATCTGCTGGAATCAGCTGCGCCATGAAGATAACCACATCCGGGTTGTCAGCCCTGATCTGGAGCACAACCTCTCGGAGTTCCCCTATCGTTTCCTCCACCTCCTGATTCTGAAACATGTCGTTGGTGCCGAGGTGCATCAGCACAATATCTGGCGTATACGTGTTGAGCCACTGGCTCAACCTTCGTTTGTCTTGTTCTCCTGATTTACCGTTTAGTATTTCATCTACCCTCCAACCCCAGTGGCCTTCGTTCCGGTTCGTATAAGTTTTACCCTTATACACGGTACCTTTAACGGGTGGATTCTCCCCGTATTTATTCTCATCGTGAGATCCTACGAATTCAAAGTCAACTTCGGCATCGAGCAGCATTTTCCATAGCTCATACCTATAGCTCGGATACTTCCCATCACCTTGTGTAATGGAGTTGCCCAGTGGCATGATTTTAAGCTGCGCGGAGGCAGGCATCACAATAAAAACAAGGCAAAAAATAAGCAGAACGCGTAAAAAGGGCAAGCTAAGCGAAGTATAAATTGTACTCATAAATCAGAAAAACAGGTAAGCTAAACTAGGCTCTGAGAGACGGGCGTGAAGATTGGCTGTTGCGTGGAGAGCTGCAAAAATGGGTGAAAGGATGGTTGCAGGAGGGGAGTGGCAGTAAAGCAGGGGCAGGGGAACTAAAAAACAATTGGGGTCTTACCTAGCAGCCGATTCTAGCTAAGGATCTTTGAAGGTATAAAATATAACTTTCTTGCGGTATACAGGTTGCTTTAAAGAACCAAGGGCAGTACCTGCCGCAGTTGAACAAGTATGACTGGAAAGTCGAGGTAGTCCTAGCCTATATCGAAAAGACTCTTATATTTGCTATTAGAACTTATTTATACTTCCCCTTTGCCGGAGGTGTGGCTATTTAAAACCAAGATTAAAATGACGACAAAAGCATCCAGAATAATCTACACGATTACAGATGAAGCGCCAGCTCTGGCAACGCGCTCTTTCTTACCCATAGTACAGGCTTTCACAAAGGCAGCAGACATCGAGATTGAAACAAGGGATATTTCCCTAGCTGGCCGTATCATCGCGACTTTCCCGGAGAACCTTTCCGAAGAGCAGAAACAGAACGACGATTTGGCATACCTGGGCGATCTGGCGAAAACGCCGGAGGCCAACATTATCAAGCTCCCGAATATCAGTGCCTCTATTCCGCAGCTCACAGCGGCCATCAAAGAACTACAGTCGCAGGGCTACAACATCCCTAACTATCCGGCTGAGCCTAAAACCGAAGAAGAAAAAGAGATCAAAGCACGCTACGCCAGGATTCTGGGTAGTGCTGTTAACCCTGTGTTGCGCGAAGGTAACTCCGACCGCCGTGTGGCGGATGCCGTGAAGCAGTACGCCAAGAAGCACCCGCACTCCATGGGCAAGTGGTCATCAGACTCTAAAACACACGTAGCTCATATGACGGGCGGCGACTTTTACGGCAGCGAGCAGTCTGTGGTGGTAGACGATGCGACGGATGCACGCATTGAGTTCGTGGGCGCAAACGGTGAGACCAAAATTTTGAAAGACAAAGTTGCCCTGAAGGCTGGCGAAGTAGTGGATTCTTCTGTGATGAGCCGCAATGCGCTGCGCTCGTTCCTGGAGAAGGAAATTGCGGAGGCGAAAGAGCAAAGCATTCTGCTGTCGCTGCACCTGAAGGCCACGATGATGAAGGTGTCTGACCCTATTATATTCGGCCACGCGGTAACGGTGTTCTTCAAAGACACGTTCGCCAAACACGCCGCCACCTTCAAAGAAATCGGTGTTGACCCGAACAATGGTCTGGGAGACGTATACGCGAAGATTCAAAGCCTGCCAGCCGAGAAGCGTGCTGAGATCGAGGCTGACCTGAAAGCGGAGATGGCGCAGCGCCCTGAGCTGGCGATGGTAAACTCTGATAAAGGCATCACCAACCTGCACGTACCAAGCGACGTGATCATCGACGCCTCTATGCCGGCGGCTATCCGTTCTTCCGGCCAGATGTGGGGCCCGGACGGCAAACTACACGATACCAAAGCGATCATTCCGGACCGCTCTTATGCGCAGATCTACCAGGAAGTGATCCAGTTCAACAAAGAGAACGGCGCTTTCGACCCGACAACCATGGGTACTGTGCCGAACATCGGCCTGATGGCGCAGAAAGCGGAAGAGTATGGCTCGCATGACAAAACATTTGAGATAGCTGAGGCAGGTACGGTACGCGTGGTTGACGCGAACGGTAACACGCTGATGGAGCAGAAAGTAGAACAGGGCGATATCTTCAGAGCCTGCCAGACCAAAGACCTGCCGATTCAGGACTGGGTGAAGCTGGCCGTTACCAGAGCCCGCATCACGAACACACCGGCTATTTTCTGGCTGGATCCGCAGCGTGCACACGACGCGAACCTGATCAAAAAAGTAGAGAAGTACCTGCAGGACCACGATACCAGCGGCCTTGAGATCAAGATCATGTCGCCGGTAGAAGCCATGCGCTATACTTGCGAGCGTGCCAAAGCTGGTAAAGACACCATCTCGGTAACCGGCAACGTACTGCGCGATTATTTAACTGACCTGTTCCCGATTCTGGAGCTGGGCACGAGTGCCAAAATGCTGTCGATTGTACCGTTGCTGGATGGCGGTGGATTGTTCGAAACAGGTGCCGGTGGATCTGCACCAAAGCACGTAGAGCAGTTCGTAGAAGAAAACTACCTGCGCTGGGATTCGTTGGGCGAATTCCTGGCACTTGCTGTATCGCTGGAAGATCTGGCTTACAAAACCAAGAACGAAAAGGCGGAAGTGCTGGCAGAAGCCCTGAACCAGGCAAACGCCAAGTTCCTGGAGAACGACAAGTCTCCTTCGCGCAAAGTAGGCGGCATCGACAACCGTGGCAGCCACTTCTACCTGGCCATGTACTGGGCACAGGCGCTGGCCGAGCAGTCGAAGAACCAGGAGCTGAAAGACCGCTTCTCGAAGCTGGCCAAAGAACTGACCGACAACGAGCAGAAGATCGTAGACGAGCAGATCGCCGCCCAAGGCAAGCCGGTTGAGATCGGCGGGTACTACCACCCGGATGCGGAGAAAACCAGCAAAGCCATGCGCCCAAGCGAAACGCTAAACGCTGCGTTGGCTAACTTCTAAGAAGTATAAAGTATAAAAAGGAAAGGCTGCCTGAGCGATCGGGCGGCCTTTCTCTTTTTATACAAGTATGAATTGCTGAAACTTGGCTAACCCTTGATAAGATTTATACTTCCCCTTTATACTCCCGCTCTTTCGGATTTGCAATCCGAAAGTATAATAGCCGCGGATTTGTAATCCGCAATGGCAGGAGCAGTAGCTATTGGCAAGCAAGCGGATTACAAATCCGCATTTCACCGAGTTCCGGATTGCAAATCCGGAACAGCGAAGGTTATAAGTTGCCCTTTGTAAAAGATATTTTGTGCTTAGGATATTTTAATAGCCTATTTTTAGGTGTTAAAACTTCTGAAGAATGGCAAAGTTTTTAAGGACGAGCGGTATTTCACATAAAATTGAGGAAATCATTATTAATGCGAAGAAGGAGTTAATTATCGTTTCGCCATATCTTAAGATCTCAAATAATCTATTTGAGAGGCTAAAAGAGAAGTCTGAAGAGGGAATCAGAATCAGTTTTGTTTATGGTAAAAGTGCACTTTCATCAGCTGAACGAGAAAAGATTGAAACCCTCGAATCCATAAAGATATATTATTACCAGAACCTTCATGCTAAATGTTACTACAATGAGCATGAGATGATAATAACTTCTATGAATCTGTATGAGTTCTCAGAGAAGAACAACAGGGAGATGGGGGTACTTATAAACAGCATTGAAGACTTTGAAATGTTTGAAGAAGCTGTTCAAGAGGTGAAGTCAATAATAGCAGCCTCTCAAGGAGCCATAATTGGTGAAAAGTTTACTGTGGGTACAATTGGTAAAAAGCTTGGTTTTACGAAATATAGCAGATCATTGAAATTTAATTCCAATGGTCATCCTTATGTCACATTCTTAACTAATAGAATAAACTCAGAAACGAATAAGGTGATAGCTCAGAATATTTACTTTTCCGTTCTTGCGTCCAAGTATCTTGCAGATAACGACTATGATGACACTTCAGTAATTGGTCCAGAATTTTTTAAGCAGTTTAAGATGGCTTATGTCAGATGCAAGTCTACTCCTGAAGGATTTGCATGGAAATTTGTTACTGATGATGAAAACGTATGATTCGAAGATTTTACCATTTATGCCGTAAGTTGCGCTGACGCTAAACTTACGGCATGAGAAGAATTTTCTTCAGCTTATCTGAGCTATAAACAGCAGCGGCAGCCATACTTTGGCTGCCGCTGCTGTTTAATACTTATTATGTCCCTAATCCGCGTTAGTGCCAATATCTCCCTGCGCAACATAGACCTCCAGTTGCTCCGGACTTAGGTGCACATTCACATGGCCGTCATAATTCAGCACATCGTCATACCCGAAGGGTGTGCCATCGTCGAGCTCTGCCACATTCGTCATGCTCATACCTGTGGTGCCGTTCACCGGGTTAAAGGTAAATACAATGCCGCCGCCTTCCTCAACCGAGTTCATGTGGATATGGGCCGGGTGCACACCTCCTTCAGGAGTACCTTCCAGCATAATGGTGGCTAAAGCCTCACCATTCTTTCTTTCCTCAAATGTTACAGAGCCGCTTATGCCTGGTACAGCCGCTTCTTCCAGCTCATACTCTGTAGACTCTCCCGTCAGTTCATTCTGCCCGATATCACCTTGCGCTACAATCACATCCAACTGGTCCTCGCTCAGGTGCACGTTCAGGTGGCCATCGTACTCCATCAAGTCCTCAAAGGAAACAGGATTATCGTTGTCGTCTCGTTGTATAATGGTGGTGCTGGTGCCTGTCGTGCCGTCAACCGAGTTTAATGAAATAACGATAGGGCCGCCCTCTGCAGCGGTGTTGGCATGAATGTGAGCAGGATGTACCCCTCCTGTAGGCGTTCCTGTCAATACAATTGTAATGGATGTTGTTCTCTCGTCTACTCTTACAAAAGTAGCAGTACCTTCTATGTCAGGATCCGCTACTGATTCCAGTTCATATACTTTCGTGTCAGGGAAAGGTATTGGGGAGTCGTCATCGTCCTTACAGCCGGTAAAGACAATTGTGCTGAACACTAACAGTAGTGTAAAGACATTGATTTTGGAAAGGCTGTTTAACATAGGCTTTGCATTTAAATGGTAATAAAAAGAATAACTAATGGTATTATTTCTTTAACTTATTGATTATCATAAAGTTTTGTGTTTATGGTTAGTGAGTTCATAAACAGAGCCAGCGGCACAGGAAAGACTTTAAGCAGAAATGCCAAAAGGGAGTGCCATTTGGAGCTATTCTCTTCTCATTATATCTGAATAAATTGATGAATGAGCAGACAGTTCGTGTCTTAAGAGCCACTGACAGGAAAGGAACTTGTGTTATAAGTTGATGTACGATACAAGTTACAACGCCTGATGTTTCATGCCATGAGCGGTAACCTTTCCAGCGAGAGCCTGCGAAGGCGCAATCTGTGTGGTGTCGGCTCTGTCAGGATTGCACTATGTGATCGTTGGAATCTAGACCTTATTGCACAATGCAGCGGTGGCCTCAACTTATCTACCACCATTAAACAAAAGCGGCAGCCATACTTTGGCTGCCGCTTTTGTTTAATGGTTTAATCTCTGAATTCTAGTACCCAAACAGCTCTTTTAAAGTCAGCTGCTTTACTTTGCCATACTTCTCCAGTTCCTTAAAGTTTAGTTTGTCTTTAGAGCCGATCACCAACATAGCCTGTGGCTGTGCCTTCACATACTTCTGCTGAAACTCCTTGAGTTGGTCGAAGGTCATGGAGTTGGCGCTTTGGTACACATCCTGGCGGATGTCGTAGTTAAGGCCCAGCTTCTTGGCGCGCTCGTAGTCGAACAGGATGCCAGACTTAGTGATACGCTCTGTCGAGATGCTGTTACGCAGCGCCGCCTGTGCGTTCTGGAAGTTCGCGTCAGCCAAAGGCATATCTGTTAATAACGCCTGCATACCCGCCATGGCTTCCGATAACTTGTCGGCCTGCGCCCCGATGTACGATACCAGATAGTTGGCGCGGTCTTTCTTAGAAGCTGTGCCATAATACGAGTAAGTAGAGTAGGCGAGGGCCTTCGACTCCCGCAGGTCCTGGAACACGATGCCACCCATGTACTCGTTGTAGAGGCGCACTACCGGAATGATATCTTTCGTGTAAGGTACCGATTTGCTCACGAACATCATCTCGGCCTGTACCATATTATAGTCCGTGAAGTATACTGTAGGCTGTGTAAAATCGATCTCCTTGTATACTTTCTCGGCAGGAACCGGTTTAAGTGTAGCAGGCACGTTGTGGCCAGTATTTAAAGCTGCTACCAGGTTATCCGTTTCACGTGGACCATAGTATAGCACGCGGTGCTCGTAGGTTGGGATGCTCTTGATGATACTTACCAACTCCTGTGGCTTCAGGGCCTTTAACTGTTTCTCGCTAAGAACGGTATTAAATGGGTTCTTAGGGCCATACTTGGCATAGTTCATCATGGCTTGCTGCAGGATAACGCCTTTGTTTTTCTTGGCGTCCTCGCGTGCCTTCAGCACGCCGGCTACCATGTCGTTTAGCGCTTTCTGGTCTGGCTTTGCGTTGGCTAACACACTCTCAAACAGGTTCAGGCCTTTCTCAAAGTTCTCATCTAAGCCAGTTAAGCTTACGTACACCTGATCGCCGGAGGAGAACACATCAAACGAAGTACCCAGCTGGTAAAATTCTTTCTGTAGCTGCTCGGCCGTATACTTGTCGGTGCCCAGGTACTTCAGATAGTTTACCGCCATGCCCAGTTTTGGGTCGTTGTTGGTGCCCATGTCCAGGATGTAGTAGAGCTGGAACAGTTCATTATCCTTGTTCTTGGTATAAAGCAGCGGAATGTTCTGCTTCAGTTTAGACTCTGTAATGTCTTTTGTATAGTCGATGAATACGGGCTCCAGCGGCTGAACTTCCTTCGCCATAAAGGCCTTGTAGTACTCTGACTGCGCATCGCGGTTCACGGCTACCGGCGTGATGGCCGGTTTCTCTACTTTCTGTGCGTTCGGGTCTTTGCCGGTTTTCTTATATACCAGCACGTAGTTGTTGCCGAAATACTTGTTGGCGACGTCCATTACGTCCTTTTTGGTGATCTGTGCAAACTCAGCCGGACGGCCCACGAACTTCTCCCAGGGCATTTCATAAATAAAGGCTGTTACAAACGCATCGGCACGGTTGCTGTTATCCTCGTAGGCTTTCATGGTGTTGATCTTATCATTATTCACCACCGCCTGAATTAACGACTCATCGAAATTACCTTTCTTGATCAACTCCAACTGCTGCAGCAACAGGTCGCGTACCTGGTCCAGTGTCTGGCCCTGGCGTGGCATGCCGGTCATTCTAAAGGTGCCGTAGTCTTTCATGGGCGTGTCGTAGGCGTAGGCCTGTAGCACTTTCTGCTGCTGGTTCAGGTTCAGGTCAATTAAACCGGCCTGGCCGTTGTAAAGCAAATTGCTGATCATCTGGATAACCAGCGCGTCTCTTTCGTTAATGCCCGGCGTGCGGAAAGCGATGGAAACGTTCTCCGCGTCCGGACCGAGTACTTCCTTCACGATTGGCTGCTGGATAGGCTGCTCTTTTGCTACTGTAAAGGCAGGCTCAGGCTCCTTCTCCATACTTCCCCAATACTTGTCAATCAGGCGAATGGTCTGGTCGAAATCAAGGTCGCCGCTCATGGCGATGGCCATGTTGTTTGGGATGTAATACTTGTCGTAATACTTCTTGATCTCAGTGATAGACGGGTTTTTCAGGTGCTCAATGGTGCCGATGGTAGTTTGCGTGCCGTACTGGTGTGTCGGGAATAAAGCAGTGTTGATCACCTCCGCCACTTTGCGGCCGTCGCTGTCTAACGAGCGGTTCTTCTCTTCATACACCGCCTCCAGCTCCGTATGGAAGATGCGCGGTACCATGTCGCCGAAACGATCTGCCTCCAGCTCAATCCAACGCTCCAGCTGATTGCTCGGGATGTCGTTGGTGTACACGGTTTGGTCTACCCAGGTATAGGCGTTCGTGCCTTTCGCACCGATGGCTCCCAGGATCTTGTCATACTCGTTGGCAACGGCATAGGTGGCGGCCACACCCGAAACAGAGTCGATCTGCGCGTAGATCTTTTTGCGGGCAGCCTCGTCTTTGGTGGCTCTATACTTTTCGTAAAGCGCCTCTATTTTATCCAGCTCTACTTTCTCTTTCTCCCAGTCCCGCGTGCCCAATTCGGTAGTGCCTTTAAACACCATGTGCTCCAGGTAGTGGGCCAGGCCGGTAGCATCAGCCGGGTCGTTTTTAGAACCGGCACGCACTGCGATAAATGTCTGGATGCGCGGCGCCTCTTCATAGTCCGACAAGTATACTCTCAGACCGTTGTCTAACGTATAAATGCGGGCGTTGAGCGGGTCGTTCGGCGCCGTCTCATAAGTGTATTCCTTTTCGGCAGGAGCAGTGGTGGCTGTTGCCGTAGCATCGGTTGTGGATTGGGTTTGATACGCTTCGTTTTTGCATTGCGTGAACATAAGGCCCAGCGCAAGCAATAGCAAAGAGGATCCTCTTTTTATTGCCATAGTTTTGATGTTAGTTTTTATAAAGATAATATGATTATTCTTAAACTATAGCATGCATTTTGCCTTTCTCTATACTTTCCAAGTAACACCTTTTGCAACTGGACACAAGCTGTACTTGCAGACTTTTTCCCTCCTGGTGCAAGCGCGTACCCTTGTGTCTTTGCTGCTGCTGCCTGCAACTGGAGGCAAGCTATACTTGCTAGCTACTGTTCATCCACGGCTTTACAACCAGCTCGTTTCATTTCCGACCGTGGTGCTCTCAAGCCCGAGAGGGCTCGTCCTTTGGCATCGCGCGGTGTACATTTCCTTTGCTACCCTTCGGTCGCAATGCCCTTGACGGGCACCAGAAATCTACAAGGCGCTCAACCCAAGGACTGGGAACAGAATCGATAGCCGCAGCCCTAGCTGTCATCTCGACCTCTGGGAGAGATCTCTTTAGAATTCCGGATAGATCTCTCACAGCTACGCTGGCTCTCTTCGGCTCCCGCCTCAAGAGTACTCGAGATGACAGGGAAGGGAGCAAGTACAAAATTCCCCTCCTTGGAGGGGCTAGGGGTGGGTTTATACTTGTAGGGACAGGTCGCGATCTGTCCGCTCTATGCTAGCAACTATGAAACGTATACTTCTGCCAAAGTAGCTACAGGCTCCCTTCCTGGGGGTAGGGGGCCTCGAAAAAGGCAAGGAGGGGCAGGGGGGCTGCATTGCTCCCTCCCCTGCTTTTAGGGGAGGGTTGGGGTGGGGTAATCTGGCAGGCTAGGCCTAAAAGTCTGCATCCAAACCGAAGCGTTGTTTCAGGTCGATGAGGACCGGGTACTTCTCTGCCAGGTAGTTAAACTTGTCTGCTGAAGTATAGAGTTTGCGGCCCTCATCCTGTACTTCCACAACTTCTGCCCGCAGCTTTATACTTCTGTTGCCCAACTCGCGCTTCAGCTCACGCAGTATGTCCGGGCGCAGCGCCGTGAATTGGTCCATCATCACGTAGTTCTCCAGTTGAAGTATCACCTCATTTTCCGGGCCAATGTGGTACTGACGGTTGAGCAAGGTATACTCCATCATGTTCTCCGCCTTCTTCCGGCGAAGTATGGCATGCCACACCGTCTTCAGCCTCGCCTCATCCACAGGCACGACGGCACCATAGTTTGTGTCCTCTTCTTCCTCGGCTACGGCCACATCTGCCACGGCAGTCTGTTGGTGCTGCAGGTCTTTCAGGCTAGGCAGCTTACCCAGCTTCTTTGGAGGAGGCAGTTGCAGACCGGCGCGTGGTTTATCCGGGGCAGCAGCTGGCGCAGGAGCTGCTGCTGCCTGAGGAGGGGCAATGTGTGCATCCGGTGTTACCTGCTGCGGCTTTGGTGGCTGCTGCAGGCCTTCGGAGGGTACATGCTGCGGCGTGTGCGGCGGCTGCAGGCGCTCCGAAGGTACGCTGCCGGCATTGCCGGACTGCTGCATTTGAGCCGAAGGTATGGCTGCGGCGGGCACAGCGGTGGCACCTGTCGTACCGGTAGGGGCTGGTGCCGGAGCCGCTACCTTAGCTTTTTTTGATCCTTCTCCCTCACTGGCAAAACTCAACGCGGCGTTCAGGTGCGCCAGTTTCATGAGGCACAGCTCTACGTGCAGGCGCTGGTTCTTGCTGCTCTTGTAGTTGGTGTCGCAGGTACTCACTACATTTAGGCCCGACAGCAGGAACGATACGCTGGACTTCTGCGACTGCTCCGCATACTTGGCCTTGATGTTATCCGATACCTCCAGCAGCTGAATCGTCTGCGGGTCTTTGCACACCAGCAAGCTGCGGAAGTGCTCGGCAATACCGATCAGGAAGTTATGAGCATCAAAGCCGTTCTTCAGAATCTCATCAAACAGCAACAGCGAGCCTGGCAGGTTTTGCTCCAGCAAATAATCTGTCAAACGGAAGTAGTAATCGTAATCCAGGATGTGCAGGTTCTCTACCGTAGCCTTGTAGGTGACGTTGCTGCCCGAGAAGGTCACCATCTGGTCGAAGATAGAGAGGGCGTCGCGCAGGGCACCGTCGGCTTTCTGCGAGATCAGGTGCAGGGCATCTGGCTCGGCCTGTATACTTTCCTTTGTAGCGATATTGCCCAGGTGGCGCACCATGTCCTCTATCCGGATCCGGTTAAAGTCGAAGATCTGGCAACGCGAAAGTATGGTCGGGATGATCTTATGGCGCTCGGTGGTGGCCAATATAAAAATGGCGTAGGATGGCGGCTCCTCCAGCGTCTTCAGAAAAGCGTTGAAGGCCTGGTTCGAGAGCATGTGCACCTCGTCTATGATGTAGATCTTATACTTGCCGGTTTGGGGAGCGTAGCGCACCTGCTCCACCAGGTTCCGGATGTCCTCTACGGAGTTGTTGGAGGCGGCATCGAGCTCATGGATGTTAAACGAGCTGTTGGAGTTAAAGCTACGGCACGACTCGCATTCGTTGCAGGCCTCTACCTCCGGAGTGATGTTCTGGCAGTTAATGGTTTTGGCCAGGATACGGGCGCAGGTAGTTTTACCCACCCCACGCGGACCACAGAAAAGGAATGCCTGCGCCAGGTGCTTGCTGCTGATGGCGTTTTTGAGGGTATTGGTTATATGGTGCTGCCCTACTACGCTGTCGAACGTGGCGGGGCGGTATTTACGCGCTGATACTACGAAATTTTCCATTAGTACAAAGATAATCAATCTGAAGCTCAGATGGGAATGCTTTTTAGCAAGTAGTTATCCATAGACTTATCCACGGTTTTATAGTTTAAGAATTTGGGAGTTAGAGAGAATATTAGTTAGAAAAGTAGAAGATTGATCAGTTAGAAAGTTTAGTTGCCTTGATATAGGTATGGCGCGAGTGTCCTTACTCGTTTCGAACTATAGTTGGGCCTCCGGCCCATTTAAATTGTATACCAATTGAATTCCTCGGAGGGACAGGTTTTACTTCATAAATCACCTCACCGCCTTATAACCTCCCACAACTCCTTTTTTAGAAAGCACCAGTTGCCAAAGCTGGTTGTTGCGCGCCCTGAACGAGCCGGCGCTGGATAGCAGGTAGTACTTCCACATGCGGTAGAAGCGCTCACCATACTCACCCTGCAGCTGCTCCCAGTTTTGGTCAAAGTTTCGGAACCAGGCCATCAACGTATGGTCATAGTAGGGGCCGAAGTTGTGCCAATCCTCCACCATAAAAACGTGCTCCATGGCTGCCCCCAGCTGCCGGATGGAGGGAATCAGGCAGTTGGGGAAAATGTAGGTGTCAGTAAACGGATCGGCAGCTACCTTGGAGAAGTTTACGCCGATGGTGTGCAGCAGGAAAAGGCCGTCATCCTTCAGGCAGCGGGCGGCGGTTTGCATAAATGTCCGGTGGTTGCGGTAGCCCACGTGCTCCACCATCCCCACCGACACCACATGGTCGAATTGCTCGCTTACGTCGCGGTAGTCCTGCAGGCGTATGTCTACGGGCAGGCCGCGGCACAGCTCCTGCGCCAGTGCCGCCTGCTCCCGCGACACGGTTACGCCCACTACCTCCACGCCATACTTTTCGGCGGCATACCTGGCAAAGCCTCCCCAGCCACAGCCGATGTCGAGCACGCGCTGGCCCGGCTGCAAGTATAATTTCCGGCAGATCAGGTCGAGTTTGTTTTCCTGTGCCTGGTCCAACGTATCGGCATCCTTCCAATACGCGCAGCTGTACACCATACGCTGGTCGAGCATGAGCTGGTAGAGTTTGTTGCCGATGTCGTAGTGGCGTTGGGCGTTACGGGCGGCCTTGCCTTTGCCCTGCAGGTTCAGCAGCTTTGCCAGCAGCACCTGCAGCACCGAGCGCCAGCCCAGCCTTGCCTGTTTATACAGATCGGCCCGCAGCACCTTAAACACAAACTGATCTATACTGGCGCAGTCCCACCAACCATCCATGTAAGACTCCCCCAGGCCCAGGGTACCCTCTGCAAGTATGCGCTTGTAAAAACGCTGGTCGTGCACCTGCAAATCCCAGGGGTCGGGGCCATTGATTTTCACGTCCGCTGTGGCTAAGATACGGGCTACCTGCTGCTGCAATCCTGTTGCACCCATCACGCTATTGTTTAAGTATAACTTGCTGTTTTATATTATTTTATACTTGTATAGCTATGAACGGAAGCAACGTATAAGGGTTGAATCCTGCCATTGCTTTTAAGAGTGCCCAGGTTCAGCATTACTACCCCTAAATTGCCGCTAGTGCGCATCAGGAACCTGAACCGTTAAGGTATAAAACAACAAAGGCAGCCGCTCCAAGCGACTGCCTTTGACATCTTTAGGTTACAGGCATACACCTGGCTCCCTCTACATGCTTAGTATGGTTTAGCAGAATGCGACTCGCTTTGCGCCTGCTCTACACCTTCTTCGCCGGTTACATTGCCCGAAGGGCCATCCGTGCCGGCAATTTTATCGTGTTTCATCATTTTCTTCTTCTCTTCAGTAGCACGTTCAATACTCTCCTTCACTCGGCGGCCATAGTCCTCATCGGCCTGCGTAAAGTAGCTCAGCATCTTCTCCTGAATGCGCGGATCGCATTTGGCCAGGTCGTTGCCCAGGTTGTTGATCAGTTCGTCGCGCTCCCAGTCCTCAAAGTTGCGGAACGTCTCACCGGCCTGCCCGAAATGGTTGGTGCGGTCGATATGCTGGCGCACAAGGTTGGCCTCGTAACGTGGCATATATTCTTTTTCCGGCTTCGGGGCTTCCTCTAAACCGCCCAGTATGGATGGCTCATAGTTCACGTGTATGTTCTGGCCTTCCGCAAAATCGGTGTCGAAAGCCATCTGGCCGCCCCGCTGGTTCGTTGCCACATGCGTTTTAGCTGCATTGATCGGTAGCTGCAAATAGTTGGCCCCTACGCGGTAACGCTGGGTGTCGGAGTAAGAGAAGGTGCGGCCCTGCAGCATCTTGTCATCAGAGAAGTCCAGCCCATCTACCAGCACACCCGTTCCGAAGGCAGACAGTTCTACCTCGTTAAAGTAGTCCACCGGGTTGCGGTTCAGGGTCATTTTACCCACCGGGTACCACGGGAATTGCTCTTTCGGCCATAGTTTGGTATCGTCCAGCGGGTCGAAGTCCAGTTCCGGGTGCTCCTCATCGCTCATGATCTGCACGTTCAGCTCCCACTCCGGGAAGTCCCCGCGATCAATGGCCTCGTAGAGATCCTGGGTGGCGTGGTTAAAGTTTTTACCCTGGATTTCCTGGGCTTCTTTCTGTGTTAGGTTGCGGATGCCCTGCTTCATGGGCTCCCAGTGGTATTTCACCAGCACGGCCTCGCCATCAGCGTTCACCCATTTATAGGTATTCACACCCGAGCCCTGCATCTGGCGGTAATTGGCCGGAATGCCCCAAGGGGAGTACAGGAACGTAACCATATGAGTGGCCTCCGGCGTGCCGGAGAAGAAGTCGAAGATACGCTCCGCGCTTTGGATGTTGGTCACCGGGTCGGGCTTTTGGGAGTGGATCAGGTCCGGGAATTTCATCGCATCCCGGATAAAGAAGATCTTCAGGTTGTTGCCTACCAAATCCCAGTTGCCGTCCTCGGTGTAGAACTTAACGGCAAAGCCACGTGGGTCGCGCAGTGTTTCTGGGGAGTGCGTGCCGTGACCCACCGTAGAGAAACGCACAAAAGTCGGTGTCTGCTTCCCTTTCTTAAATACCTTGGCGCGGGTAAATTTCTCCACCGGGTCGTTGCCTACCGTGCCGTAAGCCTCGAAAACACCGTGTGCACCTGCGCCACGGGCATGCACCACGCGCTCCGGCACGCGCTCGCGGTCGAAGTGCGAGATCTTTTCAATAAAATGGTAGTTCTCCATGGTCGCAGGGCCGCGGTTGCCGACGGTGCGAATATTCTGGTTGTCGGTTACGGGGTGGCCCTGGCGGGTGGTTAGTGTGCGGGACTTTCCATTGCTCTTGCCTTTTTGGTTGTCTCCCAGGTTTGCAGTGCGGTATTTCTTGTTCTCTTTCATATCGGCTTGCCGGTTGATGATAAAATGATTTTACTACAACATTATACTCTATCTCAGATACTATTGTTTATAGATATTG
The DNA here is from genome assembly GCF_026278245.1 of Pontibacter kalidii. NCBI lineage: Bacteria > Pseudomonadati > Bacteroidota > Cytophagia > Cytophagales > Hymenobacteraceae > Pontibacter > Pontibacter kalidii. The sequence goes on along the minus strand of NZ_CP111079.1, from coordinate 3,524,233 downwards.
TCTATGTCTACCTTTAAATAGTCTATAAAGAAGATGTTGTAAGACTCGTGAAATAGACTTATACCCATATTGTGAGCAATGGAGGGAGAAGTATAATAGGCCTGATATAAGGTGTTGAAGATCAATAAGAAGCATAAAAGGATGTGTTTTGCCGGTAGAATGGCTGCCGCTGCAAAGTATAATTATAAAGCTGTGGGTGCTAGAAGTACAGCCTGAACACCGTTCCCACGCCTTCCTCGGAGCTCACCTGTATACTGCCCTTGTGCAGCAGCATGATGTGTTTGGCCAAACTGAGGCCAATGCCGGAGCCGTCTTTGTGGGAGGTGAAGAAAGGAATGAAAATGCTCTCCAGTAGCTCTTCCGGAATGCCGGAGCCGTTGTCCTGTACTTCGATGGTGGTCCTGCCGTTTTCCTGGGCTGCGGCAAGTATAACCTGCGGCTCAGGCCTGCCCTGCACCGCGCGCTTGGCATTCAGGATAAGGTTGATGATGACCTGCTCCAGCAGGTTCACGTCGCCCTGGAGGGTGAGGTTAGGCGGTGTTACGTGGCAGGTCATTTCTACGCCCTGCGCCTCCAGTTGCGGGCGCATCAGGCCGTTTATACTTTTAAAGAGCTCCTGCACATACACGGTGGTCAGCATCAGCTCCTGCGACTTGTTCAGGTTGCGGTAGAAATGGGCAAAGCGCAGCAGGCCCTCGCTCCGCTTTTTGATGATGGAGATACCCTCTTCGGTGTCCTGCAACAGTTCGGGGTCCAGTTTTTTTTCCGGCTCCAGTTCATACTTCTCCCGCTCCAGGTGCAGGTGGCGCCCCAGCGTGTCGGCTAGCGAAGCGATGGGGGCTACCGAGTTCATGATCTCGTGCGTCATCACGCGCAGCAGCTTTTGCCAGGCCTCGGTTTCGGTGGCATCCACCGTGGCGCTTACGTTCCGAAGGGCGATGAGCAGCAGGGGGCGCTGCTGCATGGTAAAGGCCGTGGCCGAGAGTAGCAACTGCGCCTGCACCTCCTGCAGCTTTAGTTTCAGCAGTTTGCTCTCGCCGGGCTTTATACGTTGCAGTGCCTCGTGCAGCAGCGGGTAGCGCGGCTCCAGGCTGTTTATACTTTTAAGGTAAGGCAGGTGCAGGATACTTTTAAAGGCCTCGTTCACCCACTCTACCTCACCGGTCTCCTCATCCACTGCCATAATGCCGGTATCGATCATCTGCAGAATGGTCTGCATGTACCGGAACTGCGCCTCCTTCTCGATATGGAGTTGCTTGTACGTGTCGTTAATGAGGTTGAAGGCCGTGTGCAGCTGCCGCAGCGAGCTGTTGGTGGTACGCTCGTTAAAGCGCTGCGAGAAGTCGCGCTGCCTGACGGCCTGCAGGAACCTGGCCAGCTCGTTATTGCTGCGCGTCACGTACTTGGCCAGCTCCCACAGCTGCGCCAGCATCACCAGGATGCCGGAGCCAACCTGGAGCCAGGTAAAGCGCGTCAGGTAATGCACCGTCAGGAACATCATGCCCAGCAAAAGTATGAACCGGACCAACAGCCCGAATTCGAGGCGTCTAAATATCATGCTTGTTGAGTCGGCGGTAAAGGGCGGTGCGGGTAAGGCCCAGCTCCTTGGCAGTGCGGGAGATATTGCCTTTGTTCTTCTCCAGTACCCGGATGATGGTTTCGCGCTCAATCTCGCTCAGCGGCACCGGCGTGTCAGGTATAAAGGCAGCGGCAGGGGAGGCCGGAGTCGCCTCCATGGCCGAGAAACTGAAATCCTGCGGCTGCAGTACCTTGCCCTCAGCCAGTATAATAGCCCGCTCCACGGCATGCTGCAGCTCGCGCACGTTGCCCGGCCAGCTGTGCCTGTTTAGCTTCTGCAGCGTTTCCGGGACAAATTCGGGCACGGGTTTGTGGTTTTTCCGGGCATAGATGGCCGCAAAATGGCGCGCCAGCAGCTCCACATCGCCATGGCGCTGGCGCAGCGGCGGCAGCGTGATCTCCACGGTATTGATGCGGTAGATCAGGTCCTTGCGGAACTGGTTCCGCGCAGCCAGCTCATAAATAGGCTCGTTGGTGGCCGAAATCAGGCGGATATCCACCGGAATGGGTGTATTGGAGCCCAGAGGTGTTACCTGCCGGTTTTGCAGCACCGTGAGTAGCTTGGCCTGCATGGCCGGCGAGATGTTACCGATTTCATCTAAAAAGAGCGTGCCGCCATTGGCGGCCTCAAAGCGGCCGGGCCTGTCTTCGCGGGCATCAGTGAAAGCTCCCTTTTTATAGCCGAACAGCTCACTTTCGAACAAGCTATCCGTCAGGGCGCCCATGTCCACGCTTACGAAAGGCTTGCCCGCCCGAAACGACTTCTCGTGCAGTGCCCGCGCCACCAGCTCCTTGCCGGTGCCGTTCTCGCCAAGTATAAGCACGTTCGCCTCGGTAGGTGCGATCTTCTCAATTTTATACAGCACCTCTTTTATCGCCTCACTCTCGCCTAGTATACTTGTACTGGTGTTCTTTTTGGCGGATGCAGGAGCAGTGCCGCCCTTGGCTTTCTGCTGCCGCTTCTCCAGGGTCTGGTGCAGGGTCTCCAGCAGCTTCTCGTTGTGCCAGGGCTTCACGATAAAGTCTGCCGCGCCCTCTTTCAGGGATTTTACCGCCAGCTCCACATCGCCGTAGGCTGTGATAAGTATAACCGAGACGTCCTTGTCCCGGTCCAGAATTTGCCGCAGCCAGAAAAGCCCCTCGTTTCCGGTGTTCAGGGCGCTTTTAAAATTCATGTCCAGGAAGATGACGTCGAACTTCTGCCGCTCCAGCAAGCCGGGCAAAAGGTCGGGGTTCTTCTCGGTAACAACTTCTTTTACCTCGGTTTTAAGCAGCATCTTCAGGGCGAACAGCACGTCCGCCTCATCGTCTACCACCAGCACACGGGCATTATTTACTGTGGCCATAGGCTTGCAAATTCAGGTTGAAGAACCGAATATACCAATTCTGTCTGATAAAAATAAAAGTGGGAAAAGGGGTATGTTTAGAGAGGGTATAACCAGTGTTTATACTTGTAGCGGAAGCGCACAGGTGTAGCGCGTGCAGGTGTATCGAAAGCGTACACTTGTATTCTGTTGATTCGACATAAATCATTGATAATAAGAATTTTGTACTTCTGGCATCTTAATTTCTTGCGGGCTTTGTGTACACCGGGAAAAAATTTTTGAAAAATATCAGAGCCATACTTTTACACCGCTTCAACGCCTACAACTATGATCAAGAACTATCTTAAAATGGCCTACCGCAACCTGATGCGCCACAAGGTCTTCTCGCTCATCAACGTCTCCGGCCTGGCGCTGGGCATGACCTGTTCCATACTTATACTTCTGTGGGTGAAGGATGAACTGAGCATCGACCAGTTCCATGCAGATCTGGACAACCTGTACCGGGTGATGGAAGTGCAGAGCTACCCTGGCTCTGACAACTTCACGACAGATGCCACGCCGGGTCCTCTGGCCGAGGCGCTGGAAGCGGAGTTTCCGGAGGTAAAGCATGCTGTGCGCAGCACCACCTGGCCCTGGCAGCAACTCTTCGCCTATGGCGACAAATCCCTGAAGGTGAACGGGCGCTACACCGATCCGGAGTTCTTCGAGGCGTTTACTTTCCCGCTGTTGTACGGGGACGCCCGGACGGTACTGTCGCAACCACACTCGGTGGTGATTTCCGAAACGGTGGCCAGGCAGTTTTTTGATTCCCCGGAGGAGGCCATGGGTAAGCTCTTCAAGATCAATAATGGCCAAAGCTATAAGGTAACAGGGGTGATGCAGGACGTGCCGAAGAACTCCACCATGCAGTTCGACTACGTGATGCCGGTAGACGATTGGATCAACAGTCCCGGAAGCGAGTGGCTGCATGAGTGGGGAAACAATGCGCTGCGCACCTTTCTGCAATTGCAGCCGGGTACCGACATTGCTGCCTTCAATGAAAAGATCAAGCCTTTTATCAAGAAGCATGATAAGGAATCGACAACAGAAGTATTTGTGCAGCCTGTGGCCGACATGTACCTCTATGGCGACTTCCGGGAAGGGAAGCAGGGCTTCATTGAGCGGGTACGTCTGTTCTCGGTCGTGGCGGTGTTCATACTTGTTATTGCCTGCATCAACTTCATGAACCTGGCCACCGCGCGCTCCTCTAAGCGCGCCAAAGAGGTAGGCGTTCGCAAGGCTATCGGAGCCAGCAAGGGCTCGCTGGTGCGGCAGTTCATGGTAGAGTCGGTGCTGATGGCTTTCCTGGCACTGTTCCTGGCCGTAAACCTGGCCGGTATGCTGCTGCCAGACTTCAACGACCTGACCGGCAAGTATATTTCCCTCGATTTTTCGGACCCTACACTCGTGCTGCTGCTGCTGGGGGTGGCCCTGCTGACGGGTATACTTTCGGGCAGTTACCCGGCCTTTTTCCTGTCCTCCTTCGATCCGGCCAAAGTGCTGAAAGGCACCGTGAAGGTGGGTAACCGGGTATCGGGGGTGCGTGAGGGGCTGGTCGTGTTCCAGTTTATACTTTCTGCTTTGCTCATTATCAGCACCCTGGTAGCCTACCTGCAGCTCAACTACATCCGCACCAAAAACATCGGCTTAGACCGCGAGAACCTGGTGTATGTGCCGCTGGAGGGCGCCCTGCGCGACCGTTACGACGTAGTGAAGCGCGAGCTGCAGAACACACCGGGCGTGCTCCATGTAACAGCCAGCGACCAGTTGCCGATCTCGGTGGGCAATTCTACCGGAGGCATCGAATGGAAAGGCAAGGACCCGAATGCCAACATCCTGTTCAGCGTGATGTCGGTAGGCTATGATTTTGTAGAAACCATGGACGTGAAGCTGTTGGAAGGGCGCACCTTCTCCAGGGAGTTCGGAACCGATACCGCTTCCTTTATCATCAACAAAGAAGCTGCCCGTCTGATGCAGATGCAGGACCCGGTAGGCCAGTGGCTCAAGTGGAGCATAGAGGGGCGTGTGATCGGCGTGATCGACAACTTCCATAGTGCTTCGATGCATATGCCAACGCAGCCGCTTATCCTGCGCCTGCATCCTGATTCCGATAACCTGCTATTTGCGCGCCTGGAGGCCGGGCAAACCCGGCAGGCACTTGCGGCCCTGGAGAAGATTGTGAAACGGCATAATCCGGCTTATCCATTTGAGTATCACTTCCTGGACGAGGATTTTGAGAAAATGTACAAAGCCGAAGCCATCATGGGCCAGCTGACGAAGTATTTTGCGGGCATTGCCATCTTCATCTCCTGCCTGGGCTTGTTTGGATTGGCCTTGTTTACGGCAGAGCAGCGCACCAAAGAGATTGGCGTGCGCAAAGTGCTGGGCGCCTCGGTCACCAGTATCGTATACTTGCTTTCCAAGGATTTCCTGAAATTGGTGCTGATCGCCAACGTGATTGCGCTGCCGCTGGGCTGGTATTTGATGACCAACTGGCTCAACGACTATGCCGACCGGACGGAGTTAAGCTGGTGGATCTTTGCGGCGGCCTTTATTGCTACCATCATCATCGCTATTGTTACCCTGAGCTTTCATGCCATCAAAACGGCGGTGGCTAACCCGGTAAACTCCCTCCGGACAGAGTAAGGAAAGTACAAAGTATAAATTCTACCCAGAAGATGCGATTACCCCCCCTAACCCCTCCAAGGAGGGGAATTTCAACAGGTGTACAATGATTTTCCTCTTTGGAGGGGCGGGGGTGGGTTTACGCCTTCACATCAGTATAAATCGAAGTATAAAGTATAAATTCTAACCCGAGAAAGCGCCTGTCCCGCAAGCTACCCAGCTTGCAGGCCAGGCGCTTTTTTATAGGTGATGTAAAAATGATCTCAGGCAAGTATGAATGTGTTACGGAAGCGAACGAGTGTACGGAGGCGGGTGTAACGGAAGCGTACAGTGCCTAAAAGGGATGTTTGTATTATGTGTTTATAATCAATATGTTAGGTTTTTGGCATGTGGATTTCTTATGGTATTGCAGCAGACTGGCATATAGACCAGCGCCTGCTGCAAGGGAAATAAAACCATTATCTACAAACTACTAAGTACAAAATAAACCTATGAAAAAGTTATTTACCTGTATGCTCCTGATGCTGGTACTGCTCGCACCGGCCTTAGCTCAAAACATCCACAAGGGTCTGCCAGTAGTAAAGGCAACCGCTACCGTGGCTGATTATAAAATTGGCAAAGAACTGATCAAAGGGAACTGGAACATTTCCCCACAACTGTCGCCGGATGTGCTGAAAGTGCCAGTGCACATGGCCAAGGAAAACGTTACCTTTTACACCAACACCGACTCCATCAGCTTTGTCGTGAAGGCTGGTAAATCGTACCGCTTCTACGTAAACCTGAACGACACGGCTTATGCCCTGACAGAGCTACAGGGCTATGGCTTTGAGGCGGTTCAGTTTAACAAGACCCAGCAGGTGCCGGCTTATACTTTGATGTATGAGCAAAACCCAAATAACCCTTACCTGCAGGAGTTGCGCACCAAGTATAAACTGGATGCCCTGGTGGCAGGCGCCGCCAACGATACGGAGAAAGCGCTGCGCATGGTAAACTGGGTGCACCAGCAGTGGCAACACAACGGCATGAACGAGCCCAGTAGTCCGGATGCGCTCACGATACTGGCTGAGGTAAAAGAAGGCAAGCGGTTTCGCTGCGTGGAGTACGGCATTGTAACCACCGCTTGCCTGAACGCCATTGGCCTGCCCGCTCGTACCATGGGCCTGAAGATGAAGGACGTGGAAACGATAGAATCCGGTGCCGGGCATGTGCTACTGGAAGTATACCTGCCGGACCTGCGGAAGTGGGTGATGCTGGACGGGCAGTTCGACGTGATGCCGGTGCTTAACAACGTGCCGCTGAACGCCGTGGAGTTTCAGCAGGCTATTGCCAGGAACTATAGCAAACTGGAGATCAGAAGCCTGTCCGGAGCAAGCAAGGGACAGTACGTGAACTGGGTATACCCTTACCTGTACTACTTCGATGTGCGCTTCGACAACCGTGAGGGGGTGGCTTTTGAAAGAGAGACCGTGGACGGAAAAGCCTCGCTGATGCTGGTGCCGGTAGGGGCGAAGGTGCCGGAAGTGTTCCAGCGCAAGCATAAAATGGACCGCTACAAGTATACCAACTCGCTCGCGGACCTGTACCAGGCACCGGTACTGCCTGCTGCCACTACCACAGCATCAAAGTAAGTATAACGTATAACCCTGAAACTTTTTGGCTGTTGCCTTGCGTTATTTATTCGCTGGCGACAGCCAACATGACGTAAATAATCCTTATGTTTGTGGCATACTTCTTGAAGTATAAACAGTAGGAACAACGTTCTTTAACTTATGGGGATGACCGGAATTGACAGCTTGAGCAAATTGCGTGTAAGCATGTCGGGTGATGAACGTACCACCTGTTAAAAATTCGTTCGAACAATAACTGGCGAATCTAATTACGCCATGGCTGCTTAATCTAGGTATTAAGCAATTGCCATAGTCTCGTGCAGGCTTCGTGAATCTGCTTGCACATCAGAGGCTTCGATCCGATTTACTAGTCTGTGTAAAGGTGCGGTGCACAGGCGAAACTAAGCATCTAAGGAGTGCGCATTAGTTTGGTTTATACTAGCAAGCTCCCGACAACCCGAATAAACCTAAACATGTAGAAGGCACGTCGGTTTCCTTGTCTGGACCAGGGTTCGAATCCCTGCATCTCCACAATTACTTCTTAAAAAGGGGCTTTACGGTAACGTAAAGCCCCTTTTTGTTTACCGGGCCAACGCTTTAAAGTCTTTTCAGGAATAAAGTATAGCTTAACAAGCGAAGCAATAGAAAGCCAGGTATAAGCCTAATGTCCGACTAGCTCTTGTTCAGGGTAGTGCTCCCGATAAAACTGCTCTTCCTCGTATTGGCTTTGAAGTGCCCGTCCTGCCATGTAGCCAACCCCAACCATTCCTCCTAAACATGTAAAGAGTTCACTATTCTAAAGAAATCTCTCCCAAGGGTCGAGATGACAGCAAGGGCAGCGGCTATCGATTCTGATCCCAGTCCTTGGGTCGAGCGCCTTGTGAGATCCGGTGCCCGCCAAGGGCATGCTGAGCGGGGGCGAGGCAAGGAGGGAACACAGCGCGATGCCAAAGGACGAGGCCTCCCGGCCTGGAGGGAGCCAAAGCCAGAGATGAAACGACCTGGTCGTAAAGCCATGGATGAACAGTAGCTAGCAAGGATAGCTTAGCTCAAGATGAAGGAAGCAGCGGCTGTGGAAGTATGGCTGAAGTATGAGCAAAGTATGAAAGGCACAAGCGGACGCTTGCGCCAGGGAGGCTATAGGAACAGCAAGTATAAATCAACAAGTATAAAAGTATAAAATATAGCTCAAGTATAGTTGCACAGCCCAAGTATAAGTACGGCTCTGGTAACCGTCGGGTAGCAAACCCGACACCGTTGCAGGACACAAATCAGAAGACTTGCGCCAGATTAAGAGGATGGGGAGGGGCCGGGAATAAGTCTATACTTCCACACAAATCGCAACTTGGGTTAAATAATAGGGCGGGGTAGAAGTAAAGCTTGAGTAGCGTGGAGAACTCAAAGGCTTGTCGAAGGGCTGCAGGTTAGTTCGCGCATCTACTGCCTTGTAGTCTTTCTGCCTGTTCCTTAAGGTATACTACCTCTTCTCCAACTCTCTTTCCTTACCTGCAAAATAGCAGAAAATGCAGCCTTGGTTTGTACCTCATACATCACCAAGTATAGTCCAATAAAAGCACAACACAATGGCGTAACAGGCAGAAGTATGTTTGAGGCCGTACTAGCAAAAGTCAAATAAATCTTACTTTTAAAGGCAGGAGGCTTTATTCATAATATTTAAATTCCTATATTGAAAGGCTTAAAAGCTACTTTTCAGATACCTGAAGCACAACTGGAATTGTGCTGAAAGCCTAATCAAAACAAGAGAAGACCAGTTTACACTGCGCTCTCCTAACACCACCAACGCTAAAGGCAAAAAGCTACAATTAGCTCTCACGCCTGAACAGCGGCAAAGAATAGCTTACCTCCGAAGTGCTACGGCCTGCCAGGCTGGGCAACTATTAGTTTCGGATTTTACGCTTACTGTTTGTTTTTACATGGCTCACCGCAGCCATATCACTATTAAAATAAATTTGTAAAAATCTCTGTGCTTCATGAAACCAGACAAAGAGAATTCAAGACGGGACTTTTTAAAGAAGTCTGCCTTTGCATTAGCCTCCTTTACCATTGTGCCGCGCTTTGTGTTGGGTGGGAAAGGATATGTACCCCCTAGCGACCAGCTGACCAAAGGCGTGATTGGTGTAGGGGCTATGGGACGCAACCATTTCCCTTATGCCGATACAAGGGTAGTAGCCGTCTGTGATGTTGACCAAAACCACCTGAAGAAAGCTGTGGACATGCTCGGAAAGGGCGTGAAAACTTTTACTGATTACCGGGAGCTGATCCAGATGCCGGAAGTGGATATTGTGCACATCGCCACCCCGCCGCACTGGCACGGCATTATGGCCGCCGATGCGGCCCGCGCAGGAAAAGACATCTGGTGCGAAAAGCCGATGACCAGGACCATAGGCGAAGGCAAGCGTGTGGTAGAGGCCGTGCAGCAGCACGGGCGCATCTTCCGCCTCAACACCTGGTTCCGGTTCGATGATATTTTCTACGGCATGGGCACCACAGTGAAGCCCATCAAGAAGCTGGTGGACAGCGGCTTGCTCGGCTGGCCCCTGAAAGTGACCGTTGGCCGCGGCACCGGCTATGACTGGAAGTTCTACTGGGTAGGCAAAACTAACTTAGACCCGACCCCCGTGCCGAAAGAACTGGATTACAATATGTGGCTGGGCCCTGCTCCCTACAAGCCCTACAACCCGCATCGCGTGCACGGCACGTTCCGTGGTTACTGGGACTACGATGGCGGCGGCCTCGGCGATATGGGCCAGCATTACCTGGACCCCATCCAGTACTTCCTGGGCAAAGACAACACCAGCCCGGTCTCCGTGGAGATTGACGCGCCGCAGCAGCACGCAGATGCCGTAGGTACCTGGCGCAGTATTACTTATACCTATGAAGATGGTTGCCAAATCATCCTGGACGGGGAAGGCAAGGAGGAAAACATCCCTTACATCGAAGGACCTAAAGGCAAGCTCTACCCGGGCTTCCGCTCCGACATTCCTGATCTTAGAAGGAAATTAGCCGCTTTCCCTGATCCCGAGCCTCAGGTAACGGACTTTGTGCAGGCCGTGAAGAACCGCCAGAAGTTCGCCCTGAACGAGGAAAACGGCCACCGGTCCTGCACGCTTGTCAACATGGGCCTGGCCGCCCTGCGCCTGGGCCGCTCCCTCAAGTTCGACCCGGTAAAGCAGGAGTTCATCAACGACGAAGGTGCCAACCGCCTGGTTTACCAACCGATGCGCTCCGACTGGACACTGGTGTAACTGTTTGGCTAAGAAGTAAAAAGCATTCTTTTATAGTTAGAAATATACTTTACTAACATCATGAGAAAAATATCATTCGTGCTCCTGGCTTTGCTTATGTTAAGCACAGGCGTTATGGGGCAACGCAAAAACGATCAGCGGACCCTTTCCACGAAAATCGCAGATTTGCTGGCAGAGCTGCCGGCCAGGGACGAAAAGCACCTGGAGGCAAGTATGGCAGGCATTGCTGCCATGGGCGAGGAAGGAATCCTGCAAATGGCCGGCATGTTGTCGGCACCTGGCAAGGGCGACAATACCAATATAGAATACGCTTTAGGCGGTTTCTCCACTTACGTGATGGAGTCGGAGCGGGAGGACTGGCGGAAAATGAGCGCCAACGCCTATTGCAAGGCGCTCCAGAGCGCCGATCATGAGGAGAACAAGGCCTTTTTGATCCGGCAGCTGCAAATGGTTGGGGACGACCAGGCTGTCGCTTGCCTGCAGGGGTACCTGGGCGATGGCCGCCTCTGCGGTCCTGCCGCCAGAGCCCTGACAAGTATAAACACTCCTGCCGCCAGCCTTGCGCTGCTGCAGGGGCTGCAGCGTGCGCAAGGTGATTGCCAGCTATCTCTAGTAGGAGCCTTGGGTGATACCCGCCATGCCGCAGCTGTGCCGGCCTTAACGCCCCTGGCCAGCAGCCAGGATGAAAAACTGCGCAAGCTGGCCCTCTTTGCTTTGGCCAACATCGCGGACCCGGCTGCCGAGGTTGCTCTGGCCAAAGCGGCGGAAGAGGATAACTACAAATTCGACAAAGATAACGCCGTTGCCGCCTACCTGCTGTATGCCAAACGGCTGGCAGAGAAGGGGCAGCCGGAGCAGGCCCTGCGCATTGCCCAATCGATCTTAGGTAAAACTGCCACGGATGAGCAGGTGCACACGCGCACGGCAGCCCTGAAGCTTTTGAGCGACATTCAGAAAGAACAAAGTATGCCGCTTCTGGTAAACGCAGCAGGCGATGCGAGTAAAGAATATCGCGCTGCCGCCCTGAAGTTTGCCGGGCCATACCTGACAGCAGATAACACCTCGCTGTGGGTGAAGAAACAGAAGAAAGCCGATGCCGCAGTACAGGCAGAGATCATCACCATGCTGGGCAAAAACGGTGCGAAGGGCGCCTTGCCTGCAGTGCAAAAAGCATTGAAGAGCAAAGAGGAACAGGTAAGGCTCGCCGCCATAGGTGCTGCCGGTAAGCTGGGGCAGGAAGAAGCCTTGCCCTCCCTATTGAAAGCCATGCGCAAAGGTGGTGAACAAGAAGCCATTGCCGTTAGAAACGCTCTTTTGATCATGAAAGGCGATGGGATGACGGATAAAGTCTCGCAGGCCTTGCCGAAAATGCCGGCGGTAGCACAGGCAGAGCTGTTGGCGGTTCTGGGTGCCCGCGGGGAGAACAGGAGGTTTCAGGAGGTGTTGCCTTACGCCAAACACAACAGCCCTGCTGTGCGCATGGCTGCGCTGGAGGCACTTGCCAACATAGCCAGCAAAGAGAACCTGCCGCAGTTATTTACCCTCCTGAACGAGACATCCCAGCCGGAAGAACTGGAGGCGGTGCAAAAAGCCGTTGTGGCCGCCGTAGGTGATTATGAAAACCAGGCGGAGAAAGCCGAACTGGTGCTGCAGAAGATGAACGAGGCGCCCGCAGAAAAGCGATCTGCTTACTTTAACATACTGGCAAGTATAGGCGGAGACCAAGCACTTCAGGCTGTTACGCAGGCCTTCCAAAACGGTGATGCGACCACCAAAACTGCCGCCCTGTCTGCGCTATCGCAATGGTCGGATGTAAGTGCGGCCAATGAATTGTATCGTATCAGCGCAAGTGCAAGCAATGCAACCTACCTGGACCAGGCGCTGAGAGGCTATGTTCGCGCCGTGAGCATTGCCAAATATCCTGCAGCCCAGAAGGTGCTGATGCTGCGCAAGGCCATGGAGGTGGCCAAAACCACCGAGCAAAAGCAGCTTATCCTCACGCAAGTAGGCAGAAACCGGACCTTCCCGGCCCTGGTGTTTGCCGGAAAGTACCTGGATGAGCCTGCCTTGCAGCAACAGGCGGCGCATGCCGTCATGAACATCGCTTTGTCCAGCACTGATTTCCAGGGAGACGTGGTACGGGAGTATCTGAACAAAACGATTCAGGTGCTGCAGGGGCCGGACAGCGAGTACCAGAAAGAGTCGATGCGCAAGTTCCTGGCGGAGATGCCAAAAGGCGAAGGCTTCGTGGCGATGTTTAACGGCAAAGACCTGACCGGCTGGAAAGGCCTGGTGGAAAACCCTATTGCGCGGGCCAAGATGGACAAGAAGACGCTGGCCCAAAAGCAGCAACAGGCCGATGAGCAGATGCGAAAAAGCTGGATTGTGCAGAACGGCGAACTGATCTTCACAGGCAAAGGCGATAACATTGCTTCTGTCAAGAAGTATGGCGACATCGAAATGTTCGTGGACTGGAAAATCTTTGATGACGGTCACAAGGAAGGCGACGCCGGTATTTACCTGCGGGGCACACCACAGGTGCAGATCTGGGATACTTCCCGGGTGAACGTAGGCGCACAGGTAGGTTCCGGTGGCCTGTACAACAACAAAGTACACCCAAGCAAACCGCTGAAAGTGGCCGACAACCCTCTGGGCGAGTGGAATACCTTCCGTATCCTGATGCAAGGCGACCGGGTGACGGTATACCTAAACGGGGAACTGGTGACAGACAACGTTATCCTGGAGAACTTCTGGAACCGGGACCTGCCAATCTTCGCGGAGGAGCAGATAGAGCTGCAGGCACACGGCTCCAGAGTGGCTTACCGCGATATTTACATCCGCGAGATTCCACGCCCCAAGCCGTTTGAACTGAGCGCAGCAGAGAAGAAAGAAGGCTTTAAGGTACTATTCGACGGGACCAACATGCACAACTGGCAGGGAAACACCACCGACTATACCATAGAAGATGGGGTGCTGGTGGTGCATAAGCCTAAGTTCGGCAGCGGCGGTAACCTGTTCACAAAAGAAGAGTACAGCGATTTCGTATTCCGCTTTGAGTTTAAACTGACACCAGGGGCAAACAATGGCCTGGGCGTGCGCGCTCCACTTGAAGGAGATGCCGCCTACGAAGGCATGGAGCTGCAGATCCTGGACAACGACGCCGACATCTACCGAAACCTGGAGGAGTACCAGTATCATGGTTCTGTGTACGGAGTGCTGACCGCAAAGCGAGGCGCTTTGAAGCCGGTAGGCGAGTGGAACTACCAGGAAGTGATCCTGAAAGGACCAAAGGTGAAGGTCATCCTCAACGGCACGACCATCCTGGACGGCGACATAGCCCAGGCAAGTAAAAACGGAACGCTGGATGGAAAGAATCACCCGGGGCTGAAGCGCCAGAAAGGCTACATTGGCTTCCTGGGACACGGCTCCACCGTTTGGTTCCGTAACATCCGTGTCAAAGACCTGAGCAAGAACCAGAAAGCTCTATAGAAACCATTCTGTAATTTATACCCTGAAGGCCGGCATGTACCGGCCTTCAGCTATTCAAAGGTTAAAATCACTTCAACTTCAAGTAAGATGGCAAATTTCAATACTTCCAAATTCGCTGACCATACCTATGATGCCATCGTGATCGGGTCTGGGATCAGTGGTGGCTGGGCTGCCAAAGAGCTATGTGATAAAGGGCTGAAAACCCTGGTGCTGGAGCGGGGAAGGAATGTGGAGCACCTGAAGGATTATCCCACGGCAACCAAGAACCCCTGGGACTTTCCGCACCGTGGCCGTCTGTCGCTGGAGCTCAGGGAAGAAAACCCGATCGCCTCCAGGTGCTATGCCTTTAAAGAGGATGCTACCCATTTCTTTGTAAAGGATCAGGAACACCCTTATGTGCAGGAAAAGCCCTTTGACTGGATACGCGGTTACCAGGTGGGCGGCAAGTCGCTTTTATGGGCGCGGCAGACCCAGCGCTGGAGCAAGTATGATTTCGAAGGCCCGGCCCGCGACGGTTTTGCCGTGGACTGGCCTATCCGCTACGATGATATTGCCCCCTGGTACAGCCACGTGGAACGTTTTGTCGGGATCAGCGGAAACAAAGATGGAGTAGACACCCTGCCAGATGGGGAGTTTCTGCCCCCCTGGGAGATGAACGTGGTCGAGAAAGCCATCCGCAAGCGGATTGTAGAAACTTACCAGGACCGCCATGTAATGATTGGCCGTTGCGCCCACTTAACCAAGCCTGAGGAAATCCATCACCAGCAGGGACGCGGGCAGTGCCAGGCCAGAACGAAGTGCCAGCGCGGCTGCCCCTACGGCGGCTACTTCTCCTCCAACTCCTCCACACTGCCTTGGGCTGCTAAAACCGGTAACCTCACCCTGCGCCCCGACTCGGTGGTGCATTCCATACTTTATGATGAGCAAAAAGGCAAAGCCGTAGGGGTACGCGTAGTGGACGCACACACCAAGGAAGCGACCGAGTACTTCGCCAAGATTATTTTCGTGAACGCGGCGGCGCTGAACACCAACCTCATCCTGCTCAACTCCACTTCTTCCCGCTTTCCGAATGGTCTGGGCAATGATAATGGGCTACTGGGCAAGTATGTGGCCTTTCACAATTACCGGGGTTCGCTTTCGGCAAGTATGGAAGGCTACGAAGACAGCTACTACTACGGCCGTCGTCCGTGTGCGGTCATGATGCCTAACTTTAGGAACGTGCACAAGCAGGAAACCGACTTTCTGCGGGGGTACATGGTGTTCTATAGCGCCGGCAGAGGCAGGGGAGGCGCTGCTCCGAACGGCGAGCAGCTTGGAGCGGCCTATAAGGATGCGTTGTCGGAGCCAGGTGGTTGGGGCATTTACATGATGATGCAAGGGGAGACGATCCCGAAGGAAAACAACTACGTTAGCCTAAGTGCCAGTGAGAAGGATGCATGGGGTGTGCCTTTGTTGAAGGTATCGGTTGGGTATGATGACAATGACGAAAAGTCACTGAAGGACTTTTTGGTGCAGGGTGCGGAGATGCTGGACAAGGCGGGATGCAAGAACATACACGCCAATGACAGCAAACAGGCGCCGGGGCTCGACATCCACGAGATGGGCGGCGTCAGGATGGGCCACGACCCGAAGACCTCGCTCTTGAACAAGTATAACCAGCTGCACGCCTGTAAGAACGTTTTCGTGACCGATGGCGCCTGTATGACCTCTACCGGCACGCAAAACCCCTCCCTCACCTACATGGCCCTAACGGCAAGAGCCGTGGATTATGCGGTAAGTGAAATGAAGAAGGGTAATCTGTAAGTATAGCTCGTAACTATTTCGGTCTCATTACTTCTAAAGGGAGCGATAAAAAAGAAAACCACTTGTAAGTGTTACAAGTGGTTTTCTTTTGCTTTATACTTTTGAAAGGGGGAGCAATCAGCTCGCCGATTTCATTTAGTACCCAGGGTTTTGTGTCAGAGCAGAAACTCCTCCCTGTGTTTGCAGGTCTATCTGCCTTTGTGGGATTGGGAAATACTCATGCTTTCCTTGAATGAAGTTGCCTCCTCTCACATCTGGCAACAGCGCCCCTTCATAGCCGAAGAAGGAATTTAGCTCCTCTGCAGCCTTGCCCCAACGTACCAGGTCAAAGAAACGATGACCTTCCAGGGCGAGCTCCAACTTGCGCTCAAAGTAGATCGCCTCCAGTGCTTGTTCTTTACCCAAGCCTGCAAAATAACCATCCGGATA
Organism: Pontibacter kalidii; assembly: GCF_026278245.1. NCBI lineage: Bacteria > Pseudomonadati > Bacteroidota > Cytophagia > Cytophagales > Hymenobacteraceae > Pontibacter > Pontibacter kalidii. Next base: position 3,508,072 of record NZ_CP111079.1, on the reverse strand, counting down.
AGGCGCCACGTTGTAATTGGCAGCTTCCTCGTTGGTGAAACCGGCTGTCGGGTTTTCCGGATCTTTGTACTCATACACTTTGTTTACCGGCAAGGCGGCTCTGGCGCGCACCATGTTCACGTACTCCTGTGCCTGCGACAAGTTGCCCAGCTGGGCCTCGGCTTCTGCGGCCATTAACAGTACGTCTGCATAACGGATCAATACTACGTTTATAGCAGAGCCCGGGGCCCATGAGCTTTGGTCAGAGTAAGTATCGGCAGTAGCCTGCCAGTAAATATGCTTCTTAGAAGAATAAGGACCAGCATAGCTTTGCAAACGAATCCATGCCTGACCTGGATGTGCACCCCAATCCAGGAACGGAATACCACGACGGCCTACTGTCCAGTCCAGGCGCGGGTCCACGGGCTGTGTATCTGGCGTGAAGGCCTGGTTGGAAGCGATGCCTTGGTCATGCTTTAACGCGGTGGCGTTGTAATTGTCCAGGTAAGGCAGGCCCTGAGCATTGGTACGGTAGGAATTAGCCAGGTCTATAGTCGGCTGGAAGAACCCGCAGCAGCGGAACGGGCTGTTGTACGGGTAGTTCAGCATTTCGCCTTGGTTGGCATTTGCAATAGTACCGGTACCATCGTTAGCCACCATCTGGATAGCAAAAACAGACTCCTTGTTGTTCTCATTGGCGGCATCAAAGTTATCTTTGAATTTATCCACTAAGCCATACTTAAGCCCATTAGAGGTAACGCCGGATGTAATCACCTGGTCAAAGATGCCTTTTGCCTCGGCATACTTTTTCTGGTACAAGTAAGTTTTTCCCAGATAAGCTGCGGCGGCCCATTTATTAGCCCGACCTACCTGTGCCTGTGTGTTAGGCAAGTTATCCATGGCAAACTGAAAATCCGCCTCAATCTTTGGCCAAATATCAACATTGTTCGGCTGGTTATAATTTTCGGTCGTTTCATCTATCCAAGGCACCATGTTAAACATCTTCTTCAACTCAAAATAATAATGCCCACGTAGAAAGCGTGCCTCCCCTTCAATTCGCTGCTTAGTAGCACTGGGTACATCAGTTGCCTTTGCGAGTATCTTTAAGGTGGAGTTTGCACGGGTTACACCTTCGTACAAAGCTTTCCACTTGGTATTGAAGAAGCCGTTGCTTGGGTCCGAGATGAAGGTGGCGATAGAGTTGATGGCAGGCTGGTCTGCGCCATCGCTACCCTTATGAGCCTCTCCCCCGGCCACACTACCGTATATCCAGTTAGTAGGTGCAGCCTCCCACTGACCTCCACCGGCAATGGCAGCTCCATTACCCTGACCGTCTAAGGCAGCATAGGCACCGATTAAAAGTTTTTCTAAGCCTGCCTCATTGGCAATTATCTCCTCGCCTAATTCTCCGATGACTGGCTTTTCAAGAAAATCATCACCGCAAGACGGTAGCAACTGCATAGTGCTAACTACTGCAGCTGTCATAACAATCAATTTATATTTTTTCATATCTGTAAAAAGATTAGAATCAAAAATTAGAAGGAAACGTTGACACCGGCTATGTACTGGCGCATGTTAGGATAATTACCTTCGTCTATTCCGAATGCTCTGGTGCCGCCGGAAATTTCAGGATCCAGGCCAGAGTACTTGGTTATGGTGAACAAGTTAGCAGCCTGCACATAAACCCGTAAACTGCCAATGCCATAGCTGCTTAGCAGGTTTGTTGGTAATGTATAGCCTAACTGCACGTTTTTGGCCCTTAAGTATGAGCCATTCTCGACATAGTAAGAATTAGGAACGTTGGTTGTACTGAAAGAACCACTCGTTTCCTGTATGGGTGCTGTCGCATTAGGATTCTCTGGGGTCCAAGAATCGTAGAGTGCTGTTTTACTTTTTGCCCCTACAAAGTTCGGATTGAAATCCGTCCACCATTTTACCTGGTTCCATATGTCATTTCCTTGCGAGCCATACAGGAACATAGTAAAGTCGAAGTTCTTGTAGGTAGCGGCTATATTCAAGCCATAGGTGAAATCAGGATTGGGATTTCCTAGCACGGTTCTGTCATCAGGTGTGATAATTCCATCGCCGTTGGTATCGGCATAGCGAAAGCGGCCTGGTTTCACATCTGCCTGGTAGATAGCGTTTGGATCACCTGTAGAGGTTCTGGCCAACTCATTTGCATCGCTTATTTCAGCCTCATCATCCCAGAAGCCCTCTATCTGATAGCCAAAGAAGGAGCTCATCGGAGAACCTATCTGGTTACGAACAATTAAGCTTCCGTTGAAACGACGGCCTTCTAGATCGAAATACTGAGGACCATTTGATACTTTTAATATCTCATTGTTATAGGTTGTTATTGTAGCAGTTAAATCCAACCTGAAATCAGAGGTGATGTCAAAATGCCCTGTTATTGCTGCATCCAATCCCTTATTTCGCATTTCGGCAATATTTACGGATGGTACTGTTGCTCCACCAGCAGTGCCTGGAAGTTCCACATTAAACAGTAAGTCCTCTATTCTCTTGTAGTAGTAATCAGCGGTAATATCAATTTTGCCATTTAGTAATGTCGCATCGATACCAATGTTACTGTTAATGTTGGTTTCCCACTTCGCATCTGGGTTACCAATGCGGGCCTTCCTAAAGCCTTCTATGACAGAGTTATTGGTGCCGCCAATGTCATAGTAGGACAGGTTTCTATCAGAATTAAAAGTAGTAAAGGCGTTTTTAGGATCCACATTTATCTGGTTACCCATCACACCATAACCACCACGGAGCTTCAGGTCTGAAATCCAGCTGATGCCCTGCATAAAGTTTTCCTGAGAGATTCGCCAACCAGCACTTGCCGCTGGGAATACCCCATACCGGTTGTTTTCACCAAACCTGGAAGAACCATCTCTTCTAATTACAAACCCAAAGAGGTATTTGTCTTTCAGGTTATAATCTAACCTGCCTATTAATGAGTATAATGCATCTTCGCTTCTGTTGCTAAAGTTATTACGCGTACCAGAACCTGTTCCTAGGCCAGTAAAATTCGGGTCAAATGAGAAAAAGCCCTGGGTTGAACCGCCCACCTCGTTCCAGTAATTATTGTAAGCTTCAGAGCCAACCACAACTGTCACATCATGTACATCATTAAAATTCTTTTTAAAGGTTAATGTGTTGGTCCAGGTCCAGTTATAGCCATTACTAGCACTTTGATTGTACTGGTTGATGGTATTATTCTCACCATTTTCATACTCTGGATAGGTGAAGGAGCGGCTGTTGTTATTATACATTTCACCACCAAAGATGGTGCGCGCTGTGAAGTGATTCAGGAAGTCCGCTTCAGCATACACATTACCAAAAAGGCGGTTATTGAGCACCTTATTGTTTTTTAGTCTATCAAGCTGCGCCACCGGATTTCTGGCATTCCCTAAGCCACCACCAGAAGAGCCAGAGAAGTTCCCCATTATATCATACACCGGGATGATGGGCTGCAGGCGATAGGCCATGTTTATTAGGTTCTCGCCGCCCCCTATCTGAGGATTCTCAATGATGGAATAGGCCAGGTTTTCCCCTACCCGGATGTTCTTGTTTACATTAAAGGAGCTGTTTGCTCTTACGGTGTATCGCTTGAAGTAGGTGTTTTCCAGTACCCCCTGCTGATTAAAGTAGTTTGCAGCAAAGTAAAAACTTCCCATCTCACCACCGCTACTTACCGCCACATTGTGGCTCGTAATAGGGGCTGGTCTAAATATTTCGCTGTACCAGTCAGTGCCTTCTTTGTTTGCCCTTGCAATACGGTAGAAAGTGCTCAGTTCTGTACTTCCTCCTGTATAAAAAGGATTTACATTATAGCGTGAAGGGTCTGCTGCCGGGTCTCCTTCCATCACGCCAGTCAGCGTAACTCCCTCGCCTGATACCAGGTAGTCAGGCAGTAAAGGGCTAGGCCCAGAGCCATACAGACGAGGACTTGGGCTAGTATTGCTGTTTTTAGCTACTAACCATTCCAGTTCGGCCATTTCTTGAGGATTGGCCAGGTTCCAGGGGTTTTCTCCTGACGGGCGCTGCGTGCCGTAGTAGCCATCATACGTCACCGATACTTTGCCTTTGCCTTTTTTTGTTGTGATGATGATCACCCCATTGGCAGCACGGGAGCCGTAGATAGAGGCAGAGCCGGCATCCTTCAGTACCTGCATGGTTTCCACATCGTTGGGGTTTAGAGTGCTGATATTTTCGGTAGGAACCCCATCTACTACATACAGAGGGGTATTGTTTCCGAAGGTGTTAAAACCACGTATCCTAACCTGCTGCGCCTCTCCTGGTTGTCCTGATCCAAGAACCGTAACACCGGATGCTCGCCCTTGTAACATGCTCGAAACTTGTGCCTCCGGTTGTTTGGTCATCTCGGACACGTCTACCACAGCCACGGCGCCGGTCAGGTCCTTTTTCTCCTGTACCGCATAGCCCGTCACCACCACTTCCTGCAGCGCCTTTGTGTCGGTAGCCATGGCTATGGTTATGGAGGAGCGGTTGTTTACCGGTATTTCCTGTGTCTTGTAGCCAATGAAAGAAACAACCAGGGTGCTGTTGCCATCCGGCACGCTCAGGCTGAAGTTGCCATTCACGTCAGTGGTGGTGCCTAGTGTCGTTCCCTTCACTACAACGGTGGCCCCTGGTATGCCTTCCCCGTTTTCGTCGGTTATCTTACCCTTTACCTCAACGTTCTGCAGTACCATGCCGCTCTCCGAAAGCAGGCTGCTTTCTATGGCGAAGGGAGCTATCGAAGCGGTGGCGGTGGTAGGTGCTTGCAGCAGACAGGCTACAGCGAGTGCCGTGGCCAGCTTCATCTGCCGGGACGTAAACTTTGCATGCCTGCCCAATGGGGGAATCCATGCCTTGGAGTAATTCTGTTTCATTTTAGTAGGTTAATTAGGTGAAATCGTATTTAGGCTTTTCAAAAGGTGTAAGCACACACCTGTAAGACTCTTGTAAAAAGACTCTTGATTACCTGACAGATGACAGCAGGGGACCAGAAAGATTTGGGGAGTTGAAGTACAGTTTTTACATAGGCTTTGCTAGATAACTGAGTGATCAATCATTCAAAATATGCGTAAAAAAGTTAAAAAGCAAGAATAAATATGCTGTTATACTTTAATTTTGAAAAAAAGTATATAGAGGTATAGGGGTGTTTTGAGAACTATTGAGGGATGGGTTGTTGTTGGTTGGTGGTAAGCATGTTGTGTTAGCAAGGTGCCAGGGTTTGTAACATGGTCGTATTCAGGTTCTCATGGAGCTTTTAGTTAGAGGCATTGAAGTATAATAACAATGTGAGTGGTTACTTATTTTTAGTAGAGAAAAATTGTTTTTTGGTAGCTACACATAATTGTTATCTTGTGTGGCTGAAAGCAGTTGGCCGTGCTCACCTTGGCTCAACTTAATCAAGTACCAGACTTAAGCTCTGAGGATGTCGTTGCTTTCCCTGGGTTATTAAAAGAGCAATCCTCAGAAATAAATAAGATAAGAAACTTAATGATTAGTATAAATGGATAGGCGATCGGCCGTGAAGGGCCTGTTGATTTTCGCGGGGGGCGTGGCCGTGCTGCCCTCCTGCGTGCTGGAAGAAGGGAAGGCCTCTATCCCGCTGGAGCACCTGGATGTGTCGGCCCAGCAGGAGGAACTGCTGGCTGAGGTAGTGGAGACGATCCTGCCCGCCACCGACACCCCTGGGGCCAGGGACATGGGGCTGCACCTGTTCACGCTCACCATGCTCGACGACTGCTATTCCAGGGAGGATCAGCAGACGTTCATGTCGGGCATGGCTGCCTTTGCCGAGCTAACCAAGGAGCAGACGGGAAAGCGGTTTACCAAATGTAGCCCGGAGCAGCGGCAGCAGGTAATGGCTGGCGTGAACGCCGGGCAGGCACCGCAGGAGGTGCTCACCTTTTACAACATCCTCAAAGGCGAAACGATCAAAGGCTACCTCAACTCCGAGCTGGTGATGACCACCCTCCGGGTTTATGAGTTGGTGCCGGGCCGGTACGAGGCCTACTATCCTGTAACAGCAGAAGCACAGATAAGCTAATGGCGAATTTGAACATAGACAGCGTGAAAGCGCGCACCTACGATGCGATTGTGATTGGCTCGGGCATCAGTGGGGGCTGGGCAGCCAAGGAACTGACCGAAAAGGGGCTGAAGACCCTGGTGCTGGAGCGGGGCCGTGACGTGAAGCACAACCGCGACTACCCCACCACCAACAAGATGCCCTACGAGTTCGAGCACCGCGGGGAGGTGCCCCTGGAGATACGGGAGAAGGAGCCGGTGGTAAGCCGCTGCTACGCCTTCCGCGAGGACGCCATGCACTTCTTTGTCAAGGACTCCGAGCACCCCTATGTACAGGAGAAGCCCTTCGATTGGATCCGCGGCTACCAGGTGGGCGGCAAGTCGCTGCTGTGGGCACGGCAGACGCAGCGCTGGAGTGAGTTGGATTTTGAGGGCCCGGCCCGCGACGGCTTTGTCGTGGACTGGCCCATCCGCTACAAGGACCTAGCTCCCTGGTACAGCTATGTAGAGAAGTTCGCCGGCATCTCCGGCAACCGTGACGGCCTCGCCGAGCTGCCTGATGGGGATTTCCTGCCTCCTTACCCTTTGAACAGTGTGGAGGATTATTTCCGCCAGCAGCTCAAAAGCCACTACGGCAATCGCCACGTGATCAGCGCCCGCTGCGCGCACCTGTCTAAGCCCAACCAGATCCACTTCGACCAGGGCCGGGCGCAGTGCCAGAACCGCACCCTCTGCCAGCGCGGCTGCCCCTTCGGCGGCTACTTCAGCAGTAACTCCTCTACGCTGCCCTGGGCCGAGCGCACGGGCAACCTGACGCTCAGGCCCTTCTCGGTGGTGGAGTCGGTTATTTACGACGATAAGGCCGGAAAGGCGACGGGCGTGCGGGTGGTAGATGCCAACACCAAGGAGGTGACGGAGTACTATGCCAAAATCATTTTCGTGAACGCTTCGGCCCTGCACACCAATCACATCCTGCTCAACTCCATTTCCTCCAGGTTTCCCAACGGGCTGGGCAACGACAGCGGGCTGCTGGGCAAGTATGTAGCCTTCCATAATTACCGGGCCAGGGTTACAGCTGAGTACGATGGGCTGCTTGAGTACGCTACGGCTGGTCGTAACCCATCCGATGGGGGCTACATTCCGCGTTTCCGCAACCTGCACAAACAGGAAACCGACTTTTTGAGAGGGTATGCCGCCGGCTTTGGGGCCCGCCGCTACCAGGTGGAGGACCGCTCCGGCTTTGGCGTGGACCTGAAAGAGCAGCTGCTCAACCCCACGTGGAGCAACTGGAAAGTAGGCTCGCACATGATGGGAGAGACCATCCCGAAGGAGGAGAGCCAGGTAAGCCTGGACAAGGACCAGAAGGATGCCTGGGGCATGCCGCTCCTGCGCATCAACATCGGCTACGACGACAACGACGAGAAGATGGTTGCCGATTACCTCGAGCAGATGACGGAGATGTTCACCAAGGCGGGCTTCACCAACATCAAGACCGTGGATTCGAAGCAGGCACCGGGGCTCGACATTCACGAGATGGGCGGTGTGCGCATGGGCCACGACCCGAAGACCTCGCTCCTGAACAAGTATAACCAGCTGCACGCCTGTAAGAACGTTTTCGTGACCGATGGCGCCTGCATGACCTCCACTTCCACCCAGAACCCCTCGCTGACTTACATGGCCCTGACGGCAAGGGCTGTAGACCACGCCGTCAGCGAGATGAAGAAGGGAAATCTGTAACCGCTAAACTTTTTATGTATAAGCAGCGAGGGCCTGTCGTTCCAAACGACAGGCCCTCGCTGCTTATACCTTCCACGTGCTACCGCTTTCCTGCTACATACTTGTAAATCAGTTCTGATACATTCGCCATGGCTTCCATGCCAGCTTTGTCATCCTTTAACTCCTTAGACAGTAGCACCAGCACATACTTTCGCCCGTCGGGAAGTATAACGATGCCTGAGTCGTGGCGGACGCCGGTGATCCAGCCTGTTTTGTGGGCTACTTTTACCTCCCCGGGGAGCTTGGCGGGAATAATTTCCCGGTGCCGTTGGTCTAGCAGGATGCCGATCATATCCTGTGAAGCCTCCGGGCTTACAGCGCTGCCTTCCGCTATCTGCTCAAAGATCACCAGCAGGTCGTAGGCAGTGGTGGTGTTGTTGAGCCCCTGCTCGTAGGCTTTGATGTCTTCCACGCCGCGCAGCACCTGTATATCCCTGGCACCCAGCTCGCGCATACTCTGGGTTACTCTTTTGGCGTCCAGTTGCTCTATTATGATGTTGGTAGCCAGGTTGCTGCTCTGTATGATCATCTTGTAGAGCAGCTCTGATATAGGTCTTCTCTGGCCCACTAAAGTATAAAGTTCCTGCTCACTGTCGTCTCCGGCGCTGATGCTAAACTGGCTGCCATCTACTATACTGCTGAACTCATTCTTGATCAGAATAGAATCTTTCATAGAGAATCTTCCCTCCGCAGCCTGCTTGTAAGCCTCTATCAGCACGGGTGTTTTCATGGTGCTGGCAGCATGGAACGTCTCCCGCTCGTTTAGCAGCAGTTCCTCGCCGGTTGCCAGGTCCTTGAAGGCTACGGCAAAGGTGCCTTCCTGCTTTTCTAACGCTTCTGTTATTTGCCGGCGTAGCTCATTCATGGTTATTTCAGATTTAGAAGCGGTACAGCCTGCCAGAAATATAAACAGGGCCGGTAAGTATACACATATTCGGAAGGGCATGAGGTTAGCAGTTAGCGTGGAAAGTATAGGAAGTGAAGTTACTTTTTTATCCGAAGGCGCCAAAAGCGGCTTGTTGTACGAGAGTTGCTTTTTTTCGGATTAGGTAGGATCACCCCTATGGCGAAACCGGCAACAAGGCGTTAGAAGTTGATCTAAACGCTGCGTGTACCTGCACGCGGCTCTGATTTTTTTTATACATTTACAAGACCGACGGTCTGCCCGCAGGAGAGGCGCAGGAGTTATAGAAAATCATACGCTAAGATATCACCTTAAAACAAGCTACCCGAACCCTTAAGCCAAGCCATAATGCCTGATTTGCCTAAAACTGAATTTTTCCGCCTGTTCCAGCTCGTCTGTATTTGCGGCGCGCTGCTAGTGGCCGGCTGCAGAAGCATCTCTGGTAAACAAGCTGCAACAGCTGCACTTTCGATGCAGCGCTTCAACGACGACTGGGAGTTTGTGCGGGACGTGGACTCAGCAGCGGTTTTTGCCGGGCAGCACAGGCTGACATGGGAGCAGGTATCGCTGCCGCACACGGCCCGCCTGGAGCCTATCCTGAAAACAGCGCAGCAGTGGCAGGGCATCGCTTTCTACCGCAAATCGTTTAACCTGCCGGCAGCCGATAAAGGGAAACACATCGCCCTGAAGTTCGAGGCCGCCATGCAGGTGGCCGATGTATACCTGAACGGGCGGCACATTTTCCGCCACCTGGGCGGCTACCTGCCGTTTTATGTAGATATTTCAGACCATGCCACGTATGGCCAGGAGAATGTGGTGCTGGTGAAACTCAACAACGAGGACAACTCTAAAGTAGCTCCCGGCAAACCCTTGGCCGACCTGGATTTTAACTACTACAGTGGCATCTACCGCAACGCTTACTTGGTCACTAAAGACAAACTGCACATTTCCGATGCCGTGGCTGCCAACCGCGTGGCCGGTGGCGGCGTGCTGCTGCGCTACGGGGACGTAAGCAAACAGGCTGCCACCCTGCAGGTGCAGACGGAGGTGAAAAATGACCATGCCGGGTCGCGGGAGGCGCAGGTCCGGATTATACTGGCGGACAGCAGCGGCCACAAAGTAGGGGAGGCACTCTCTGAAAGTATGGCCGTGCAGCCAGGCGCTTTCGGGACGTTCAGGCAAAGTATAAACATTACCAATCCCAATCTATGGTCGCCGGATGCGCCATACTTGTATACTTTGGTCGTGGAATTGCTGCAGGACGGCAAGGTGCTCGATCAGCAACGTATAAAAACGGGTGTTAAGACTTTCCGCTTTGCCAAAGACGGCTTTTACCTGAATGGCGAGAAGCTATACCTGCGCGGCACCAACCGTCACCAGGAGTACCCCTACCTCGGCTACGCCCTTTCTGATAACGCCAACTACCGCGATGCTTACAAAATAAAGGAGGCCGGCTTCAACTTCGTGCGCTTGTCGCACTACCCGCAGGCGCCCGCGTTTATGGAAGCCTGCGATGAACTGGGGCTGCTGACAATGGATGCCCTGCCGGGCTGGCAGTTCTTCGGGGATGCCGGGTTTCAGAAAAACACCTTACAGGACGTGCGCGACATGGTGCGGCGCGACCGCAATTATACCTCGGTTATACTTTGGGAGGCCTCGCTGAACGAATCGGGTATGACGGAGGCGTTTATGCAGCAGGCCCACCAGGCAGTGCACGAGGAGCTGCCGTTCGACCACATTTATACTTGCGGATGGCTGGATGAGGTATACGACGTGTTCATCCCGGCCCGCCAGCACGCCAAGGCCCCCGACTACTGGAACAAGTATGGCAAAGACAAACCGCTGCTCATTGCCGAGTATGGCGACTGGGAGTACTATGCGCAGAACGCCGGCTTTAACCAGAAAGCGTTTGCTAACCTGAAAGAGGAGGAGCGCACCAGCCGCCAGTTGCGCGGATTCGGGCAGAAGCGCTTGCTGCAGCAGGCCCTCAACTACCAGGAGGCTCACAACAGCAACCTGCAAGGCCCTGCCGTAGGCGATGCCAACTGGCTGATGTTCGACTACAAGCGCGGCTACGCCGATGATATAGAGGCCTCCGGCATCATGGATATTGTGCGCCTGCCCAAGTTTGCCTACTATTTCTACCAGAGCCAGGCCGGTCCTGACCTGGATAAGCATGCTGTCTTCCATAAGCCGATGGTGTTTATCGCCAATTACTGGAACGACCCGGAATTAATGACCGTGAAAGTATACAGCAACTGCGAGGAGGTGGAACTGCAACTGAACGGCAAAACCATCGCGCGCCAGCAGCCTGACCAGGACAGGAACTCTACGCACCTGCCACACCCGCCGTTCACCTTTGAGGTGCCCAGGTATGAGGCAGGTACTTTAACAGCCATCGGCTACATAAACAACAGCACAGCAGCCACACACGCGCAGAAGACTCCCGGCAAGCCGGCAAAACTCATACTTCATGCGGATTACAGCGGCAAAAAGCTGCAGGCTGGCGTAAACGATGCGGTATTTGTATACGCCAGCGTAGCCGATGCACATGGAACGGTAGTACCGGACGCCGTGAATACAGTACGCTTTGCTGTAGAAGGTGATGCTGCGCTAGTAGGCACAGAGGTGGTAGAGGCAGAAGCCGGCATTGCCGCCATACTTGTAAAAGCCGGAAAGCAGGTAGGCATACTCAAAGTACAGGCGCAGGCAGAAGGCCTGGTGGCCGGGAGTTATACTTTGGAGGCCGTTAAAGAGGTAAAATAGAATATACGTTGTAAATTACCCATTCGGGGATAGGAGAGCTACTAGTACCCTCCAAGCTAAAGCCATACTTACAAAGATGTTACAAGAGATTAAAGATAAATTCAAGGAACTGTACGGGCAGGACCCGTTGGTAGTGCGTTCCCCGGGGCGGGTGAACCTGATCGGCGAGCACACCGACTATAACGGTGGCTTTGTGCTGCCGGCCGCTATCAACAAGGAGATCTACTTTGCCGTGGCGCCTAACAACACCAACACCTTCCGCGCGTACGCCTACGACCTGCAGCAGGAGGCAGCGTTCGACCTGGGCCAGGTGCAGCCATCCGGCATAAGCTGGGCTAATTACCTGTTGGGCGTGATTGCGCAGCTGCAGAAAGCCAACTACGAGGTGAAGGGCTTCGACCTGGTGTATGGCGGCAACATTCCGATCGGGGCGGGGCTTTCATCTTCGGCGGCCGTGGAGTGTGGCTTGGCTTATGCGTTAAACCATATCTTTGGCTACAAAATCCCAAGGTTTGAGCTGGTGAAGATGGCGCAGCTGGCCGAGCACGAGTACGCGGGCGTGAAGTGCGGCATCATGGACCAGTTCGCCAGCATGTATGGCCGCCAGGACCATGCCGTGAAGCTCGACTGCCGCTCCCTCGACTTTGACTACTACCACCTCGAAATGGCCGATTACCGCATCGTGCTCTGCGACACGCAGGTGAAGCATAACCTGGCCTCCTCGGAGTATAATACCCGCCGCCAGGAGTGCGAGGCAGGCGTGACGCTGCTGCAGCGGCACTACCCGCAGGTAAAGAGCCTGCGCGATGTGACGGTGCCGATGCTGGAGCTGCACCAGGAGGAGTTCGAGTCGGCCGTATACAAGCGCTGCACCTACGTGGTGCACGAGAACATCCGTGTGGAGGAGGCTTGCCAGGCGCTGGAGCAAGGCAACATGAAAACCTTTGGCGAAAAGATGTACGCCTCGCACCGCGGCCTGCAACACGATTATGAGGTGAGTTGCCCGGAACTGGACTTCCTGGTGGATCAGGCCAGGGATATGGAGAGCGTGCTAGGTGCCCGCATGATGGGCGGGGGTTTCGGCGGCTGCACCATCAACATCGTGAAACTGGACGCCCTGCAGGAGTTCATAAAGCAAATGGAGGAAGCCTACAAGCTACAGTTCGGCATCCACCTGAAAACCTACGTGGCCGAGATCGTGGATGGCAGCAGCCTGGTGTAGCTGAGCCAGGTATAACACCTCAAGTAGCGATTAACCCACTCCTGCTCCTCCCGGGAGGGCAGGGACGTTAAGATCTGCGTTTTTTGTCATCCTGGAAGGATCTTGGAGGCCAGCAGCAACGGCTTAACCAACCTATTTGGGTTTGCTCCTTCATAATTAGGAGTAGATCGCAAGCTCAAGTATAAAGTATAAATGCCCTTTTCGGGCATCAACCTATAAAAGAAGCCATGTCTACGTTTGATTTAGCGGAGCATCCGCACAGAAGATACAACCCGCTCACCGGCGAGTGGGTGCTGGTGTCGCCGCACCGGGCCAAGCGCCCGTGGCAGGGGCAGCAGGAGGAGCAAAGCTGCGACACCCGCCCCGCCTATGACCCCGGCTGCTACCTGTGCCCGACCAATACGCGCGCGGGCGGCGAGCAGAACCCCGCTTACGAGGCTACCTATGTGTTCGATAACGACTTCGGCGCGCTGCAGGCCTCCGCGCCCGAGGGGGCTTATGTGGTGGGTGATCTGATCCGGGCTGAGAGCGAGCGCGGTATCTGCCGGGTGATCTGCTTCTCGCCCCGCCACGACCTCACGCTAGCCGACATGGAGGCGAGCGACATCCGCCAGGTGGTGGACCTGTGGCAGCAGGAGTATGCTGAGTTGGGCAGCCGCGATTTCATCAACTACGTGCAGATTTTCGAGAACAAGGGCGCTATCATGGGTTGTAGCAACCCGCACCCGCACGGCCAGATCTGGGCGCAGGGCACGGTGCCCGTGGAGCCTGCCAAGGAGACAACGCAGCAGGGACTATACTTTGAAAAGCACGGCCGCAGCCTGCTGGCCGATTACGTGGCCCTGGAACTGGAGACGCGCGAGCGGGTAGTGGCGGAGAATGAGCACTTCGTGGCGCTGGTGCCTTTCTGGGCCGTGTGGCCCTTCGAGACGATCATCATCAGCCGACGCCACTTCCAGCACATCGGGCAGATGACAGACGAGGAGAAGGACGGCTATGCCCAAATCATCAAATGCCTCACCGCCGCCTACGACCGTGTGTTCGGTGTGTCGTTCCCGTACTCCTCGGGCATCCACCAAAGCCCGACCGACGGGCAGGCGTACCCGGGCTGGCACTTCCACATGCACTTTTACCCGCCGTTGTTGCGCTCAGCCACCGTGAAGAAATTTATGGTGGGCTACGAGATGATGGGCAACCCGCAGCGCGACATCACCCCGGAGGCGGCCGCCAACCTGCTCCGCGGCCTGGTGCGCTAAAGTAGAAGCGAGCGCCGCAAAAGCCATTCGTTCTAAGTACAGGGCGGGTGGCTTCCAGCAATTACCTCTTTTAGAAAATAAGAGAGAAGTAAGTATAAATCAGAGCTAATCTATATATTAGCTCTCCCAAAACTGTAACTCGATGAATTTTTCTACACTCGACTTTATCGTATTCATAGGCTACTGCCTGCTCATTATTGCCGTCGGCATTTGGGTGTCCCGCGAGAAAAAGGGACACACCAAAAATGCCACCGACTACTTCCTGGCTAGTAAATCACTGCCGTGGTGGGCTATCGGGGCCTCGCTGATCGCTTCCAACATCTCGGCCGAGCAGTTTATCGGTATGTCCGGCTCGGGCTTCGCGATTGGGTTGGGCATTGCCAGCTACGAGTTTATGGCGGCTGCCACCCTTATCATTGTGGCGAAGTTCTTCCTTCCGATCTATATAAAGGAAGGTATCTTTACGATGCCGCAGTTCCTGAAACTGCGTTACGATGATCGCATCCGCACCAGCCTGGCCATCTTCTGGATCATGCTCTATATCTTCGTGAACCTGACCACGGTGCTCTACCTGTCGGCGCTGGCGCTGAGCGTGGTGCTGGGCGTCAGCACAACCTATGCTATTATCGGCCTGGCTGTGGTGGCGGTGTCCTACTCCATCTATGGTGGCCTGAAGGCCGTGGCCTGGACGGACGTGATACAGGTTATATTCCTGATCCTGGGTGGTCTGGTGACTACGTACCTGGCACTGGATGCCGTGAGCGGGGGCGATGGTCCTTTGAAAGGGATGGGGATGCTGCTGGAGCAGGTGCCCGAGAAGTTCGACATGATCCTGTCGGAAGAAAACCCGTTCTATAAGGACCTGCCCGGCATGACCGTTCTGTTTGGCGGCATGTGGATTGCCAACATCAGCTACTGGGGCTTTAACCAGTACATTATACAGCGTGCCCTGGCCGCCAAAAGCGTGAAGGAAGTGCAGTGGGGCCTGGTGTTTGCCGCCTTCCTGAAGCTGTTGATTCCGTTGGTAGTGGTAATTCCGGGTATAGCCGCCTTTGCGCTGAACGCTGAGATCAGCCGCTACGACGAGGCATACCCCTGGCTGCTGGGCAACCTGGTGCCAACCGGGCTGAAGGGCCTTGCTTTCGCTGCCCTGATCGCTGCCGCCCTTTCTTCCCTGAGCTCGATGATGAACTCCACGGCTACGATCTTTACCATGGATATCTATAAATCTCACCTGAAAAAGGATGCCTCCGAGACGCAGATGGTAACCGTAGGCCGCTTAGTCAGCCTGATCGCTATCATTATTGCCGTGCTCGTGGCTGAGCCGCTTTTGGGTGGCGAGGAGCAGATCTTCCAGTTCATCCAGAAGTATACCGGTTATGTGAGCCCGGGCATTGTGGTGCTGTTCGTGTTCGGCCTGTTCTGGAAGCGCGCTACCTCCAACGCGGCCCTGGCTACGGCCATCGCCTCCGTGCCGTTCAGCATTATCATCGACCTCACCTTCCCAACCATGCCGTTCCTGGACCAGATGGGGCTGGTGTTCCTGCTGCTCTCCCTGCTGATGGTGGGCTATTCGCTATATGAGAACAACGTGAAGGGCAGGTATCCGGAATATACCGTGGCCGTGGACAAAGCCTTATTTAAAACGGACAGTATCTTTAACGTTACGGCAACCGCCATCATATTTGTACTGGCAGCCGTTTACATTATCTTTTGGTAGGGGTAGGCCTCCTGCTTTAAGAAACAACAGCCGGCACCATGGTGCCGGCTGTTGCTGTTTTTATACTTCCCTGAGGCTTTAGGCAAGCAATCAGGAAGAGCGGACCTTTGCAGGTAGCTTACTGCTGCTGTTCTTCGACTGTTTTGCGTGAGAGGGTGTCCACGTCGAGGCGTGCGTTCTCGCCGGAATCCAAATCAAGCTGAGGCGAGATCTCTTCTCCTGCGCCAATCTCCACGCTTTCCTCCATATTATTCTCTTCCATAGTTGCCTCGTCCGCGGTGGTGTTATCCGAGGCATCGGAACAGGCAAACGTAAAGGCTCCCAAGGCTATAAATAGTATCTTTTTCATAGTATAAGTCGTTGGTCTGAGCTTGATTTAACGCAGCGCAGGATAGGTAGGTTATTGATGTGTCCTCTAAATGGGGTGTCTTTCAGGTTTTTGTGGCTTGTCTAGAAGCAAGGGCGCCGTGGAAGTATAAAGCCTTCATACTTTAGAGAAGCTCGGAAAGTATGGCTTTGGCAGGAAAGCAGAGCGCCCACCCTCCGAAAAAGGCAGGCGCTCTGTTTTATACTTACTCCACAGTGGCTGGGGAGCAAAGTACGGGTGCCTTATTTTGATGCCTTGGTTTTTCGGGCAGATGGATAATCCTCTGCCGAAACATCCTCATCGGCTTCCAGAGACCAGCCGGTTTTCAGGCCGATCACGAACCAGGCCAGCGCCACAACGCCACCGGCAAAGATAGTGTCTCCGACTACGCGCAGCCAGCGCAGGATTTCCATCGTATCGGTCTGCATGAACTCCATGGAGCGGGCGTACCACAGGCCGTGCTCCACGCTGGCCCAGGTCTGCAGCAGGCCAATGGGCAGCACGCTGATCAACACCATCAGCATCAAGCCAATGTTAATGGACCAGAACGCGAAGCTGATCACCCCATCCTTCCAGCGGCGGCGGGCCGAGAGGCCTTTCAGCACGAACAGCATCAGGCCGATGCCCAACATGCCGTAGACCCCAAACAGGGCCGTGTGCGCGTGAACCGGCGTGGTGTTAAGTCCCTGCATATAATAGAGCGCAATCGGCGGGTTGATGACGAAGCCGAACACACCGGCGCCCACCAGGTTCCAGAACGCCACGGCCACAAAGGAGTAGATCGGCCATTTATAGGCCTTGATCCACAGGGTGGCGCGGCTGAGTTCGAGGTTATGGTAGGCCTCGAAGCCGATGAGCACGAGCGGCACTACTTCCAGGGCGCTAAAGGTGGCACCCAGCGCCATCACCGCAGTTGGCGTGCCGCTAAAGTATAAGTGGTGGAACGTGCCGATGATACCGCCGAACAGGAAGATGATGGTGGAGAACAGCACCGTTGTGGTGGCCATTTTAGTATCGAGCAGGCCCATGCGCACGAACAGGAAAGCGATGACCACGGTGGCAAACACCTCAAAGAATCCCTCTACCCACAGGTGCACCACCCACCAGCGCCAGTACTCGGCAATGGCCAGGTTGGTGTGCTGGCCCCACATCAGGCCAGAGGCGTAGAAGATGGCGATGGCAGCCGAGGAGATCAAAAACATGCCCAGCAGGTGGCGGCCCTCCACGTCATTTCTAAAGGCAGGCAGGATAGCCCGCACCATCAGCCCCAGCCACAGGAACAGGCCTATCAGCAGGAATATCTGCCAGAAACGACCCAGGTCCACATACTCATAGCCTTGATGTCCGAACCAGAAGTTCTCCCCGTAGCCCAGTTTCTGCATCACGCCATACCATTGCCCGGCCAGTGAGCCAGCCACGATAATCAGCAGGCAGGTGAAGAGGAAGTTTACGCCCAGCTTCTGGTACTTTGGCTCGTGGCCCGATACGGCAGGGGCAATGTATAAACCGGTAGCCAGCCAGGAGGTAGCGATCCAGAAAATGGCCAGCTGCACGTGCCAGGTACGGGTAATGGAATAAGGCAGGTAGTCGGCGAGCGGGAAGCCGTAGAGTGCCTGGCCTTCCACGCCATAGTGCGCCGTTACCACGCCCAGCGTCACCTGCACCAGTATCAGCGCCGTCACGATCCAGAAGTACTTCAGCGTCGCCTTCATGGACGGCGTGGCTTTCAGGCCCAGCAGCGGGTCCTGCTTCGGCAGCTTGGACGTGTCGATCTCCTCCTCCCGGTTGGAAGCATAATAGTAAGCCAGCAGGCCAACACCCGCGATAAGTATGATTACACTGAAGCCTGTCCAGATAATAAGGTCGGAGCTGGGCTCGTTGGCTACCAGTTTCTCGGCAGGCCAGTTATTGGTATAGGTGATCTCTTTGCCGGGGCGCTCGGTTACGCAGGCCCAGGAGGTCCAGAAGAAGAAGGCGTTCAGCTTGCGCATGCGCTCCGGATCACTCACCGTGTTGTCCTTCATGGCGTAGGCGTCGCGGTAGTTTGCCAGTGCCGGGTCGTTCATAAACAGGCCGGTGTAATGCTGGCTCACATCGGCAATGGCTGCCGCGCGCAGGTCCGATATCTTCAGCTCGCCAGTCTCCGGGTCATAGGTGTTGGCCCGTAGCTGCTTTTGCAGACGCGCCTGTAGCATGGCCTGCATCTCCTCGTCCAGCTCGTCGTGCGTTACGCCCTTTTCCTGCTGTGCCCAGGTATCCAGAAAGAACATGGCCTCCTTGTGCAACCACTCAGCGCTCCAGTCGGGGGCTACGTAGGCACCGTGGCCCCAGATAGAGCCCAGTTCCTGCCCGCCAACCGATTGCCATACGTTCTGCCCGTCCTGGATGTCCTGTGCGGTGAACAGCACCTGGCCGGAGGCAGTGATCACTTTGTCGGGTATAGGCGGCGCTTGTCTGTAGATCTCGGTTCCGTAATAGCCGAGTACGGCAAAGGACCCCACTATCACAGCGATGAATCCCAGCCAGAGTTTTTTATACTTCATTAGCGTAAAGGTTAAATGGTAAAAGTGTTTGAATGTAAAATCTGAGTGTTAATGCTAGTGGCCCTGCAGCTACAGAATCGTGGCTTCAGGGCGGTTTTTGACTTTAAAACAGGTATGTCAGGTTTACCAGCGCTCTGCTGTTGCCCTTGGTTACATGGTGATCGTCCGTGCTGCTGATCGGGAGTTGCAACGTGCCTCCCACAGCCACTTTCCGGATGTACACGTTCAGGCCAAGATTGGCGTAGTAGGCGTCGCCGCCCATCTGCATCGTGTGTTCGCCGCTGTGCTGGTCTGCCCTGGCGTGCTCATAGTATAAGCCTGCGCTCGGCAGTAGCGTCAGGCTCTCCAGGTTCTGCCAATAGAAAAGGTTAGAGGAGGCGCTGATCCTGTCACCGAATTTATGACCGTCGGCGTTCTCGGAGTTAAAGCGGTAGGTAAAGTCGTTGTTGAGGCCCAGCTTGCCGTAGCGCAATGTGTAGATACCATTGAGCAAGAAGTCGGTGCTGCCAGTGCCCGGCTGCAGATTAGCCGCGTAGCCCTCGTGTGCCTGGCGTGTGTTGCGCGCTCCGGTGGCCAGCTTCACGCCACCACCCAGCTGCAGGGTATGCTTTACCCGGCTATAGAGGCTATCACCGGTGTTTAGCACGGTATAGTTGGCCATCAGGGTGATGTCGCCCAGGCCGCTATACCTGGTGTTGCCGCGTGTGGTGCTTTGCTCATTGAAAGTATAAGGCACAAAAGCCAGCAATTGTACATTTTTTACCGGCACATAGCGGCCCCATGCTTCCACGGTGCTGTAGCTTTCCTCAATTTTATCGGAATGTGTCATGGGCATGCCCTCGTGCATGTGCGTGTGTGTGGTGTTGATGGTATAGCTGCGGGTGCTGTAGCGCAGGCCCGCGAAGTTTTTGTGAAACTGTGGCAGGATGCCAAGGTAGCTGCCGCCCATGGTGCAGCCACCGTTGCAGGCCTGGCCGGCAAATGGGATGGTAAAAAGGGCGGCAAGAAGTATAAATAGCTTTTTCATATCTGTAACTCATTGAAAGAATAAGGAGGACCTGCGCCTGTGTGGCAGCAGGGGAGCCGGAGTTAAGACATGCGCCAGGGAGGGTGGAAGATGCTGAAGGAGGGGGAGGTAACTGCTCTGATTATATAGTGAGACGGTTGCTGCTGCGTAGCAAGGCCAGCAACCGGGCTGCTGGCCCAAAGGTAGAGTCTGGTGCAGGTAAGGTCTAAGGTTGGTTGTTTTTGGATTAGGGGCTCCTGCTGCCCGTGCTGCTCTGCTTTCTTTAGCTGTTTCTGCAGGTAGCAGGTGCCCTGGCAGGCAGCGTCCTGTACCTGACGCTGTACGCAAAGGTGGCTGGCGATATAAGACCGGTTTGCTTGGAAGAGTATGTAAATACCGGTCCTGTTCAGCGGCTGCACCACTGCACTTATAACCAGCAACATCCATACTATACGCTTCATGCCTTCCCCTATAAGGTTTGGGCTCAAAGGTCTTACCGGGTTATCTCCGGAAAAATGACATATGTCATTATTAAAAGAGATAAAGGTCTTTTATAGGAGAGGCCAACGATACTACATTTGTACCGTAGACAATCACTTAATTTCCTAAGCACTAGTTAAATTTTACACAGACATGAAAAAGTATCCGAGTAACCCAAGTGAATCGATGATGAACAAATTGTTTAAACCCCTGCGATTAGCCGTCACGGCCATGCTGTTTAGTACCGTGCTTTTTAGCTGTTCCTCAGGAGACGGCGAGAACACTGCCGCCACCGGGCAAGGAGAGAGCGGGCTGGCCAACCAGTCTGAAGCACCAGCTGCGGACGATGGAAAAGGAATAGGACCTGTCACGTCTGTGGAAGTTGGTGAGGGGGTAGACGAAGCGCTCGCCGCTGAAGGCAAAACCATCTTTGAAGGCAAGTGCTCTGCCTGCCACCAGTTGTCTGATCAGAAGATCGTGGGCCCTGGCCTGGCCGGTATAACGGATCGCCGCAAGCCGGAGTGGATCATGAACATGGTGATTAACCCGGAGGAAATGACCAAGAAAGACCCGGAAGCAAAGAAACTGTTGGCTGAGCACTTAACGCAGATGACGAACCAGAACATTTCTGAGTCTGATGCCAGAGCCCTGCTGGAGTTCCTGAGACAAAACGACCAAAATAGCTAGTAACAACACTTCGATAAAGAAAAACCCATAATCATTATGGAAACCCTGATTAGTAAATTCAAAAAAGTAGCACCTAAGGCCGCCCTGTTAATGGCGGTGGCTGCCGGTGCGGCACTGCAAGGTTGTAACAAATCTGGCGGGGAAAGCGATAAGGCTGTAGACTCTGATGCCGCCTCTGCTGTGTATGTGGCACCCGGCGAGCACGATGAATTGTATTCCTTCCTCTCAGGTGGTTTTAACGGGCAGGTATCCGTGTACGGCATTCCCTCCGGCAGGCTGCTGAAGATCATTCCGGTGTTCTCTCAGTTCCCAGAGAACGGCTACGGCTACAACGAGGAAACCAAGCCGATGCTGCAGACCTCACACGGCTTTGTGCCCTGGGATGACTTGCACCACCCGAAGCTTTCCCGTACCGATGGTATGGCTGATGGCCGCTGGCTCTTCGTGAACGGTAACAACACGCCGCGTGTGGCCCGTGTGGACCTGAAGACCTTCGAAACCGTGGAGATCATGGAGATCCCGAACTCAGCCGGTAACCACTGCTCCCCATACCCAACCAACAACAACGAGTACGTGATCGCCGGTACACGCTTCTCTGTGCCGCTGGACATGAAGGGCGGTACTGCCGACGTAAGTATGGAAGAGTACAAGGACAAGTTCAGAGGCTCTATCTCCTTTATTAAGGTAGATAAGGAAGATGGCGACATGGAGCTGGACTTCCAGGTGCTGGTACCAGGCTTCGACTACGACCTGGCCAACGGTGGCAAAGGCCCTTCTAACGACTGGGTGTTCTTTACCACCTACAATACGGAGAAATCCGGAACCCTGAAGGAACTGGGCGCCTCTCAGAACGACAGAGACTACCTGGCGGCCATTAACTGGAAAGTTGCGGCCAAGTATGCGGCAGAGGGCAAGGCACACGAGATGCCGGCCAACTACTACCATAACAAGCTGGACCACGGCTCCTTCCAGGCTAAGTCTGAAGTGAAGAAAACCGTGCGCTACCTGCTTCCGGAAGAGTGTCCGGGCATGATGTACCTGATTCCGGCGCCTAAGTCGCCGCACGGTATCGACGTAGACCCAAGTGGTGAGTACATGGTGGTAAACGGTAAGCTTGCCTCTTCGCTGCCGGTGTTCTCCTTCTCTAAAATGCAGAAGGCCATCGAGAACAAGGACTTTGACGGCGAGGTGAACGGTATCCCAGTGTTCAAGTATGAGTCTGTGCTGCAGGGCGAGGTGAAAGAGCCGGGCTTAGGGCCGTTGCACACTGAGTTTGACGGCAAAGGCAATGCCTACTCTACTATGTTCGTATCGTCTGAGGTGGTGAAGTGGAGCCTGAAAGACCTTCAGGTGAAAGACAGGATTCCGGTGTACTACTCTCCTGGCCACTTGATGATCCCTGGTGGTGACACGGAGAAACCGTATGGCAAGTACCTGGTGGTGATGAACAAGATCACAAAAGACCGCTTCCTGCCAACAGGCCCTGAGTTGATGCACTCCGCCCAGCTGATCGACATCAGCGGAGAGAAAATGAAGATGCTCCTCGACTTCCCAACAGTGGCCGAACCGCACTACGCCCAGGCTATCCAGGCAGACCTGGTGGCGCCGAACAGTGTCAAGTTCCATAAGCTGGATGAAAACACGCACCCGAACGCAGTTAAAAACGAGAAGGACGTGAGCGTGACCCGCAACGGAAAAACGGTTACCGTGAAGATGACCGCCATCCGAAGCCACCTGACACCGGACAACATTGAAGGCATACAGGTGGGGGACACTGTGCTCTTCCACGTAACCAACCTGGAGCAAGACTGGGACGTACCGCACGGATTCGCCGTGATGGGTGCTAACAACGCCGAAACCCTGATCATGCCGGGCGCTACGCAAACCCTGAGATGGGTACCGAAACAGGAAGGCGTGTATCCGTTCTACTGTACTGACTTCTGTTCTGCCCTCCACCAGGAGATGCAGGGATACGTCAGGGTATCGCCGAAAGGATCGAATGTCCCCATCAAGTTCAGGATGGGCGAGAAAAAGCCGGTGCCACCCGCGACAGCAAGTGTTAACTAACTACTTGAACCGGGCATAACCAAAGCGGGGGTTGCCCAGGCAACCTCCGCTTTATTTTTAGTTGCATAGCACCTTAACGTATAAAAGGATGAAGGCTCTAAGCAGAGTGCTGATGATCATAGCGGCGCTATCATTAGGCTTGTTGTTCCTCTTTCCAATGTGGAAGATCTACCTCGAAGCCCCGCAATACCCCGAAGGACTCGAGATGCATATCTGGGTGAATAAAATCTCAGGCAGCTCCGAAAGCGTACTTCAGAACTTCAACATACTCAACCACTACATCGGCATGGAGCCGATACACGCCGAATCGTTTGCAGAGCTAAAGATCATGCCCTACATCGTTGTCTTTTTTATGATAACAGGGGTTGTCGTAGCGCTGCTAGGTATCAGAAAGCTGATCGTATACTGGGCCGCACTGCTGATGCTGGGTGGGGCCGTGGGCATACTGGACTTCTACCTGTGGCTGGTCAAATTCGGCACCAACCTGGATCCCACTGCGCCCATCAAAATACCGGGCATGACCTACATACCGCCCTTGCTGGGCCATAAAGAACTGCTTAACTTCGATGCCCTCTCGCTGCCCTCAACAGGTAGTATAGGCATTCTGCTGGCCATCGTGTTTGCAGGCATCGCCTTTTATGTAAGCCGTGAAAAGAAGATTAGAGAAAAAATAACCGCATAACTATGAAGCTGTTGAAAAGTGTTGTAAGCCTGCTTTTTATACTTGTATTCCTTACCGGCTGCTCCGTGGAACCCAGGCCCATACCGTATGGTGAGGCCAACTGCGCTCACTGCAACATGACCGTGACGGACAACCGGTACGGTGCCGAGCTGGTAAATGACAAGGGCAAACCCTACTACTTCGACTCTGCCGAGTGCCTTGCGGCCTATGTGGCAGAGCAGCCGGAGGTAGGTGAAAAGGCAGCTTACCTGCTGGTAACAGATTATTTGAATCCTAATGAGCTGATCGACGCGCACAGCGCGCACTTCCTGCAGAGCGAGGCGCTGCCAAGCCCGATGGGAATGAACCTGACAGCCGTAAAAGACGAGGCAGCGGCTACCCAAATGCAACAGGAGTATGGCGGGCAACTGCTCGACTGGAACCAGGTTGTCTTAGCTGTAAAAAATGATGATAAATTTCAGTAAGCATACGTTTATACTTGCCGCTGCTTTTCTGTTGTTACCGTGGGGCCAGGTGGCCTTCGGCAGCACGCTGAAAGTATGCCAGACCTGTAGCTATACCTCGGTGAAGCAGGCAGTGCAGGCGGCAAAGCCCGGTGACACCGTGCTTGTGGACGGGGGCGTGTACCAGGAATCGGGCATCACCATAGACAAGCCCCTCACCCTGATCGGGAAGAACAACCCCATTATCGACGGCAACTTTACCGGACAGCTAATCTCCGTTGAATCCGACAATGTAACCGTAAAGGGGCTCACGCTGAAAAACGTGGCCACCAGTTACAGGCAGAACGATGCCGCCATCCGGGCAAAAGGGAGGCGCAACCTCCGCATCCTGGACAATACCATCCTGAAAACCTTTTATGGCATTTACCTGGAGGGTTCAGAGGGCATTGTGATAAAAGATAATGTGGTGCGGGGGGAGAACAAGGACAGGACCGAGTCCTCGCTGGGCAATGCCATCCACCTGTACTATACCGACGATGTGGAAATCAGCGGCAACGATGTGCAGGGCCACCGCGACGGCATTTACCTGGAAGTAGTGAAGGACAGTCAGGTGCGCAACAACCTGAGCCACAAGAACCAGCGCTACGGGCTGCACTTTATGTTCTCAGACCGTAATGTATATACCCACAACACCTTCCGCAGCAACGGGGCGGGCGTAGCTGTGATGTACACGAGCAACGTGCAGATGGAGCATAACACATTTGAGGACAACTGGGGCGCGGCCTCCTACGGCTTACTGCTGAAAGAGATCCGGGACAGTGTTATCCGCAACAACCACTTCCGGCGCAACACCACAGGCATTCACATGGAAAGCTCCAGCCGGCTCGACATAAAAAGCAACGATTTTGACCGCAACGGCTGGGCGATAAAAGTGATGACCACGTGCCTGGAGGATACCTTCCGGCTGAACAACTTTACCGGTAACTCCTTTGATGTGAGCACCAACGGCAAGTCGCAGCACAACCATTTCGAAAACAACTACTGGGACAAATATAGCGGCTACGACCTGAACAAAGACAAGATAGGCGACGTGCCCTACCGGCCGGTGAGCATGTACTCCATGCTGGTGGAGCGGGTGCCTCCTTCCGTTATGTTTATGCGCAGCTTTATGGTGGACCTGATGGACAATATAGAGAAAGTGCTGCCAAGCTTTATACCTGAGAACCTGGTTGATGAACAACCAATGATGAACAAGATTAACCATGATAACAATAGAGAACTTACGCAAGTCGTACGGAAAGCTGCAGGTGCTGAAGGACGTTAGTGTTAGCTTCGGCACGGGCAGGGTAGTGTCGGTCATCGGCCCGAACGGCTCGGGCAAAACCACCATGAGCAAGTGTATACTGGGCATGGTGTTACCGGATGGCGGTGATATCAGGATCGGAGGCGAGAGCGTGCTGAAGAAGTATGCCTACCGCAGCCAGATCGGCTATATGCCACAGATCGGCCGCTACCCCGAGAACATGAAGATCCGCCAGGTGATTCAGATGATCCGCGACATCCGCAAGGATGCCACGGTGGTGGATGAGGAACTGATCGGGCTCTATGGCCTGCAGGATATGTATGAGAAGCGCATGGGCGCCTTATCAGGTGGTACCAAGCAGAAAGTAAGCGCCGCGCTGGCCTTTATGTTTGACCCGAAGATACTCATCCTCGATGAGCCAACCGCCGGCCTGGATCCGATTTCGGCAGAAATACTCAAGTGCAAGATTCTCAAGGAGAAGAAAAAAGGAAAGCTTATCCTGATCACCTCGCACATCATGAGTGAGATAGAGGAGGTGGCCGATGAGGTTATGTGCATGATGGACGGGCAGGTGAAATTTCACGAGACCATCGCCGATATCAAGGCCCACACCAACGAGGAACGCCTGGGCAAGGCCATCGCAAAAATTATGGAGGAGGAATAAGCCATGAACAAAATTCTCAAATACGTTTTCTACGATATCATCCGCAACAAAATAGTACTGGCTTACATGTTGTTCTTGCTGCTGCTCTCCATCGGGTTGTTTAACCTGGGCGGCAGTCCCGACAAAGCCATACTTAGCCTCCTGAACCTGGTGCTGCTGACGGTGCCGCTCATCAGCATTGTGTTCGCCACCACGCACTTCTACAACTCTTACGAGTTCATGGAGCTGCTCGTGGCACAGCCCATCAACCGCAAAAAGATCTTCCTGAGCGAGTACCTGGGCGTGGCCTGCTCGCTCTCCGGGGCCTTTTTGCTGGGCGTGGGCGTGCCGGTGCTGCTGTTTGGGGCCAGCCTCACCGGTTTATACTTGGTGCTCACGGGTGTGTTCATCACGTTTATTTTTGTGGCGATGGCGTTCCTGGCCTCGGTCATCACCCGCGACAAAGCCAAAGGCATTGGTATTGCGCTGATGCTGTGGTTTTACTTTGCCCTGATCTATGACGGCCTTGTGCTGTTTATCCTTTACACTTTCGGCGACTACCCGCTGGAGCATGCCACGCTGGTGATGACGGCCCTTAACCCGGTGGACCTGGGCCGCATTATCGTGTTGCTGAACCTGGATGTGTCGGCGCTGATGGGCTACACCGGGGCGCTGTACAAAAGTATACTGGGCAGTTTGTGGGGGGTAGGTCTGGCCTTTGGCCTGCTGTTGCTATGGGTCGTGGTACCTTTCCTGAGCTCCAGAAGAATTTTCTCCAGGCGGGATCTATAGTATAAAGTGCCTGCCCCGGCGGGTGTTTCGCATTGGTGTTTTGTGATTTTAGCGCGTAGGGCAGCTGCCCTACGCGTTTTTTTGTCTATTTATACTTTGCGGTACATGGTTTAACTGCCCCTGCCCCTCACGGAGCGAGTCCGGGAGCCGAGACTTAGCTTTTTCGAGGGCCCCTACCCCCAGGCGGGGAGCCTGTAATTATATAGGTTGCATAGCTGCTGCCGTTGCGTGGACAGGTCGCGACCTGTCCCTACAAGTATAAACCCACCCCTGAGAGCTACGCTCGCTAGCTCAAAACTCACGTTTTGGCTAGTCCGGAGGAGGGGAATTGCACAGCAAGCGACTACATCCCCCTGCCCCCTTCCAAGGGGGACTTGGTTCAAGTTGCAAAGCAGCGGCTATCGAACTGATACCCAGTCCTTGGGTTGAGCGCCTTCTAGATTTCTGGTGCCCGCCAAGGGCATTGCGACGTAGGAGCAAAGGAAATGTAGACAGCGCGATGCCAAAGGACGCGGCCCCCCGGCCTGGAGGGAGCCAAAGTATACTATGAAACGAGCAGGTTGTAAAGCCGTGGATGAGCAGCAGCTAGCAAGTATAGCTTGTTTCCAGTTTCGGGAAGCAGTGGCTAAGAGAGGCACAAGCGGACCCTTGCGCCAAGTAAGTGGAAAGTATAAAGTATAGCACCAAAAGTATAAACCGGTAAATATCCGTAGCTATACCTGCAGTAGCCATAAAATTCTCGTGATGAGTACTAATATCAAACATTACCCCCGAAAAATACATCTTTTCCTTGCTAAATTCAGTATGTATGGGTTAGCGGCCACCGCACTGTAAGCTGCTGCTCTTTAAATCGTTAAAGGGCTTTTGTGTCATCTAACCTTTCCAGCCTATGGCCACCACCGACATTACCACCAGCGGGGTGCATCCTGTACACGAGGAGCACGAGCATCATGAGCAGAACTTTTTTGAGAAATACATCTTTAGCCAAGATCATAAGGTAATTGCCAAGCAGTACCTGTTCATGGGTATTTTCTGGGCATTTGTTGGCGGCTTTTTATCGATCCTTTTCCGATTGCAGCTGGGCTGGCCGGAGGCCACGTTCACCTTCCTGGAGCCCATCCTGGGCGGCTGGATCGAGAATGGCAAGTTGAACCCGGAGTTCTACCTGGCCCTGGTGACCATGCACGGTACCATCATGGTATTCTTTGTGCTGACGGCGGGCCTGAGCGGCACGTTCAGTAACTTCCTGATCCCGCTGCAGGTGGGAGCCCGTGACATGGCCTCTGGCTTTATGAACATGCTCTCGTTCTGGATCTTCTTCATCGCCAGCGTTATCATGTTCTGGTCGCTCTTCATCGAGACAGGCCCTGCTGCCGGTGGCTGGACGGTGTATCCGCCGTTAAGTGCGCTGCCTGAGGCTATCCAAGGCTCCGCAGCTGGTATGACGATGTGGCTGATCTCTATGGCCCTGTTTATTGCATCGCAGTTGCTGGGTGGCATCAACTATATCACGACCGTGATTAACCTGCGTACAAAAGGTATGTCGATGACTAAAATGCCCCTTACCATATGGGCGTTTTTTTTTACTGCTGTTCTAGGCCTACTGGCCTTCCCGGTGCTGCTTTCTGCAGCGTTGCTGCTCATCTTCGACCGTAGCTTCGGCACCAGCTTCTTCCTTTCCGACATCTACATCGCAGGACAGGCACTGGCCAACTCAGGCGGTAGCCCGATCCTGTTCCAGCACCTGTTCTGGTTCCTGGGCCACCCGGAGGTGTACATCGTGATCATGCCTGCTTTCGGTATCACCTCTGAGGTTATTGCCACAAACGCACGTAAGCCCATCTTCGGCTACCGCGCCATGATCGGCTCGCTTATGGGCATCGCCGTGCTCTCGTTCGTGGTATGGGGGCACCACATGTTCGTGACAGGGATGAACCCGTTCCTGGGCTCGGTGTTCATGTTCCTGACGCTGATCATTGCCGTACCATCCGCTGTGAAGGTGTTTAACTGGCTGGCCACGCTCTGGAGAGGTAACATACGCTTTACAACGGCAATGATGTTTGCCATCGGATTCGTTTCGCTCTTCATCTCCGGTGGTCTGACGGGCATCATCCTGGGTAACTCTGCCCTGGACATCCAGTTGCACGACACCTACTTTGTGGTGGCCCACTTCCACCTGGTGATGGGTGCTGCCGCCTTCTTCGGCATGTTTGCAGGCGTTTACCACTGGTTCCCGAAGATGTTTGGCCGCATGATGGATGAGAAGCTGGGCTTCGTTCACTTCTGGCTCACCTTTCTGGCGGTTTACCTGGTGTTCATGCCAATGCACTACATCGGCATCGCCGGCTTCCCAAGAAGATACTACAACTGGACAGGATTTGAGACGTTCAACATCTTCACGGATATGAACACATTCATCAGTATTGCCGCTATCATGGGCCTTACGGCGCAGTTCATCTTCCTGTTCAACTTCATCTACAGCATTTTTTGGGGGCGCCGGTCATCTCCTAACCCATGGCACTCCAACACACTGGAGTGGACCACGCCGGTACTACCGGGACATGGCAACTGGCCGGGGCCGCTTCCCACTGTATACCGCTGGCCCTACGATTACAGCAAGCCGGGTGCGCCGGAGGATTATATCCCGCAAACAGTGCCGTACTCGCAAACGGCCTCGTCGAACCTGCCCCACGATAAGGACACTGACTAAGTTATAAGTAATAAGAACACAAGCCGGCCAAAGTATACTTTTATATTTTGGCCGGCTTGTGTTAAAGGGTTTTTATACTTTGGAACCTAGAGCTTACGCCTGCGCATTTCCTTTTGCAGCAATGCCAGCTCGCGGCCCATCTGCCCGGCAATGGAGGTGTTTTCCTCCGCTCGCCGGATAAGGTAAGGCACGGCGGTGGCCACCTCGCCATAGGGCAGGTATTTGGAGGCGTTGTAACCGGCGGCAGCCAGGTTGTAGGTCAGGTTGTCGCTCATGCCGTAGAGCTGCGAGAAATGTATGCGGCTGCGGTGGCTGCTAATGCGCTCCCGCTGTATTCGCTCGGTGAGGTACGTAATACTCTGCTCGTTGTGGGTGGCGGCGCAGAGTTCCACGCGGTGCAGGTTCTCCAGGCAAATGTCGATGGCGTCATTAAAGCTTTTGTCCGTGTCCGCTTTCCGTAGGAACACGGGGCAGGGGTAGTCCTGCGCTTTTGCCCGCAGCTGCTCCTTCTCCAGGTAGGCGCCCCGCACGATCTTGATTCCAAGTATAACAGGCTCGCTTTCGAAGCGGCGCAGGCAGGCCTTCAGGTAAGCCACCCGGTCGGTGCGGTACATTTGCAGCGTGTTAAAGACCACGGCCCGCTCTTGGTTGTAGCGGCGCATCATCTCCTCGGCCAGTTCATCCATCGGGTTTTGCAGCCAGCTTTCCTCAGCATCAATGTACACGGTCACGTCAGCCGCCGCCGCCGCCTGGCAAATCGTATCTAGGCGTGTGGCTGTTCTTTCAAAAGCGCCCTGCTCGTCAGGCGACAGGGTTCGCCTCAGGTGCAGTTTGTTGAAGATGCTGTTGTGGCCGATGCCCGTCAGTTTCACGCTGATGTGGGAGAAGCTCCTGGTGTCGCGGGCCAGGGCAAGGTTACGCAGCACCTCATCCCGCACGGCGTCAAAACCGGCCTCCGTGTTCTGGGCCTCGGCGGCATAGTCCAGCACGGTCTGCACGTGCGCGGCCGACAGCCGCTGCACGGCCTTCTGTGTCTCCTGCACGGTTTCGCCGCCACAGAAATGCTTGTATATCGTGTTTCGTATCAGTCCCTTTATCGGCAGGCCGAGGCGCAGCGCCAGGGTAGTTACCGCACCACCGGCCTTTACGAGGGCGGGCTTGCCCATCATGCTGAACAGGAAGTAGGCCAGCTTCATTTCGCTGTCTGTTTTATTGCAGAAGGTTACCTGCAGGTTCTCCGGGTCGAAACGCCCGGGTAAGAGTTGGGTGGCAGCAGCTTGCTCCATAATATTAAAAGTTAAATCGTTCTTAATCCCAGACTTTAGGTACTACTGTGTCAGTTCGCCTCCCGGGTAAGCTTTGCTGACGAGAAGACGGCCCTGCCGCACGCTGTCGTACGGAGCCAGCAGCCTCAAGTTTGGTAGAAAGGTAGGCAAAGAAATACGGCAGGCGGATGAGGTTGGTCAGCTGCAGAAGTGACTTGCGTCACTTTCAACCAATGGCCCGAGATAGCCGGGCACAGGGATGGACGTAAAGCGTCAGGAGTGATGAATATCATTTTATGCGGGAGGATTTTAGCCTACGTTTGTATTGTCAAATAATAGCCTTATGAACACCCTAACCATAGCCAGGCAGGAACTGGTAAACCCCATGACGTACCCGGAATTTAAGGCGCTTACAGACGAGCTGGTGGCCCGCAACAAGACCACAGGCGAAGAGCAGAGCGAGCAGCGGATCGGCTTTACCAAACTGAACCAGCAGCGTATGAAGCGCGTGGAAAAACAGTTCGTCCTGCAGCCCGAGCTGAAAGCGTTGCTGGACCAGCACCAGCGCCACCTGGAGTGGCTGGTGCTGGTGGAGGCCTGGTGCGGCGACGGCGCCCAGCTTTTGCCTGCCATTGCGGCCATAGCCGGGGAGGCCCCCAGCGTAACGCTGACCGTTTTGCTGCGCGACGAGAACCCGGGCCTGATGGATACCTGCCTCACCAACGGAAGCCGCGCCATCCCGAAACTAATTTGTGTGGATGCGGAAACTGGCGAGCGCCTGTTTACCTGGGGCCCACGGCCAACCGCCATCCAACAGCAGGTAAGGCAGCTGAAAGCCGACAAACCGGACGTGAGCCATGACGAGCTGGTGCAGCAGGTACAGCTGTGGTACGCCAAAGACCGCAGCCAGTCGCTGCAGCAGGACCTGGTGCAGCTGCTGCAGGAGGCCCTGGCCCTGAACGTATAAAGCAGTAAATTATACTTTGCTTGCTGATGTATCCACCTTAACCTTTGTACCATGAAATACGCTTTTATACTTGTGGCTGTGGCGGGCATGCTGTTTTCCTGCTCGCACAGCCACCGCGACCAGGCCAGCCACAGTAAAGCACACGCCACGCTCCCCGCCCTTGCCCTGAATGGCGGGGAGCGCTGGCAGGCCGATGAGCCCACCAACGCCAACCTGCGGCAGCTCCAGCAACTGATGGAGGACTACCTGAACCAACCTGAGGCAGACTCTATAGATGCCATTCATGAGCTGGGGCGCAGCATGCAGCTTGGTTTCCAGGAAGTATTTAAGGAGTGCCGCATGCAGGGCGCCGAGCACGACATGCTGCACGCCTACCTGATGCCGATGCTGAAGGATGTAAAGGCCCTTGAGACGGACAACCCGGCCACGGCGCTTGCCGCCCGCCACCGCCTGGCCGAAAGGCTGGGTGAGTATCAGACATACTTTAAATGATGCCCCAAACCGGAGGAGAAATAGCGGGAGCAAGTATAAACCGGTGGCGGCTTCCGCTACTGTCGGCTTTGCTGAGTCTGGTGGTGATTGCCCTGCTGGGCCTGCTGCTGCGCGGGATGCTGGTGGTCCCAATGACAGGGCTCAACTACAAGTACCTGCTGCATGCCCACTCGCATGCGGCGCTGCTGGGCTGGCTGTACCCGGCGCTTTTTATCGCTTTGCTGCATGCTTACGTGCCCCCGGAGGTGCGCTGCCAGAAAGTATACTTCCGGCAGTTTTGGCTGGCGCAGGCGGCGGTGCTGGGTATGCTGCTTAGTTTCCCGGTGCAGGGCTACGGCGCAGTTTCCATCACGTTCTCCACGGCGCACATCCTGCTGAGCTACTGGTTTATACTTCGTTTCCTGAAAGATGCCAAAGCAGCGCGTGTTAGCCAGGGAGTACACAGGCTGTCATTCAAGTTTGTAAAGGCGTCCCTGTCTTTCCTGGCCCTCTCGTCGCTGGGGCCGTGGGCGATGGGGCCGATCATGGCCACAGGGCACAGCGGCTCGGAGCTCTACTACAACGCCATCTACTTTTACCTCCACTTCCTCTACAACGGCTGGTTTACGTTCGCGGTGCTGGGGCTACTGTTCTGGTTGCTCGAGAAGTATGAGATCGGCTTTAGCCAAAAGTATGGCCTGCTTTTTTTCAGGCTGATGTTCTGGGCCTGTCTGCCGGCTTACCTGCTCTCGGTGCTCTGGATTAAGCCCGATGCTATGGTATACTTGGTAGGAGGGCTGGCCGCGCTGGTGCAGGTGCTGGCGCTGGGTCTGCTGGTGCGGGGGCTGTGGCCGGTGCGCAGGCAGCTCGATACCTTGTTCCCGGGCTGGGGCAGGGGTATGCTGATACTTGCCGCGCTGGCGTTTATACTGAAGACGCTGATGCAGTTCTCCACCGCCTTCCCCTACATGGCCGACCTGGCTTATAACCTGCGCTTCTTCATTATTGGGTACCTGCACCTGGTGCTCATCGGGTTTGTGAGCTTCTTTACACTTGCTTTTTTCGCGCAGCGGGGTTGGGTGAGCTTTGAGCCAGGTATAAGCCGCTGGGGCATGGGCCTGTTCATACTTGCCTTTATAGGCAGTGAGGCACTCCTTTTTGGGCAGGGACTATTCCTGTGGCTGGGGCTGGGCGCTGTGCCAAACTACAATGAGCTGCTTTTCGGGGTAAGCATCCTTTTACCGTCAGGCATCGGGCTGTTCTTCCTTTCCCAACTTCGGCAAAAGCCCCATCTCGCCCCGCTCCAGGCAATTGAGGATGTGGGTAGCCAGGCTGCAACGACAGCAGCACGCGGCTAGGTGATCGCAGCAGCGCAGCAAGTATAAACTGCTTTTACAGCATACTGATTCCGAAGCTAACCAGGAGCGCTATTTTGAGCACCTCGGCACCCATGTAGTAGAAATGAAGCACCGACTTGGGGAGTTCTGCCCCTGAGATAGCCAGCGCAGCCCGCTTGTTCATGGCGGGTAACAGCCAGGCGGGCAGCAGCAGCAACGGGATGTAGAGCAAGTATGAATTGCTGCCGCCCAGGCCACCTCCCGGGAAAAGCAACAGGAAAGAAGCCAGGCCAAGACCCACTCCACGCTGTTTAATGCCTTAAAGACCAGGCGGCCAATACTCAGGCTAATAGGGAAAGTTACGCCCGGCGCCCGGAACTTCAGCCAGGCCTCCATAAAACTGATGGCGCTCACGAATCCCACCCACACAAAGGGGATGGGGATCACACAGGATTCGTAATGCAGGTGCAGGTATGGTTTACAGAATCGACCTGCCGCTGTGTTGCTTGTAGTACTCGATCTTGGAGGCAAACATATCGGCCATTTTCTGTGCGCGCCATTTCGCCTCCTCTGCCTTTTCGCCGGAAAACAGTTCGTCCAACGTGGCATAGAAGATCGAGATCCATCTGTCGAAGTGCTCGGCACCCACAGGCAGCGTGATGTGCTTTGCGCCGGGGCTGCCCTGGTAGGTAAGTTCCTCCAGCAGCACCGTTTGCCAGAAGCGGTACATGATGTCGAGGTGGCGCGCCCAGCGGTCCTGTATCCGCTCGTCGAAGATCGGCCCCAGCAGCGCATCAGCCCGCACGCGGGTATAAAAGGTGTCTACCAGCAGCTTCACGTCATCCAGGGTAAGAATGTCTTGTTTTTGCGTCATCGTATAAAGTTAACGTATAAAAATCGTTTGAAGCAGGATTGGCGGGATGCTCCAGCCTGGCTCTTTCCTAAAAACAGGGGCGAGCAATTAAAAAGTGCCCCCTCCTGTTTCTAGGAGGGGGTGGGGAAGGTAATACCTAGCTGCAACCGAGGCTATTGCCGCAGTTGAGGCATTTGTAGCAGGTGCCGGAGCGGATGGTGATGTGGCCGCAGACGTTGCAGGCCGGCGCGTCGCCCATCATGTTGGCGAGCACCTGCTGCGTTTGTTCCATCAGCACGGTCCGGCTCTGGGATACTACCTTGTAGCTTTTACCATTGCTGGCCGGTGCTGCTACCGGGGGCTCACTTACAGTTTGGGGCAGTGCCTCAGCAGCCATGATCTCCCGCTCTTCCGGCTTCACATGCACCAGGTCGGTGCGGTTGAGATATTCGTAGCCCAGCAGCCGGAACACGTAGTCGAACACCGAGGTGGCCGATTTGATGTTGGGGTGCTCTACGCGGCCGGCCGGCTCGAAGCGGGTAAAGGTAAAGCGGTTCACGAACTCCTCCAGCGGCACGCCATACTGCAACCCCAGCGACACCGAGATGGCAAAGCAGTTGAGGATGGATCGGAACGAGGCGCCCTCCTTATACATGTCGATAAACAGCTCCCCCAGCGAGCCATCGGGGTACTCTCCGGTTCGCACGTACACGGTATGGCCGTCAATCTTGGCTTTTTGCGTGAAACCGGTGCGCTTGTCAGGCATTTTGCGGCGCTCCACCATGCGCGCCAGCTCTTGCCGGAAAACTTCGTTGGCAGAATCGGCCAGGATGGATTGGGCTGCCTGCAGCACCTGCTCGGCGTTATACTTCTCGTCGGCGGATACAGGGGCGCTCGTCTCCTCAGGCTCACCCTTCTCCTCCGTTTGGCTGCTTTTGGAGGTAAGCGGCTGCGAGAGCTTGCTGCCGTCGCGGTAAAGAGAGCAGGCCTTCAGCCCCAGCTCCCACGACAGCTCGTAGCAGCGGGCCACGTCCTCCACGCTCACCTCGTTTGGCAGGTTGATGGTTTTGGAGATAGCCCCGGAGATAAAGGACTGCACGGCCGCCATCATGTAAATATGGCCCTCGGCCTTGATAAAGCGCGTGCCCTTGTTGCCGCAGCGGTTGGCGCAGTCGAACACCGGGTAATGCTCCGGCTTCAGGAAAGGGGCGCCCTCCACGGTCATGGTGCCGCACACGTAGCTGTTGGCTTCGTCTATCTGCCGGGCCGTGAAGCCAAGCGCCTGCAGCAGGTTAAACTGCGGATGGTTATACTTTGCCGACGTATAGCCCAACCTTTCCAGACAATCCGCCCCCAAGGTGTACACACTGAACAGCGAGGCCACATCGTAGGCTTTCGGCAGGGCCGCCTCCAATTGCGCGACCTCCTCCGGCAGGAAGCCTTTTTTCAGCAAGGTCTCCGGGTTGATGTGCGGGGCACCGGCAAAGGTGCCGTGGCCTTTGGCGTAATTCACGATCGCTTCGCGCTGCTCCAACGTATAGCCCAGCTTCTGCAGCGCCACTGGTATGGATTGGTTGATGATCTTGAAATAACCGCCCCCGGACAGCTTTTTATACTTTACCAGCGCGTAGTCGGGCTCCACGCCGGTGGTGTCGCAGTCCATCAGCAGGCCAATGGTGCCGGTAGGCGCGATCACGGTGGCCTGCGCGTTGCGGTAGCCGTACTTCTCGCCCTGCGCCAGGGCCTCGTCCCAGGCGTGCTGCGCAGCCTGTAGCAGGTGTGGCGGGCAAAGCTGCTGGTTCAGCCCAACAGGTTTTATACTTAGGTTTTCATACTTGCCGGCTTCATTATAGCTGGCGTGGCGGTGGTTGCGGATCACGCGCAGCATACTTTCCTTGTTCTGCTCATACTTGGCAAAGGCACCCAGTACGGCGGCCATCTCGGCGGAAGTCTTATAGGCAACGCCCGTCATCAGAGAAGTGATGCCGGCGGCCATGGCACGGGCGGCGTCGCTGTCGTAAGGCAGGCCCTGTACCATCAGCAAAGCGCCCAGGTTGGCATAACCCAGCCCGATGGTGCGGTAGTCGTAGGAGCGCTGCGCCACAACCTCGGAGGGGAACTGCGCCATCAGCACCGAA
The DNA here is from genome assembly GCF_026278245.1 of Pontibacter kalidii. Classification (NCBI taxonomy): domain Bacteria; kingdom Pseudomonadati; phylum Bacteroidota; class Cytophagia; order Cytophagales; family Hymenobacteraceae; genus Pontibacter; species Pontibacter kalidii. The sequence goes on along the minus strand of NZ_CP111079.1, from coordinate 3,471,653 downwards.
ATCTCCAGCACCACCGTCCAGAGGCGACAGGCGTGGGCAAAGGCGGCCACGTCAAACTCCTGCTTTTCGGTATCAAAAAAGCGCATCAGGTTCAGCGAGGCCAGGTTGCAGGCGGTATTGTCGAGGAACATGTACTCCGAGCAGGGGTTGGAGCCCTGGATCTTTCCCTCGGCCGGGGAGGTGTGCCACTCGTTGATGGTGGTGTCAAACTGCACGCCCGGGTCGGCGCAGGCCCAGGCAGCCTCGGCCACTTGCCGCCACAGCTGGCGTGCAGGTATGGATTTGAGGACGCTTCCGTCGGTGCGGGCGGTCAGGTGCCAGTCTGCGTTTTTATCCAACGCAGCGAAAAAGGAGTTGGGCACGCGTACCGAGTTGTTGGAATTCTGGCCCGACACGGTCTGGTACGCCTCGCCCTCGTAATCGGAGGCGTAGCCGCCGGCAATCAGCGCTGCCACCTTTTTCTCCTCGTCCTTTTTCCAGTTGATGAACTCCTCTATCTCCGGGTGGTCCAGGTCCAGGCTTACCATTTTGGCTGCCCGGCGTGTGGTACCGCCCGACTTGATGGCCCCGGCCGCGCGGTCGCTCACCTTCAGGAATGACATCAGGCCTGAGGAGCTGCCGCCACCGGATAGCGGCTCATTTTTACCCCGGATGCTGGAGAAGTTCGTGCCCACGCCCGAGCCATACTTGAAAATGCGCGCCTCCTGCACCAGCAGGTCCATAATGCCGCCTTTCTGGGCCAGGTCGTCCTCCACCGAAAGTATAAAGCAGGCATGCGGCTGCGGGTGCTCAAACGCCGAGTCCGACTCGCGCAGCTCGCCGGTGGCTGGGTCCACGTAAAAGTGGCCCTGCGCTTTTCCTGCTATCCCATAAGAGGCATAGAGGCCCGTGTTAAACCACTGCGGCGAGTTGGGCGCGGTGTACTGGCCCAGCAGCATGTATACCAGCTCATCATAGAACACCTGTGCATCGTCCTGCTTTCTAAAGTAGCCATACTTCAGGCCCCACTGCTGCCAGCAGTTTACCAGGCGGTGCACCACCTGCTTCACCGACTTCTCGGAGCCGGTGCTGCCATCGGGTTGCGGCACGCCGGCGCGGCGCAGGTATTTCTGGGCCAGGATGTCGGTGGCTATCTGCGACCATTGCGCCGGTACTTCCACGCCCTGCAGCTCGGCCACCACATCGCCGGATGGGTTACGGATAGTGGAGGAGCGGAGCTCGTAGTCGAACTGCTCGTAGGCGCTTTGGCCTTGCTTGGTGAAGTGGCGGGAGAAAGGGAGGCCGGTGCCTGTGGCTGGTTTTTTCATTTGAATATCTGCTGTTTAAGGGTAAAAGGATATATCTATATAGGGATAAGAATGCTAAGCTAAAGGTTACTGCAAGGCGAAAGGATGAGCAAGGTCACCGGTGAATATGACTTCGGTCATTTTCATCGGCTGCCCATAAGGGTATACTTGTACATGCTTTCAAAATAGCTGTAAGCCATGCTTGCAAGGGTTAATTTGAGGTAGCCGCTTAAAAGACGAGCGTTTTTTGAACCCGGGGTAAAGGTAATACGAAAATAAAATAATAAAATACCTTTAACTCTTTTATTTCTGAAAACCGTCTTCTACCTTTACAGCGGTGATTGATTAGAAACCCAAGAGAAACCCAAAAAAATTTACCACAATGGCAATGACACAAACAATAGAAACACTGGACGTAACCGTACTGGAGCCACGCATGAAGCATCCAACCATTTTTCAGTGGTTTGATAACCTGAAAGGGGGAGAGGCCTTCATCATTCACAACGACCACGACCCGAAGCCGCTGTACTACCAGCTGCTGGGCGAGCGCGGCAACGTGTTTAAGTGGGAGTACCTGGAGCAGGGTCCGGAGGTATGGGAGGTACGGATCTCCAAGCTGACGCCGGAGGAAGGAGAGACCGTGGGCGAGCTGGTGGCCAAAGACTTCCGTAAGGCGCAGGTGTTCAAGAAGTATGGCATCGACTTCTGCTGCGGCGGTAAGAAATCCGTGAAGCAGGTGTGCGCCGAGAAGGGCATCAGCCAGGATGAGCTGGAGGCAGAGCTGCTGGCCATGGATGAGGCCGAGAAGGCGCGCGAAGCAGAGTATGATAAGTGGGACCTGGGCTTTCTGGCCGACTACATCGTGAACATGCACCATACCTACGTGCGGGAGTCCATCCCCGCCCTCTATGAGTACACCACCAAGATTGCCCGCGTGCACGGCAGCCGCCACCCGGAGCTGCTGGAGGTGGTAAAACACTTCACCAACGTGGCCAACGAGCTGGAGGCCCACCTGCCGAAGGAGGAGCGTGTGCTGTTCCCATACATCAAGCAGCTGGAAGAAGCCAAGAAGAATGGCGTGAAGCTGGATACGGCGGCTTTCGGTTCTGTTCAGAACCCGATCAATATGATGGAAATGGAGCACGAGAACGCCGGCTCTGAGCTGGAAAAGATCCGTGAGCTGACCAATGGCTATACCTTGCCTGCCGATGCCTGCGCTACCTACACGGTTGCTTTCAAGAAGCTGAAGGAATTCGAGGATGACCTCTTCCGCCACATCCACCTGGAGAACAATATCCTGTTTCCGAAGGCGATTGAGATGGAGAAGGAAGTGTTGAAATAATTAGAGGTTTCACCTCCCCCAACCCCCTCCTAAAAACAGGAGGGGGCACTTTCCTAAACACCCTCCCCTGTTTTTAGGGGAGGGCCGGGGAGGGGTCCTGCAATAACTAATAATACCACGATCATGAAAAAGACGATGGCACCCCAGAAAAGGGACAAAAGCCTGGTTCCGCTGTCACGGGAGCACCACTTTGGGCTGCTGTTTTGTTGGAAGCTGCGCCAGGGGCTGAAGAACGGGACGGACCTGGAGGTGATGCGCACTTACGTGCTTTACTTCTGGAACAACATCCTCAGGGAGCACTGCCAGGAGGAAGAGTGGCTGCTGGAGAGGCTGCTGCCCCACGACGATACGCAACGGGCAAGACTGCAGGAGGAGCACCGCCTGATTCAGGCACTCGTGGAGTTGATAGAGCAGGGTAGCCGCATGAACAGGGACCTGTTTAAAGTGCTGGAGCAGGACCTGGTAGATCACATCCGCTGGGAAGAACGCGACCTGTTCCCCTACCTGCAGGCCGTGGCGCATTCGGATGACCTGGAGCTGGCCGGGCAGCTGCTGAGCCACAAGCACGACCCGCGCGTGGACACGTTTACACCGGAATTCTGGATAAATAAAGCCGGGAAAGAATAGCCATGCAGATAGCAGCCAACACCAAGATATCAGCCCTGATAAAAGAGAACCCGGCTGCCATTGAAGCCATTGCCAGTATAAACCGGCATTTCGAGAAGCTGCGCAATCCGCTGCTGCGCAAGGTGCTGGCCTCCAGGGTAACCATTGCGGATGCCGCCCGCATCGGAGGCTGCGACGTGGAGCGTTTTTATGACAAACTGAGGCCGCTGGGCTTTGCCGTAAGCGAGGAGACAACAAACAAAGGCATGAAAGTGACACCCCCCATACCCGCTACTACCGAAATGCCGGCTTTCCTGGCTCAGCTGCCCGAAGAGCGCCTGCTGCAGCTGGACGTGCGCGCGGATATCGCCTCCGGCAGCGACCCGTTTCGGAAGATAATGGACGCCGTGGATGGAATAGACGAAAACAACGCGCTGCAGATCATCAACACGTTTGAGCCCACACCGCTCATCGCTATCCTTCAAAAGAAAGGCTACGACTACTTTACCGATACAAAGTCGGCAGACTTGATTTATACTTATTTCTGGCTCGGGAACGCAGCTGAGGCTACGGCAGGGGAAAGTATAAAGCCTGCCGGAAACAACTTTGAGGAGGCCCTGGCCGGGTTTGCCGGCAAGGTGAAACGCGTGGATGTGCGCCACCTCGAAATGCCGCAGCCCATGATCACCATTTTGGGCGAGCTGGAAAATCTGCCGGCCGACGAGGCGCTGTATGTGGTGCACAAGCGGGTGCCGCAGTTCCTATTGCCGCAGCTGCAGGAGCGTGGTTGTAAGGTGGCCATAAACGAAGTCGGACCGAACGAAGTATACTTGCTTATTTCCAGAGCGCTGGAAAGAGATGCTTAGGATTTGCACGGCTTCAGGAAGTCTTTTGTCCCTTTGTCGATAGTTCTTTTGTCAATTTTAATAGAATGTAAGCCATGAGCGCTGCCACTACATCTAACTCGCCAGGAAAATGGGTTGTGCTGCCGCACTACGCGTTTGCCGCCCTGGCATTTGTGGCCCTGAGCGTGCTGCTGCTTTTCTCCACCGATGCCTTTGGCGGCCATTATTTCCATCCCAAACTGCTCACGCTGACACATGTGGCGGCGCTGGGCTGGGCGACCATGCTCATCTTCGGGGCGCTGTACCAACTGCTGCCGGTGGTGCTGGAGTGTAGGCTGTACTCTGAGAAACTGGCCGTAGCCGCCTTCGCCTTCCTGGGCGTGGGGTCCATCCTCCTGGCCTGGGCCTTCTGGAACTTTGAGCTGGGCTGGGTGCTGCACGTGGCGGCCTGCAGCCTGGTCATCGCCTTTATACTTTTTAACATCAACGTGGCGCAAACCGCCCGCAAGGCCCCCAAATGGACCGTGGAGTCCGACTTTATCGTTACCTCGGCTATCTGGCTGCTGGTAACCGGGCTGGTGGGGCTGCTGATGGCGGTGAACTTCACGACGCCCTTCCTGCCGGTGGAGCACACGCACTACCTCCAGCTGCACGCCCACATCGGTATGGCCGGCTGGTTTCTGCTGCTCATCATCGGGGTGGGGGCCAAACTGATCCCGATGTTTCTGCTGGCGCACCACGAGGACACTAAAAAACTTAACTGGTCCTACAACCTCATTAACGCGGGGCTGGTCCTCTTTATCATCGATCACCTGCTCTTTCATACATTGCTGCTGCCGGTATATGCGGCGTTGGTGGTGGCTGGCGTGGCGCTCTTCCTTTTATACTTGCGAGAGGCCGCCAAAACCCGCCAGCGCCAGGACATTGACCTGGGCATGAAGCAGACCTTTGTGGCACTGGCCCTGCTTTTGCTGCCGCTTATACTGGTGCAGGTGGTGAGCTCGAGGCTGGCGCTTCCGCAGGCGCTGCTATCATCCGTCTACCTGGTCTATGGTATCTCGGTCTTCCTGGGGTTCATCTCCGCGCTCATACTGGGGCAAACCTTTAAAACACTGCCCTTCATTGTATGGATGCACGCGTACGAGGATTATGTGGGCCGCTTTAAAACGCCGCTCCCCAAAGATATTTACAGCCATGCCCTGCTGCGTTGGCAAAACATCAGCTACCTGCTCGGGTTTATACTTTTAGTGGCGGGTGTGCTGCTCGGCAACGAGCAGGTGATACTTGCCGGGGCCATCGGTTTTACCATTACCTCCCTGCTGTACACGGCCAACGTGTTCCATCTGCTGCTGCATAAAGCTCACGATTTAAAACCTTTTACCTATGGAAACACAAAAGCTGCCTGAGGATTTCGACCTGGAGGTATACGAAGCCCTGAAATATATCATCGACCCTGAAGTGGGCATCAACATCGTGGACCTGGGACTGGTGTACGAGGTGAGCCTGACGGAGGAGGGTGTACTGGCCGTAGATCTGACGCTGACCACGCCGGGTTGCCCCATGAGCGGCACCATCTTAACGGCCACCGAGCAGATCCTTTTAAAGCGTTTTCCGAGCCTCGATGTAAAAGTAAACCTGGTGTGGTCGCCGCCGTGGAGCACCGAGATGATCACCGAGGAAGGCATGCGGCAGCTGGAGGCAAAATCGTAACTTGCGGCCAGGTTAGCGTCAGACGAACAGAGAGATTAAGAAATGCTACTATCAAAGACAACAGAGTATGCCCTGCGCGCCATTGTGTACATCGCCCTGAACGATGCACAGGGGCTTAAAGTGGGGATAAAAGACATTGCCAAGGAGCTGGAGCTGCCGGCGCACTTTATGGGCAAGATCCTGCAGGACCTGGTTCGGAAAGGCGTTATCGCCTCGACGAAAGGCCCCGGAGGCGGGTTCTTCCTGCACAGGCCGGCCAGCGAGATCAGCATATTGGAAGTGGTGCGCACTATTGATGGCCTGGAGGCTTTCAGGAAGTGCGGCATGGGCATGAAGGAGTGTTCCGATACGCACCCCTGCCCGCTGCACGACGACATAAAGGCCTACCGCGAGCAGCTGCTGCAGGTGTTCAGCTCCAAAACCATCCAAACGCTGGTAAATGGTATCAACTCCGGCGAGTACTTTATCACCAACATACAGGAAGTGGAAAACCAGAGCCAGAAACCTTAGGTTGAATGAACAGCAGGATTCGGTTTGAGTCTGCTGTTCTGCGGTCCTTTCCATGTCATAGCAGCTTATAAAGCTTCATCTTTTCGTCTAATAGATAACACCGGTTCAGGAGCGTTTTATACTTCCTGAGCCTCAACAATCTTTGTCATGCTAACTACCCAAACCCGAGGCGCGTTCCTGGAGAAACTCAGCGCCATGAATCCTGGTGCCTTTTCTGAACGGCAGGAGGCCGAACTGCTGGCTGCCGTGGAGGAGATCCGCGAACTGAAGCGCCAGAAAAATGCTGTTATACTTTCGCACTTTTACATGCCCGCTGAGCTGCAGGTAGCGCACACGGACGGCGGCATCGCCGACTTCGTGGGCGACTCGCTGGGCCTGAGTGTGGCTGCCAAAAGCGTGGAGGCGGATCACATCATCTTCTGCGGCGTGAAGTTTATGGCCGAGACCGCCAAGGTGCTGAACCCTGTGAAGCAGGTGTTGCTGCCCAGCTTCGATGCCGGCTGCTCGCTGGCTGAAAGTATAACCGGAGCCGATGTGCGCAAGCTGAAAGAACAGTATCCGGGTGTGCCGGTGGTAGCTTACATCAACACCTACGCCGAGACCAAGGCCGAGGCCGACATCTGCTGCACCTCCCGCAACGCCCTGGACATTGCCCGCTCGCTGGGCGGCGACAGGCTCATCTTTTTGCCCGACCTGTTCATGGGCCGCAACCTGCAAACCAGGATAAAAGCCGAGACCGGCAAGGAGCTTATACTTTGGGAAGGCAAGTGCGAGGTGCACGAGCAGTTCACGCCGCAGCGCATTAATGGACTGAAGCTGATGTACCCCGAGGCGCAGGTGCTGGTGCATTGGGAGGTGCCCGACAATACCGTGGCCGATGCGCTGACCGGTGCCGGCGGCGTGGTAGGCAGCACCTCCGACATCATCCGGTTTGTGGGCGAGAGTAAAACGCGCCAGTTTATACTTGGCTCGGAGTGCGATCTGGGCGCCACGCTGCGCGGCATGTACCCTGAGAAAGAGTTCATCGTTCCCTGCATCAAGTGTCCGCACATGAAGCAGATAACCATTCAGCGTACGTTAGAGGCGCTGCGCTCCATCGGCACAGAAAAAGAGGTGCTGTTCGAGGTAACGCTGGAGGAGGAGATCAGCCGCCGCGCCCTGGCACCGATCGAGCGGATGCTGGCCTTTGCGTAACAATGCTATACTTCGATTACATAGTGCTGGGCAGCGGCATAGCGGGTTTAACCTTTGCCCTGCAGGCGGCCGCACATGGCCGCGTAGCCGTGGTCTGCAAAGCGTCCCTATCCGAAACGAATACCATGTACGCGCAGGGCGGCATTGCTGCGGTGCTGAGCGAAATGGATTCGTTCGAGCAGCACGTGCAGGATACACTGGTTGCCGGAGCGGGCCTGTGTGACGAGGCGGCCGTGCGGTTTATGGTGGAGCGGGCGCCCGAAAGTATAAACTGGCTGCAGCAGCAGGGTGTTTGCTTTGATGGGCATGAAGACAAAAGTATAGCCCTGGGGCTGGAAGGCGGCCACTGCCAGCACCGGATCGTGCATGTAAAAGATCACACCGGCCTAAGCGTGCAGCAGGTGCTGGGCAAGGCCGCCCGGCAACATGCAAACGTCTCTGTGCTGGAGCACCACGTGGCCTTCGAGCTGCTCATGCAGCATAATGCCTGCCAGGGTGTGCAGCTGCTGGACCTGAAGGCCAAAGAAGCCAAAACCGTGCTTGCCAAAGCTGTTGTACTGGCTACGGGGGGCTCCGGACAGATCTACCAGCACACCACCAACCCCTCCATCGCCACCGGCGACGGGCTGGCCATGGCGTACAGAGCAGGGGCTGAGATCAGCAACATGGAGTTCTTCCAGTTCCACCCGACGGCGCTCTACAACCCTGCCTCCAAAGATACTTTCCTGATCAGTGAGGCGCTGCGGGGGGCGGGGGCGGAGCTGGTGCTGCCGGATGGTACGCCGTTTATGCACCGTTACCACCCGCAGGGCTCGCTGGCGCCGCGCGATGTGGTGGCGCGTGCCGTTTACCACGAAATGCAGCAGCATAGCTCGCCCTGCCTCTACCTGGATGCGCGCCAGTTGCCGGAAGGACATGTGCAGCGGCATTTCCCGCTCATCTATAACACGTGTAAAAGGATAGGCATCCTGGCTGAGCGAGACCTTATACCGGTGGTGCCTGCCGCGCATTACCAGTGCGGCGGTGTGGCGGTAGACCTGCATGGGCAAACATCGGTGCCGGGTCTGTATGCCGTGGGGGAGGTGGCCTGCACCGGCGTGCATGGGGCCAACCGGCTGGCCAGCAACTCGCTGCTGGAGGGCGTGGTGTTTGGCAAGGCCGCGGCTGCGCATGCGGTAGCGCAAAAGTATGAGCAGCCGGAAAGTATAACGGCTCCGGAGCTTACCTGCCAGGCGGCTGTGCCACCTGTCTTAGCAAGTATAAAAGAGGAACTGCGGCGCCTGATGTGGGAGAAAGCAGGCATTGAGCGCACTTACGAAAATCTGCTGCAGGCGAAGGAGCAGGTCGAGCAGCTGAGGCTGAAGCTGCAGGAGTGTGCGGCGGCAGGCTCTCCACCTCCGGTAGGGGAGCTGGAGAACCTGCTCACGGTGGCTGCTATCACCATAAACGCCTGCCTGGGCAGAAAGCAGAGCATTGGGGGCCATTACCTTGTGCAGAAACCGGTGCCGGCCGAGGGGCTTGAAATATCTTGGTAAAAATAAAGTTATAATAGTTATATTGATGCGTTACGCCAATTTTCCAGCCGGTTGGTGGGTATATAGGCGCCTTGTGCCTCAGATTAGGAATTGAGTAAAATATTGCTGTATATTAGCAGCGGCTACACTGCCTGTAGTCTCAGATAATTCCTAAAATCAAATTTGATGAAGTATACTTTTGTAAAAGTACTGATGGTGCTGCTGGCAGTGGTTACCATGTCTTCGTGCCATATATCCCGTAAGAAGACGGACAAGAACGGAAAAGTAGTGGTGGTGAGTAAGAGCAAATCTGCTACCCGTAAGGACAACGGCCTGCACAAGGGCTGGTACAAAAATCCGAACAACCCGCATCACCCCAATACTACGAATCCTGGCCATACCAAGCATAAGGGTAACGGCAAAGGCAATACCACCGTGGTAGTAGTAAAAGGCCATAACGCTACAGCCACAAAGGCGAAACCGGGCGCAAAGGGAGGCCAGGGCGGCAAAGGCGCTAAGGCCAAAGGAGGAAACCAAGGCAAAGGTAACAAGGGAAAGAATTAGACAACCGTTACTCCATCCGGTAAAAAGGAGCAGCAGAAACTGTCATAAAGGTTTCTGCTGCTCCTTTTTACGTTAACAAATCGCACTTTTTTAGCAGGATTAAACGTTTAAGGAATAGGCTATCCCTCTAAACTTAACCCTGCTCCTATGGTCAGAGTATTTGCGATGGCGCTGCTGTTGGCAGGCAGCGTTTTTTACAGTGTTCCGGCAGAGGCTTCTGCGGCAGGTGGCCCGGGGCTGAAGAAGCTCTTTCATAAGAAGGGTAAAGCCGGAAAAGCGTTCAAGAAGAATAAGAAGAACACCAAATATTACCACGCCGCAGCCAAAAAGCAGCGTAGGGCCCAGTGGCAGCAGCAGCGCCACCCCATGGTGCCATAGCCGCGTACCTTTGCCTGCCTGGCACCGTATAAGCGCGTATGGCAACAGAAAACACGCACTACACCCGCACCCCGCGCTCCGAGAAGCTGAAGTGGGTAGACCACATCGCTTACCTGATGGACAACCAGTTCCGGTTTCCGGGCACGAACTTCCGTTTCGGTTTAGATCCTATCCTGGGCCTGTTGCCCTTCGCCGGCGATATTGCCTCTTTTGGCGTATCGGCTGTGCTTATACTTACCATGGCGCGCCACGGGGCCAGCGGCAAGCTGGTAGCCCTGATGATGCTCAACATCGGGCTGGATGTGCTCATTGGCAGCATTCCTATCCTTGGCAATATCTTCGATTTCGCCTTTAAGGCCAATGAGCGCAACGTGCGCCTGCTGCGCCGCCACTACGAGGAAGGCAAGTACCAGGGCAGCGGCAAGGGTATTATTATCAGCGTACTGATCGGGCTGGTTTTGCTGGCGGTGTTGCTGGTTTGGGTGCTCTGGCAGGTAGCTGAGTGGCTCTGGCAGCTGGTGGCCTCATACTTCTAAACGACCCAGGCTTCGGGCCATAGCACGGGCTTTCAGGGCGCTTTCCTGCTTGTCCTTTATTTCCAGCATAATGTCCATGTCCAGCCCTTCTGTCTCGGCCAGGAAATCGTGAAAAAGTTGCTCCTCTATACTTTGCACGTGCTTGCCGCGCCGCTCGTTGGGGGCCTGTGAGCTGTAGTCCACCATCAGGATGCCGTCTTTTTCGGGTTGCCAGGTGGTAGCGGCCATCTGCACCGCCTCGCGCATCGGCTCGCCGTTGTTCACGCACTCGTGGTGCAGGTTATCGAAGATCACAGGCATGCCCGTTAGCTCGTGCAGCTGCAGGCAGTCCTGCAGGGTGTAGGTACGGTCGTCGTTCTCCACGCAGAGACGGGCCTTCACGGCATCGGGCAGCAGGGTGTGGTATACTTCAGTAAAGCGTTGTATCGCGGAGGGCTTATCGCCGTAGGCGCCGCCGCCGTGTATCTGCAGCTTGGCGGTGGTGTCCAGTTCCATCAAATCCAGTATACTTCCCTGGTACACCAGCTCGGCTATGCTGTTGCGCACGGTCTTCTCGTTGGGCGAGTTGAGCACCACAAACTGGTCAGGGTGCATGGAGATGCGCATGTGGTTGTTCTTGATGTAGCTGCCCAGCCGCCGGAAGGTCATCTTAAAATGCTCCTGCCAGTTATATTGGTTTACCTCGTGGGAGGCGAAGGGCACCAGGTCGGAGGTGAGGCGGAAGAACAGCAGCCCGTGCTGCACGTTGTACTCCAGGATGCGGCGGAGGCAGGCCAGATTCTGCTCCACCGTCTCGATCAGGCGCTCCTCAGAATAGGAGGCCAGCCGGAAAGTACGGGAAGAGCGGCAATCGAGCGCCTCGTTGATGCAGGGATATCCGATTTTCATGGTGTCAGGGAAACGTATACTCTGAACCTACGAAGCGGCCGATTGTTTGGCTGGTTTACTGATACCCGGTGTTGTCTTTAAAGAAGCGGTTGTAGTCTTGTTTTGCTTTCTCCTGTTCTTCCTTAAGCCGCTCTGCCTCCTGTAACTGACGCTTTGCTGCTTCCTTCGCTAAATATTTCCGAAGCTTTCGTCGCTGCTTGCCTTCCTTGGAAAAGTAGGAGACGGGGTTAGAAAGTAAGGAGGGGGGAGGGGCTGGAACCGGAGGAGGAGGCGTAAGGGCAGGCTTGTTCTCGGGAGGGCGCTTTACCAAGAGAGGTTCGCTGCTTACCTCTACCTCCCGGAGCTGTTGCACATCTTCCTGCAAAACAAAAATAAGCTCCTGCTCTATGCCTTGCTCCTGCTTTACATGATACACCACCGGCTTGAAGCCAACGGCGCGGATAAGGATAGAGTCCTGCGGGACTACCCAGAAACCAAAGCGGCCCCTTGCATCGGTTGTCGTAAGTATGCCGGATCCCAGCCTGGTGACGCCTGCCCCAACGATCGGCGTTTTTTTATCAGGGTGTAAGACGATGCCACTAATTTTGATCTGCTGTCCGTGGGTAGGGAAGGCATGCAGCACGAGCAGGTAAAGCAGGACTATACTTAAGCGTTGGTAGCCGTGCATGAGTCGTTTGTTTTCAGTTGGAGGAGGCGTTTCTATTCATACGAAGGTGATAATGTTTTTATTATATATAGATTGATTTATACTTGAGGGGATGGTGCAAGCGGGCAACCACAGGATGGGAGATCCTCTTTAAAGGACCTATGATGAAGACCAGCCCCAGGTATAAATAAAAGAGGCGCCATACGTGGCGCCTCTTTCTGTCTAGCAGCAGCTCTCTACTGATAGCCGGTATTTTCTTTAAAAAAGCGGTTGTAGTCCTCGCGCTCTTTCTGTCTTTGCTCTGCCGCCTGCTTGTCCAGGTACTCCTGCAGTGCGCGCTTTTGCTTGCCTTCGCTGGAGAACAGGTCGTACATCAGGCTCATGGGGCTGAGGATGGTGGGCGCCGGGGCAGGGGCGGGAGGGGGCGGCTCCAGGCCGGGTATAAAGTTGGGGTTCTTGGTCTGGCTGCTCTGCTCGCGCTTCATGTTGCGCAGGGCGCGGTCGATCATCTCTTGGGAAGGACGGCTGGTTACCTCCACCTCGCCCAGCATTACGCTATCCTCCTGCAGCACTATGTTCACGCGCAGTTCCGACACGGGCAGGACCTTGGGCAAGTATAAAAGCGGCTTAAAGCCGAGCGCCCGGATCATTAGCGTATCCGTCTGGGCCACGTCGATCAGGAATTTGCCCTCCTCATCCGATACCACGCCCATGTTGGTGTTTACCTTCACGATGGTGGCGCCGGGGATCGGCGTGGTGCGATCGGGCTGCAGCACCGTGCCACTTATCCGGATGCTCTTCTGGGCCAGGGAGGGCAGGCTGCAGAGCAGGAGCATCAGCGTAAGAAGGTATAACAGCGGGTGTCTGTGCATGGGGTTCTGGTTGTGCTGCGGGCGTTTGTACTTCACCATGATCAGCCAAAATAATGCCGGCCTCAGGTATAACGGGAGGGGCTACGTAAAATTACAGAATAAATCGGAGAAGGGCTAAAAAAGCAAAAGCCTGCAGCGCAGGTGGCGGCAGGCTTCCGTAAATCATACGTTGTCAGCGGGTTTAGTTCTGATCGTTGCCACTGCCAGTTTCCGAAACATCGCCCGAGCTACTATTTCCGGAGCTGCTGTTGCTATTTCCATTTCCGGAGTTGCCAGTGCCATTACCCGAGCCGGTGTTGCCGCTTTCCGTGCTGCCATTACCTCCTCCTCCTGTGTCTGAGGGGCTATTGGTGGTGTTGCCCACCTCTCCGGATGGGTTAAACTCCTCTGCCAGGTCCCGCAGGCTCCCGTTTGGCGAGTAGTAGATCGTTACCATGCGCACCGCTATGTTGTTTCCCTCCAACTGCTGGCGTACGTCCGCAGGCAATGTTTTGGTGCTGAAAGGATAGTACTGGTTCGGGACCTTGGGGGCGCCGAACATGCCTGGTGCCTCCGTGTGGTACCCGCGTATATGCGCCGGGTTCACCGATTCGTCGTTGTTTGCATCCTGCACCTCAAAAGAGGTGCCTTTCGTGTCTTCTCCGCAAGAGGTGGTGAGCAGCAAGGTGGCCACCGCCGCTACCGGGAATAATATCTTGTTCATGGTTTGTTGATGGTTTTGGTTGTACACGCCCCTTTCCAGCTAAGCTCAGAGGGTGCAATTGGGCTCAGCACTTAAGTACGCTGGCATTGTCTGTAATGTTCAGCAGGCCACCGGGCACAAAAAAAGCGCAGCCGTTGCGGTGCGCTTCTCTGTCAGGTATGGTTTATCTTTTTATCAGGCTTTCTTCAGCTCAAACACGGTGATCTCCGGCAAGAAGCCCACCCGGCCGGGGTAGCCGATAAAGCCCAGGCCGGTGTTCACGTACAGGTGCTGACGCCCTTTTTTGTAGAGGCCCGCCCACTGCTCGTACACATACTGCACCGGGCTCCACTTCAGGCCGGGCACGTTTACGCCAAATTGCATGCCGTGGGTATGGCCCGAGAGCGTCAGGTCGATGTCGTTATACTTTTGGTTGACCTCACCATCCCAATGCGACGGGTCGTGGGAGAGCAGCACCTTGAACGGCACCTCCTCGGTGCCCTGGTAGGCGTTCTGCAGGCGACCATACTTCGGAAAGCCGGCCCGGTTGCCCCAGTTTTCTACCCCCAGCACAGCTATCTGCTCACCGTCCTTCTCAATGATGCGGTTCTCGTTCATCAGCAGCTGCCAGCCCATTTGGCTATGGGTGTCAATCATCTTGCGGAGGTTCTCCGCCTTCGCGTTCTCGTGCGGCCACTCGCGCACATAATCGGCGTAATCATGGTTGCCGAGCACTGAGAACACCCCTTCCTTGGCCCGGATCTCCCGCAAGGTAGGAATATGCGCCTCCACCTCCGAGGCGAGGTTGTTTACCAGGTCACCGGTAAAAAATACGAGGTCCGCCTCCTGCTTGTTAATGAGGCGCACCGCCTCTTTCAAGGGATCGGTGGAGGTGAAGCTGCCGGTGTGCAGGTCCGATATCTGGAGCATCTTATACCCCTCAAAAGCCTTCGGCAGGTTCGGGAAGCGCAGCGTTACGCGCTTTACGCGGTAATCGTAGGCGCCCTTCACCATGCCATAAATAAAAGCCGTGAATGGCACCGCAGCCACCAGCAGGCCCATTTGGTTGAGGAACTTGTGGCGCGAAGGGTCAAAGGCATCGTCTCCACTGGCCGTGTTGATGACGATTTTCCCCAGGCGCAACGCATCATCCATGAGCAGGAAAAGCACCACCACCAGCTTGGAGGCGAAGATGATGAAGAGCGTGCTGGCCAGGTAGGTCTTAAACGTATCGGGCGGCGTACCGCGCGTGGCGGAGGCAAGTATAAATGTGCCTGCCGTGATGACAAAAACTGCCCAATGTATGAAATAGATGGTTTTCTGCGCCGTACCACTCAGGTTGTCGGTAACAGTTTTGATCGCCTGGAATACATAGAGGTCTACCAGAAAAAGGAGTAGGATAATAAGGGCAAATGTTAACATACGTTGCATATCGTGGTAAAACCGCCAGGGGCCGGTAATGTTTGGCGCAGGCGGGCAATCTTCATAGTATAAAAAAAGATAGATGCAGCTTGAACTATTTCAGGATGAAAGTAATTCCTCATGCATCTCCATAAACATCAAATTCTGTACCGTAAGTGAAAGAGAACGAAGCTTCTGCCATACTGCCATACCTGCAGCCGCTCAACATCAAAACCTGGGCCGAGGAAGACCGCCCGCGCGAGAAACTTCTGCTGAAAGGAAAGGCCGCCCTGAGCGATGCCGAGCTCATTGCCATCCTGATCGGCTCCGGCACCACTAAACTGACAGCCGTGGATGTAGGCAAGATCATACTTTCGGCGGTAGGCAACGACCTGAACGAGCTGGCACGGCTATCGGTAAAAGACCTGACAAAGCACCCGGGCATTGGGGAGGCAAAGGCAATCTCCATTGTAAGTGCCCTGGAACTGGGCCGACGCCGCAAGGAGGCCACCGTGGCTGCTAAAACACGCATTACCTGTTCCACCGACATCTACAACTACATAAAGCCGCAGCTGCTGGACCTGCCGCACGAGGAGTTCTGGGTAATCCTGCTGAACCGCGCCAACGTGGTGATGCGGAAAGAAAGCATCAGTATGGGCGGTGTGGCCGGCACCGTGGCTGACCCCAAGATCATCTTTAAAAAGGCCCTGGAGCAGCTGGCAAGCTCTGTTATTCTGGTGCATAACCACCCCAGCGGCAACACCAAACCCAGCGCCGCCGACATCGCTCTTACCAAGAAAATGAAGGAGGCCGGCCAGTTCCTCGACCTGCCCATCCTCGACCACATCATCTTCACCGACACCGACTACTACAGCTTTGCCGACGAAGGACTTTTGTGAGTTAGAAAGTTAGAGAGTTTAGGAGTTAGAGAGTTTGGAAAGTTAAAAAGTCATGATTGAACAGAGACTAAGTAATTTTGAGTTTGCTGAGGCTTTTAAAAGCCGCACAAAGGCTTTTGCTCTGCGCACAATTAAGTTGTATCAGGCGCTGCCGTATAAGCCGGAGGCACAAGTAGTAGGCAAACAACTGATACGTTCGGCAACGGCTGTGGCTGCTAATTACAGGGCAGCTTGTAGAGCAAGATCAGGAGCTGAGTTTTCTGCCAAGATCGGAGTAGTGCTGGAAGAGGCGGATGAATCTTTATTTTGGCTTGAGATATTGGAAGAAGCAGAGATTGTCGCAGCTAATCGTCTAATAGAGTTAAAAAAGGAAGCAGATGAACTAACAGCCATCCTTACTAAAATAAGAAAATCAGCAGCTTTAAAAAAATAACTCTCTAACTCCTAAACCCTCTAACTCTCTAACTCAGAAAGTATTTCCTTTACCCTTCCCACTTCCCCCGTCTCCAGCCTTACCTTGATGCCGTGCGGGTGGGTGGGGGAGTTGGTGAGGATGTCCTGCACGTAGCCTTCGGTGAGTTCGCCGGTGCGCTGGTCCTGCTTCTGTACAATGTTTACGTGGGTGCCAGGTTTGATATTGGCGCGCTTTCTGCCGTCCATGGTCTAAGTATAAAGTATGGTTCCGGCCGCAAGGTACGCAGAAAACCTAAAGGTATTAAGGCCGCGGCTTGGTGATGATGTTCAGATACTGTTCGTCGGAGCTCCAGCGCGTTGGGGTGGTTACCTCAAACTCAGTTACTGCTACTTTCTCTATCTGGCGGAGGTCGGCCAGTAGCAGGGCAGGATCTTTTACATGCTTGCCATTGATGGCGACCGTTAGTTTCTGCTGCTGCTTCGGTACATCGAAGGCGCTGTATACTTCCTCCAGCCGCACCAAGAGCAGTTCCTGCTTCAGCGAGATAATCACAGCGCCGTCTGTGGCTTTCTCCCCGAAGCGCTCCAAAGCCTGCCGGCCTTTCACCACCTCCACGTTTTCTATATCGCCTGGGTTCAGGATAACGGCGCTGGCCGCTGTCTCCTGCTTATTGACCAGTACCAGGGGCTGAGGCGCCGGGTCGTGTAACTGCACAGAGGCCTGGTGTTTTTGCTCAAACTGCTGCGCCTGCGCGCTAAAGCTGAGCCCTAGCACGAACAAGGCCAAAAGGAGATATGATTTCATAGGAAGAGGTTACTTTTTCTGCATCTGCTGAACGGGTTCCTGCATGGTTTTCTGCTCCTGCTCTATCTCAGTAGCATACTTCATATACATCAGGATGCCCGCCACGCCCAGGATGTGGCCTGCAAGTATAAGGTATAGACCCAGGTAGTTGTCAGAAGGTTGCAGCAGGCGCAGTACAATGCCGACAACCGCCAGCAGCGCGGCAAACTTATACAGCATCTTTTCGATAGTCCTGTTTCTCATCTGGCCATGGTTTAAGTAAAACAAGCACACGATACCTGCTGCCATTGCGCAGGAAGTAGGGTGCACTACAGGCACTCTGCCGCCACGGATACTGCAGGCGGCCTACCCAGTTTCTTTCAGCGTAAAGAACCAGCACCCACTCAACGGCTACAAACCAGCTGAGTTACGCTCCTCCTAGTAAGGCTTTTGAAGCAGCTAAGCCGGAAAAGGAGCCGCAGCCATGTATACGTGGCTGCGGGAGTTTGGTACTTTAACATGATAAAGATATATAAAATATTTTTTAAAGTACAAGTTTATCTTCTCCTTTATTCAAAATTGCCGGGTACAAGGTGCTGGTTGTGATGGGCTTACTCCTGCACCAGGTTGCCCAGGTCTGAAATGTGCAACATCCGCAGCATGGATGTCTTTTTGTGCTGATGTTCCTGCATGCGCACCAGTATGTCGTGCAGCAGTTCGATGGCCTGTATGATATGCGGTCCCTTGTTGAGCATCACACAGTCGGCCCGCTGCGACATGGCGGCATCCGTAATCTCGGCCCGCGACGGGCGGCCCTTCTTGGCCAGTGTCTCGAGCACCTGCGTGGCCCACACCACCGGCATGTGCGCTGCCTCGCAAAGCCACAGAATCTCTTCCTGCGCCTCTGCCAGTCGCTGCCAACCACATTCCACCGCCAGGTCGCCGCGTGCGATCATGATGCTGGTGGGGTGCGTCTTCATGGCTGTCAGGAGCAGGTGCGGCAGGTTCCGGAAGCCCTCCTTGGTTTCTATCTTAAGCATGACGCCCAGGTTCCTGGCGTTGAGTCTGCGGAGCTCCTCATGCAGCGCCTCCACGGTGTCGGCATGGTTCACGAAAGACAGGTTTACGATATCGGCGTACCGGGCCACAAATTTCAGGTCATGGCGGTCTTTTCCGGTCAGCCCTTTCATGTGAATCTGGCTGTCGGGCAGGTTGATGCCCTGGTCGGCGCGCAGCCTGCTGCCTTTGTCGCTGGCGTAAGTGATTTTTACCAGCAGCCGGTCCGGGTTTACCTCTTCCAGCACCCCCTCAATTTTGCCATCGTTAAAAAGGATGGGTTGCCCCACCTTGGTCTGCGTAAAGGCCTCTGGCAGGGTGCAGGAGATATGCGCCGGTTGCACCACGTGCCCGTGCTCGTCAAAGGTGGCGGGCTCTCCCGGAATCGGCTCCCGGTCTAACACCAGGAAACTGTCCTTCCTCAGGACGATGGGCAACTCCAGGGCCCTCAGATTCCCGACCTGCGTGGAGCGATCCGTAACGTTTTTGCCTTTCAGGACCAGCTCGGTGCCGGTGTTGATGTAGGAGGTTTTGAGCAGGTGCGCCAGCACCCCCTTTTCCTCCCTCCGGATCACGGTCATGGACCGGTTGCGGCCGCGGGTGTCCTTAAAAGATAGCTTGTCGCCCTCCTGCAGTTGTGCCTGCCAGTTGGAGTCCACCGGCAGCCAGGCATCAGCATCTTTGGGCAGCGGCGCCTCCTGCGGGGCCAGCCATACTTTGGCGGCCTCTGTTATCTGGCCCAGGTTGTCCTGCACCGGGCTTATTACCAGCAGCCTTGGTCCTTCCTTCAGCGGACCAGTGCGCAGCTTGGGGCCCATCAGGTCCATAAGTATCTTACAGGAGATGCCGGTTTCTTTTTCGGCCTTTCGGACGTTCTCCACCATCTTCAGCCATTCCTTCTCCGTATCGTGGGCACAGTTGATGCGGGCGCAGTTCATCCCCGCCTTCAGCAGGCGCGGCAGCAGCTCATACTGGTCGGCCGCCTCAGGGGGGAGCGTAACCATAATGCGGGTAGAGCGCTTATCGGGCTTTGGCCCCAGCAGGGCCTCGGTATGCCTTGCGAGCAGCTCTTTGTTCTCAAAGAACGTTACCGCGAGTTCTCTTTGGGTATCCTGACATTCCCCGATGCGGCACAGGTGCTGGCGTACTGCCTGCAGGCTGGCCAGCACATGCCCCTCAGACCGCCCCAACGACGACAGGCCCAGCTGCGCCAACTGCTCCTGCAGATCCCGGATGTCGTGCTGGCGCAGGGCCAGGTAGTGCAACAGGTTTTTGGAGCTCTTTTTAAACTTTGGATGGACAGCCTCCACGGCAGTGGCAAACTTCTCCTCCAGCGTAACGGCATCATGATGCAGCTGGTCCAACTGGTGTATCAGGTCCTGATAGTGTTCTTTCGTTTTTAGCATGGCTGTGGTTGTGTATAAGGGCATACGACCAGGCATGGAAGGGAGATGATATTGCGAAAGGGCTGCCTGCCGGGCGATAAAGTATACATCCATCTGCTCCATCCATTGAATGGCACCCCAGATGATGAACAGGGGGGAAGGGATAAGGTTTATGCGCCCGCTGCGTAGCCTGGGCAGCAGCTACAAGCCGCCGATGTTGCAGGCAATGTAACGCTTTGCACTACCGGGCTCAACCACCCCAGCCCCTCCTTGTTTAAGGAGGGGAGCCTGTCATTGCTGCTGTAAAGTATAAGTTTCGTGGCAGCTGGTATCGCGCGGACAGGTCGGGACTTGTCCCTACAAAGTATGAAACCGCTCCTCCCAAGAGGGAAATTTTCAGCAGACGATTACATCCCCCTGCCTCCTTCAAAGGGGGGCTACCCCGCCCCAACCCTCCCCTAAGAACAGGGGAGGGAGCTCTGTTCAAGCTCCGTCAGCAGCAGCTATCGAAACTATACCCAGTCTTTGGGTTGAGCGCCTATGCGAGTTTTTCCGGTGTCGAACGCCAGTGAGGCAGCCCGAGGTACGAGGGCAGGAAAAGCTCCCAGCGCGATGCCCGAAGGCGAGCCCTCTCGGGCTGGAGAGCACCAAAGCCAGAAATGAAACGAGCAGGCTGTAAAGCCGTGGATGAACAGGAGCTAATAAGGATAGCTTGGTTAAGGTTGAAGGAAGCAGCGGCTATGGAAGTATAAAGTACAGCCCGCTTCTGAATCAGCAAGTATAAAATTATGGCTCTGTGCGCCAGTTGGGTTGAAAACCCAACGAATAGAAGGACACGGGCTGCAAGCCCGCGCCAGCGGAAGTATGGGCAAAGTACAGCTGAACTATGAAGCTTAGCTCAAGTACAAGTATGGCTCTGCGAGCCAAGTTACAAACTTGACCTCATCGTAGGATACAAGTCTGAAGACTTGCACCATGGAAAAAGGCAAGTATAAAAGTATAACTAAAGTATAACTCGAAGAGGAAAGTATAACCCAGGTATAAAAGTATGGCTTACCCGGACGTGGAAATCTGCAGCAGATGGGAATAGGGGGCCTCTTTTAGGTTCCGGACAAGAACGTCCGAAACAGCGGGAATAGCCAAAGTATAATCCAAGGCTACTGCTGATACAGCATCAGAAGGGGAGAAAGTATAAAACGGCCGCAGCTAAAGTATATTTCAACTGCGGCCGCCGTTATCTTACTTCTTGCCAAGCGGGGCGCCCACGGGCAATCCGCAATCGTGGCCGGGCTCGCCGTGCGGCGGATTAGTGCCGGGAGCCACCGTGGCCTTAGCCGGAATTGGCGACAGGTTCGGCTTCACCAGGTTGGGTTGCGGCGAACCATCCAACGGAGCACCTACCGGGAGGGCGCAGTTATGGCCCGGCTCGCCGTGCGGCGGGTTCAGGGCTACCGCTTGCCCCGGTGCCTGAGCTGGCTGTGCCTGGTTTACGCCGGTTGCCGGTGTTGTGGCAGTGGTGGTGTTCCCGCTGTCGCTATCGGAGCAGCCTGCAAATAAAAGCGCCGAAACTATCAGAAAAGTATAGGGTGCGTTCTTCATGGTGGATGATTTGTTGAGGTATAGTTGTCTGAACATGGACTTATCCCATATAAGTTTCCACGTCGGGCGGAAACTCGTAAAGGCTGTACTATTTATACATTCCGGCGCTAAAGTGCAACAATATCCCGTGCTTCTGCCCAAGTACTTATACTTTGCCGCTACTTTCCTCCCCAAAAATTTACGATCTTTGCACAAACTATAGCCACTAAGTTTTATGCAGAGACCGCTGAGACTTGTTGTCATGGCCGGCCTGGCGCTGGTAATTTTTTACTTCCTCCAGGATGCCCTCTTCAACGACGATAATTACATTAAGCCGCTGCTGAAGGAGCGGGAGGAGAAAGACCTCTCGTTCAGGAGCCGCACCAACAGCCCTTTCGATGCCGCCGGGCGGCAGGCTTTCAAGAACCTGATATACTACGAGCCGAACCTGGACTACCGGGTAAGCGCGAGGGTGGAGCAACTGGCCAGGCAGGATACCCTGCTCATGCCCCTGACCAACGGCAGCTACGAGCCTTACCTGCGCTACGGTACGGCTACCTTCGAACTAGAGGGAGGGGAGCACAAACTGACGCTCTACCGGAAGCTCAGCGGCGAGAACGAGGAGCTTTTTGTACCCTTCACCGATAAGACCAACGGGTTCGAGACCTATGGCGGCGGCCGCTTCCTGGACGTGCCTTTCGAGGAGGGCGATAAGAAGGTGGTGCTGGACTTTAACCGCGCCTACAGCCCCTTCTGCGCCTTTAACCCCGATTACGTGTGCCCGCTTCCTCCCAAGGAGAACCGCCTGGCCATCGCTATCCCGGCAGGGGAGAAAACCTACGAGGCGCCGGAGTAAGGGAAGTATAAGTGGAAATATGAAAGACCAGAGCAGGAGAGGCCGGTGTACTTTCATGACACACGTTCCACGCTTACTGTAGACCTAGGGGCGCTGGAGAAAGGATCACGCTCCTGTAGGCGAACAACACCTGTCAGGTGACCCTATATGCGTTACGTAGCCAGTGCGAATCACACGAATTCGTGATACTTGATACATGCTTCGTAATACGAAAAGAAATTATCCTTAATTTTGGAAAAGATTGGTTTCCGGATTGGAAGCCGACGCAAAACAACAACAGAATAACATGCTGATTTCATTCGACTGGCTGAAACAACTCATACATACTGACAAGACTGCTGAAGAGATAGGAGTGCTGCTGACCAATACCGGGCTGGAGGTAGAGGGGATCTATACCTTTGATCTGGTGCAGGGCGGTCTGGAGGGCATTGTGATCGGGGAGGTGCTGACATGCGAAGCGCACCCGGACGCCGATCGCCTGCGCATCACCACCGTGGACATTGGCGCAGGTGAGCCAAGCCAGATCGTGTGCGGCGCGCCAAACGTGGCCGCCGGGCAGAAAGTGGTGGTGGCCACCGTTAACAGCACGCTCTACCCAGCCGGAGGCGAGCCCTTCAAGATCAAGAAATCTAAGATCCGTGGGGCCGTGTCGGAGGGGATGATCTGTGCCGAGGATGAGATCGGTATCGGGGCTTCGCATGCCGGTATTATGGTGCTGGACACCGATCTGCCGAACGGTACGCCTGCTGCTGAGTTCTTTGGCCTTGGCTCCGATAAGGTTTTCGAGATCGGCCTGACGCCCAACCGCGCCGACGCCGCCTCGCACTACGGTGTGGCCCGCGACCTGCAGGCCCTGCTGGATGCCAAGGCGCAGCTGCCAAGTGTAGAGGCTTTTAACGTAAACAACAGCTCCCGCCCGATTGCAGTGGAGGTGGAGAACACGGAGGCCTGCTCACGCTATGCGGGGATAACAGTCTCAGGGATAAAGGTTGGCCCGTCGCCGGAATGGATGCAGAAGCGCCTGCGTGCCATCGGCCTTTCGCCGATCAACAACGTGGTGGATGTAACCAATTACGTGCTGCACGAGCTGGGCCAGCCGCTGCACGCCTTCGATGCCGATAAGATCAAAGGCGATAAGATTGTGGTGAAAACTGTGGAGGCGGGCACTATTTTCAAAACACTGGATGGCGTGGAGCGCAAGCTGAATACCACCGACCTGATGATCTGCAATGCCGAGGAGCCGATGGCCATCGGAGGTGTTTTCGGTGGCGAGGAATCAGGTGTGACAGACGCAACCACGAGCATCTTCCTTGAGAGCGCCTACTTCTCTCCGGACTCTGTTCGCCGTACCGGGATGGCACATGGCCTGAAGACGGATGCCTCTTTCCGCTTTGAGCGTGGCACCGATCCGAATATGGTGATCACAGCCCTGAAGCGTGCAGTCCTGCTGGTGCAGGAGGTGGCCGGTGGCCAGGTAAGCTCTGAGATTGTGGACGTATACCCGCAACCCATCCAGAACCATGAGGTGAGGCTGAACATTGCCCGTGCGCATACCTTAATCGGGCAGCACATTGGCATAGAGCGCATCAAAACCATTCTTACCGATCTGGGCATCGAGATCACCAGCGAAACCGAAACGGACCTGGTGCTGTCGGTGCCGCCGTTTAAGGTGGATGTTACCCGCGAGGCCGATGTGGTGGAAGAGATCCTGCGCATCTATGGTTTCAACAACATTGCGATGAGCGAGAACCTGGCCACCTCCTACCTGGCCAAGTTCCCGAACCCATACGCCGAGGACGTGACGGAGACGATCATGAGCTACATCGCGGCCAACGGCTTCCATGAGATCATTACCAACTCCATCACCAACTCTAACTACTACAACCCGGCTGGAGAGGCAGAGACGGCTACGCTGGTGAACGTGGTAAACTATAACTCCGAGGACCTGGACGTGCTGCGCAAGAGCATGGTATTCTCGGGCCTGGAGGTGCTGCGCCGCAACATCAACCGCCGCCAGCGCGACCTGAAGCTATTTGAACTGGGCAAAGTATACGAGCAGCAGGACGGAGCCTACAACGAGAGCCGCAGGCTATCCTTGTACATGACGGGCAGCGTGACGGCCGAAAGCTGGAAGCAGCCAAGTATAAAAGCCGCCTTCCACGACTTGGCAGGTGTGGTGCAGAATGTGCTGCGCAAACTCAACGCCGGTGATTTTGAGGTGCAGAACCTGCAGGAGCACAAGTACATGCGTCAGGGGATCGCCTACGTGAAGAATGGAACGGTAGTAGCCGAACTAGGCGTGCTGGATGCCGGTGTAACCCGCTTTATGGAGGTGAAGGAGCAGGTATGGTACGCCGAACTGAACTGGGATTACCTCCTGAAGAAGTATAAAGACAAACTGGTGGCCGGCGAGTTGCCGAAATTCCCGGAAGTGCGCCGCGACCTGTCGCTGGTGCTGGACAAGCATGTGACCTTCGACGAACTGAAGAAGGTAGCCTTTAGAGTGGAGCGCAAGCTGCTGCAGGATGTGAATGTGTTTGACGTGTACGAGGGCGATAAGATAGAGGCCGGCAAGAAAGCCTACGCCCTGAGCTTTACCCTGCAGGATAGACAGCAGACCCTGACCGACAAGGTGATCGACAGCACCATGAGCCGCCTGATGCAGCAATTTGAGAAACAATTGGGAGCTTTTATCCGCAAATAACGTTATGCCCAAGGAAAAGCAAGTACAACAACTCCGGCATATTGAAGATAAGCTGCGAAAACTAATCCAGCGCCATACCGAGGTGCAGCAACGCCTTCTACGCGCGCAGGAACAGGTAAAGCAGCTGGAAGGCTTGCTGGATGATAAAGACCAGCAGATAAAAAATTTTCAAAATCAGGAGAATATTGTTAAAATTGTAGACGCGATAGCAGGAAACGCTGCAAATTCGACAGAGTTGAAGCTTAGGCTGAACGAATATATCAGAGAAATTGATAAGTGTATTGCTTACCTACAAGACTAAGTATGAGCCGCTAAGGCGCTCAGAAAGGCCGGTAAGCATAAC
This sequence comes from Pontibacter kalidii, assembly GCF_026278245.1. NCBI lineage: Bacteria > Pseudomonadati > Bacteroidota > Cytophagia > Cytophagales > Hymenobacteraceae > Pontibacter > Pontibacter kalidii. The sequence continues at coordinate 3,446,660 of NZ_CP111079.1, read as the reverse complement.
CATAAACCAGGCAACGGATGAGTGAATTATCGATCAAGATTCGCATCGCAGAACGCGAGTATCCGATGCGGGTGAAGGAAGAGGAAGAAGAGAGAATCAGAGCAGTCGGAAAGATCCTGAACGAGCGCCTGCGCTTTTACAAGGATCAGTTTGGCATACAGGACAAGCAGGATCTGCTGGCCATGGTGGCGTTTGAGACCATGGCTGAGAAGATGAAGCTGGAGGACGAGCACTCCTCGCATGTATCCCAGGTAGACCAGCAGCTCGACCTTCTGGACGATCTCTTATCAGCAGTGAATAAATAAACGGGAAAGGCCTTTTTAACCTTAGCCTCCGTTTATACTTCGTTTGGGCCCGAAAGCCACACCCAGTCCCCCTTTGCAGGTGCTTGCTATGCGTGATAAACAAACATAAACGCTATAGTTATGCCCGATATCCTTTATATTTTAATTACCGCCCTAGTGGCGCTCGTTGTGGGCGTACTGATAGGGCGCATGATGCTGCAGAAAGTATTTAAGCAGCAGGAGGAGGAGGCTCGCCAGAGAGCCAAGAACATCATCCGCGAAGCGGAGATCAACGCGGAGGCGCTGAAGAAGGACCGCATCCTGGAGGCCAAGGAGAAATACCTGAAGATGAAAGCCGAGTTCGAGGAAGAGTCAAACAAGAAGAAGAACATCATCATCCAGAACGAGAACAAGGTAAAGCAGCGCGAGCAGCAGGTACAGAAGCAGATGGAGCAGGCCAAGCGCCTGGAGTCCGACTTGCAGAAGGAGAAGGAGCAGCTGCACGCGGAGCTGGAGAAGGAAAGAAACCACCTGCATGTGCAGCAGGAGCAGCTGAAGAAGCGCAAGGAAGAAGTGGAGCAGCAGCACGGGGAGGTTGTGGGCCAACTGGAGAGGATAGCAGGGCTGACCGCCGCCGAGGCACGCGAGCAACTGGTGGAGGCCCTGAAGAGCGAGGCTCAGTCCCACGCCTCATCTCACATTAAGGACATTGTGGCGCAGGCCAAGCTTACCGCCACCAAGGAAGCCAAGAAGATCGTTATCGAGACCATTCAGCGTACCGCCGCCGAGCATGCCATTGAGAACTGCGTATCGGTGTTTAACATCGAGAGCGACGACATCAAAGGCAAGATCATCGGCCGCGAGGGACGCAACATCCGTGCCCTGGAAGCTGCCACCGGCGTGGAGATCATCGTAGACGATACGCCTGAGGCAATCATTATCTCGGGTTTTGACCCGGTTCGCCGCGAGATCGCGCGCCTGTCGCTGCACCGCCTGGTGGCCGACGGCCGTATTCACCCTGCCCGTATTGAGGAGGTGGTGACCAAAACACGCAAGAACATTGAGGAGGAGATCGTGGAGATCGGGGAGCGCACGGCCATTGACCTGGGCATCCACGGCCTGCACCCGGAGCTGATCAAGATGGTGGGCCGCATGCGCTTCCGCTCGTCTTACGGCCAGAACCTGCTGCAGCACTCGCGTGAGGTAGCCAACCTTTGCGCCACCATGGCCGCCGAGCTTGGCCTGAACGTGAAGCACGCCAAACGCGCCGGCCTGCTGCACGATATCGGCAAGGTAACGCCGGACGAGCCGGAACTGCCGCACGCCATCATTGGTATGGAGCTGGCCAAGAAGTATAAAGAGCATCCGGACGTATGCAACGCCATTGGTGCCCACCACGACGAGGTGGAGATGACCGCGATGGTATCGCCGCTGGTGCAGGCCTGCGACGCCATCTCTGGCTCCAGACCAGGTGCCCGCCGCGAGATCATGGAGTCCTACATCAAGCGCCTGAAAGAGCTGGAAGAGGCAGCGGTGTCTTTTGAAGGAGTGAACCAATGCTACGCCATCCAGGCCGGCCGTGAGCTGCGCGTGATGGTGGATGCCGACAACGTGTCGGATGAGAAAGCCTCGCAGCTGTCGTACGACATCTCCCAGAAGATCGAGAAAGAGATGCAGTACCCGGGCCAGATCAAGATCACGGTTATCCGCGAGATGCGCGCCATCAGCTACGCTAAGTAAGTTTTCGTATTTGATATTAATAAGGTTGAACCGCCTGCTGCATCTGTGGCAGGCGGTTTTGTTTTACCTGTACTTGCCCCCTGATAACAGGTGGTGGTGAACCTCTATTTCTAAATTTATAACAATGTTAGTATATTCAGTATGCGGTTCGGTTTGGTCACCGGATTGGAGGTTAAACGGAATAAGTCCTTATATACTATAGTTGTAAAAGCAAACACTTAGCCTAAAGGTTGTTCTCAAACCCAAACAAGCGAATCAGACTGAATGAGAAAGGTAGTGTTAGATCTGGCAGTAAGCCTGGACGGCTTTATTGAAGGGCCAAACGGAGAAGTCGACTGGTGTATCATGGACGATGACATGGATTTTGAAGGCTTCCTGTCGGGTATGGACACGATCTTCTACGGCAGGGTGAGCTACGATATGTGGGGCAACTACCAGCCTGACGCAGACGCAAGCGAAGCAGAGAAGGCACTGTGGACAGGCGTTCATGCTAAAAGGAAAGTTGTGTTCTCCAGCCAGGAGCGGCAGGACAGCAATGCTACCTTTATCACCTCGGACGTACCCGCTAAGGTTGCTGAAATCAAACAACAAGACGGTAAGGATATCTGGTTGTATGGTGGAGCAAAACTGATTACTACTTTCATCCATCACGGGCTAATTGATGTTTACCGGATTTCCGTTCATCCAACTGTATTAGGAGCAGGCAAGCCCCTCTTTGTTAACCTGAGAGAAAGAATAAACCTTCAGCTAACAGAAGTTAATAGATTCAGGTCTGGGGTAGTTCAGCTCATTTACGAGCTCAAGGGTAAAGAAGAGCAGGGTTGAGGTTTCATTTTGCCCTGTAGTGTCCCTCCATACTTGCATAAAGTATAAAGCCCCTGCAGAAACTGCAGGGGCTTTATACTTAACTTAGCTTTAGGGATATTATTTGATAATCTTGCTCAGGCCCACCACCACGGCAGCTACACGGATGGCATCGAAAATGCGCGGCTCGGTGGTACCCAATTGCATCACAGAGGCCTCGTGGGAAGTAACGCAGCGCTCGCAGCCGTTGATGGCCGAGATGGCCAAGCTCATCAGCTCGAAGAACTCCTTGCCTAGCACCGGCTTCATCATGATGTTCATTTTAATGCGGGCAGGTTGCTGCTCATATTCCTCCTTGCCGGCGAAGTGGCGGAAGCGGTAGAGGATATTGTTGGTGGCCAGCAGGGAAGCGCAGGCAATGGCCTCGGCTACCTCGCCTTGCTCGGCACCGTTCTCCAGTGCCTTCTCCTCAAAAGCCTTTGCCAGCACATCATTTTCTTCGTTGGCCGCAGCAGCTAGGGCCAGCAAATAAGCCTCTTTAGTACTTAGGGCTTCGCCGCCCAGGGCGCTTTTCAGGTTCACGCGCAGGTCGCGGAGGTAGCGCGACTCGGTTTCGGTCAGTTTTTCCAGGGCAGCGAAGGTGCTCTCCTCTGGCAGGCCCAGGTCTTTTAGTAAATCTATCTTGGTTTCTTGTGTTGCAGTCAGCATGATAAGGGTGATTACAGTTTGGTTGGATTCAAAACTAATTACAAGTATGGCAGCGGGCGGCCAGGCAACAGGAGATCATTCCGGCCGCCGCGCCATACATCAGTCTAAATAAACTATATGAAAAGTGCGCCTAGGGCGCGTGAAGATTAGGCTTCGATGGTTTCCTCGCCTTTCTGCCAGTTGCAAGGGCATAGCTCATCGGTCTGCAGGGCGTCCAGCACGCGCAGCACCTCGGCCACGTTACGGCCCACGTTCAAATCGTTCAGGCTCACCCAGCGGATGATGCCCTGCGGGTCCACGATGTAGGTGGCGCGGTAAGCCACTTTCTCCTCGGCCTGCAGAATGCCCAGCTCCTCCGCCAGCGACTTTGACGTGTCGGCCAGCATCGGGAAGCGCAGGTTGCGCAGGTCTTCGTGGTCGCGGCGCCAGGCGGCGTGCACAAACTCCGAGTCGGTAGAGGCACCGATCAGGATGGCGTCACGGTCGCGGAACTCATCGTAGTTCTTGTTGAACTCGGCGATCTCAGTGGGACATACAAACGTGAAATCCTTCGGCCACCAGAACATCACCATCCACTGCTCGTTGTGGCGGTGGGTTTCGCTGGAGATCTCGAAAAACTCCTTGCCTTTCTCTATGGATACAACAGCCTGCTTTTTAAACTCCGGGAAAACCGAACCAACGGATAAAATTCTATTTTGAGTCATTTTTAAAGTATAAAGGGTGAATTATGTATGAGTTAATGTATAGCTGCCAGTGCAGCTTATACTTTGATGAAATCTTATGTCCTTTGTCAGGTTGTTAGCTCAGGAAGGCGCTCAGCATCCAGAGGGTTTTTTCGTTTTCGTGGATGTCCTCGCTGATGAGGCTCACGGTGCCCTCATCGCCTGTCTCGGCGGCTAGCGTCAGGATCTCGCGCTCCAGGTCGAGTAGGGTGCTCAGGTTCTGGTGCGTGACCTGAACGGTTTCTTTGCCGTCGCTCAGGTTGGCGGCCTCTTGTATGCTGGACACGCGCAGGTACTCCGAGAACGTATGGAGCGGCTGCTGGCCAATCGTCAGGATGCGCTCGGCAATGGCGTCTATCCTGCCGAGGGCAGTGTTGTAGAGCTCCTCAAACTTGTCGTGCAGCTGGAAGAAGTACACGCCTTTGATGTTCCAGTGGAAACCGCGCAGGTTCTGGTAGTATAGGTGGTAATTCGCCAGCAGCTCGTTCAGTTTCTCTGCCACCTGCTTGCTGTCTTTCTTCTGTAGTCCGATGTTCGAAAGTTTTTCCATGTCTTATTTTTTCTGTTATTCTGCGTTCTTGTTGTGACAAAGGTCCTGTTAAAGGCTATATATATCAAATCGATTGTATTTATACTTTGATAGATTGAGTTTATGATGTAGCTTTGTGTAGCCTGAAGTAGAAAGTATAGGCGCTGGATTTTGCATTGAGTACCTTATGACCTTAGTACAATTAGAATACCTGGTGGCCGTAGACACGCACCGCCACTTTGCCACCGCTGCCGAGCATTGCTTTGTAACCCAGCCCACGCTAAGCATGCAGCTGCAGAAGCTGGAGGAAGAGCTGGGCGTGCAGTTGTTCGATCGCAGCCGCGTGCCGGTGCGGCCCACCGAGCTAGGCAAGGATATTATTGCCCAGGCGCGCGTGGTGCTGGCCGAGAGCAAAAAGATACAGGAGCTGGTGCAAAACCAGAAGCTGGAGCTGAGCGGGGAGCTTCGCATCGGCGTTATCCCGACGCTGGCCCCGTACCTGATCCCGCTCTTTATTACCAGCTTTTTGGAGAAGCACCCGCAGGTGCGCGTGGTGGTGCAGGAGCTGCTCACCGACGAGATTGTGGAGAAGCTGAACCACGAGTTGCTGGATGTGGGCCTGCTGGTAACGCCGCTGGCAACGAAAAGCATAAAGGAGCTGCCGCTGTTCTACGAGGCCTTCGTGGCTTACATCAACCCGAAACACCCGCTGGCGCAGCAGTCGCGCATTGCCGCCGATGAGCTGGATCTGAGCTCGCTTTGGGTGCTGAATGAGGGCCACTGCTTCCGGAGCCAGGTACTCAATATCTGCAACCGCGGCGGCAGCGCAGACCCTGGTAGCCACCTTGACTACAAGAGCGGCTCACTGGAGACACTGAAACGCATCGTGGAGACGCAGCACGGCCTGACGCTATTGCCGGAGCTGTCGGTGCTGGAGATGCCGGAGGAGAAGCAGAAGCTGGTGCGCGCCTTTGAGGAGCCGCAGCCGCTGCGTGAAGTGAGCCTGGTGGTGCACCGCAGCTTCCTGAAGAAAAAACTGATCGAGGCGCTACGGAAGGAGATCCTTGACTGCATCCCGGAAAGTATAAAAAACCGCGAGAAGGCGAAGGTGGTGGCGATAAAGTAAAGTTTGTAGGGACAGGTCGCGGCCTGTCCGAAATTCAAGAAACCAAGCTATTGGCACAGCGCGGTGTTAACATCACAGAGCCTAAAAGTATAGAACTATGAAAAAAGTACGCTGGGGAATTATCGGCTGCGGCGACGTGACGGAAGTGAAAAGCGGTCCGGCCTTTAACAAGATCGAGAATTCCGAACTGGTGGCCGTGATGCGCCGCGATGGCGCCAAGGCACGCGACTACGCCGAGCGGCACGGCGTACCCAAGTGGTATGACAAGGCCGAAGATCTTATCCACGACGCGGAGGTAGACGCCGTCTACATTGCCACGCCTCCCGACTCGCATGCTGCTTATACTTTGCAGGTGGCCGCCGCCGGTAAACCGGTGTATGTAGAGAAGCCCATGGCGCTGAACCATGCGCAGTGCCAGGAGATGATAGCGGCCTGCGAGCAGGCGCAGGTGCCGCTTTTCGTGGCCTTTTACCGCCGTAGCCAGGCCCCATTCCTAAAGGTAAAAGAGCTGCTGGAGCGTCAGGCGATAGGAGAGGTTCGGTTCGTAAACATCAAGCTGTACCAGCCTTTGCAGCCGCACCTTTACCAAGAAAACCCGCCCTGGCGCGTAAAGCCGGAGATCTCCGGCGGTGGCTTGTTCCATGATCTGGCCCCGCACCAGCTCGACATCCTTGATTTTATGCTAGGACCAATCGTTTCGGCGTCCGGACAGGCAATTAATCAGGCAGCGTTGTACGAGGCAGAGGACCTGGTGACAGCGCAGTTGAGATTCGAAAACGGGGTGCTGGGCAGCGGTGTGTGGTGCTTTAGCGTGGCCGAACAGCAGCGGGCCGATCGCATAGAGATAATTGGGAGTGCAGGCCGCATCTCCTTTCCGGCATTCGCCCGGGAACCTATACTTCTGGAGACAGCAGCCGGCACCGACGAGTTTCTGCTTCCGTTACCGCAGCATGTGCAGCAGCCTTTTATCCAATCTATTGTAGAGGAGCTGACTGGTAAAGGGAAATGCCCCGGTTCCGCTGCCTCAGCCGCGCGTACTTCGTGGGTGATGGATCAGATTGTGGGGCGGGGAAAGTAAATCAAAAGACCTCGCAGCGTCCGGAGGTCCTGCGAGCGTCTGTTGGGATACTAATTTAAAAGAATTGTCCCCTTGAGGGGACCACAGGGGTGTAAAGCTAGGGAGCAAGTTAACTAAGACAGTGTTGAGGCGCAATCTCCGCAAGTATAAACACCCCTATAGTGCCCTCATGCTCCCCTTATACTTTATAATCCTGCCGAACCATAAACAAAACAGGCTGCCTTTTCGGGCAGCCTGTTCTTATACTTTAAAGTATACTTTCAGAAGTATAACTAAGCGTTGATGCCAGCCTCTTGCAGGGCTTTTACCATTGCGTCACCGATCTCAGCAGGAGACTCCACTACGTGAATGCCATTCTCACGCATGATCTTCATTTTAGCAGCGGCAGTATCGTCTGCACCACCCACGATGGCACCCGCATGGCCCATACGACGACCAGCCGGAGCCGTCTGTCCGGCGATGAAACCAACTACCGGCTTCTTGTTACCGGTTTCGCTGATGTACTTGGCAGCCATAGCCTCGTAGTTACCGCCAATCTCACCGATCATCACGATCGCGTCTGTCTCCGGGTCGTTCATCAGCAGCTCTACAGCGTCTTTGGTAGGCGTTCCGATGATCGGGTCACCACCGATACCGATAGCGGTAGAAATGCCCAGGCCAGCTTTTACGATCTGGTCAGCGGCCTCATACGTTAGTGTACCAGACTTGGAAACGATACCAATACGGCCTGACTTAAACACGAATCCTGGCATGATACCAACCTTCGCTTCGCCTGGCGTAATCACACCCGGGCAGTTAGGTCCGATCAGGGTCACCTCTTTACCTTTCAGGTAGTTTTTAGCAGCTACCATGTCTTTCACAGGAATACCTTCTGTAATGCACACGATAACTTTTATACCGGCAGCGGCAGCCTCCATAATGGCGTCGGCAGCAAAAGCCGGTGGAACGAAGATGATAGATACATCGGCTCCGGTCTTCTTTACAGCCTCTTCCACTGTGTTGAAAACCGGCAGGTCCAGGTGGTTGTTGCCGCCTTTGCCCGGGGTAACACCACCAACTACGTTTGTGCCGTACTCAATCATCTGTGATGCGTGGAAAGAGCCCTCCGAGCCGGTGAAGCCCTGCACAATCACTTTCGAATCTTTATTTACTAAAACACTCATGTGTATCTTATTTTAGGTTGTGTATAGACGGTACTACGATAAGGTTGTGCAAAAATAGGCTTTTTTGCGGCGCTTGCAAAAAATTGTTGCCGCTAATATAGGCCTCGCGCCGGAACCTCAGACCCTTCTGCGGGGTTATGAGGTGGCGATGTCCGGCGGCGCGAAAACGTGTTTTTTCGGGAGTCGCGCAGCCTGCCGCCGCGCCTGTCCTTATGTGCGCAGGGCAATGGTATGGCTTATTTTCTTTATATTTGCACCTAAATCCAAAAAACAGAACAGATGGCATATCTGAATCATATTACCGAAGCGATCGGTAACACCCCGCTTGTAAAGCTGAACAAAGTAACAGACGGTATAAAAGGCACCGTGCTCGCTAAGGTAGAGTACGCCAACCCGGGCAACTCGGTTAAGGACCGCATGGCGATCAGAATGATCGAGGACGCGGAGAAGGCCGGTATCCTGAAGCCAGGAGGTACCATCATTGAGGGCACCTCGGGAAACACCGGTATGGGCCTGGCGCTGGCGGCTATTGCCAAAGGCTATAAATGCATTTTTACGCTTTCCGATAAGCAGAGCAAGGAGAAGATGGACGTGCTGCGCGCCATGGGCGCCGAGGTGGTAGTTTGCCCTACCAACGTAGCCCCCGATCATCCGGACTCATACTACTCGGTGGCCAGGCGCCTGAACGAGGAGATTCCGAACTCTTTTTACCCCAACCAGTACGACAACATGTCTAACACGGTGGCGCACTACGAAACCACCGGACCTGAGATCTGGGAGCAGACCGAGGGCAAAATCACGCACTGGGCAGCAGGTGTGGGCACGGGAGGTACCATCTCCGGCGCCTCAAAGTACCTGAAGGAGAAAAACCCGGACATCGTAACAGTGGGCATTGATACCTATGGCTCGGTGTTTAAGAAGTATAAGGAAACCGGCGAGTTCGACGAGAACGAGATCTATGCTTATGCCACAGAGGGTATAGGGGAGGACATCCTGCCAAAGAACGTGAACTTCGACCTGATCGATACCTTTATCAAAGTTACGGATAAGGATGGCGCCGTAATGACGCGCCGCCTGGCCCGTGAGGAAGGCCTGTTCGTGGGCTGGTCGAGCGGATCGGCAGTGTACGGTGCCCTGGAATATGCCAAGGAGCACCTGAAAGAGGGAGATGTGATGGTGGTATTGCTGCCAGACCACGGCACCCGCTACCTGGGCAAGATCTACAACGACGACTGGATGCGCCAGCAAGGCTACATCGACTAAATTATTGCATGCTAAAGTATAACGGAGGCCCGGCACTTTGTCGGGCCTTTCCCTTTACTACGGCAACATCGGGCGCCTTTTAGAGTATAAGTCTTTCGTCGAGCACGGATTACCGGCTGTGCCGCTAAACAAACAGGCACCTAAAGTGCTTATAGTTTAGCTGTCGGCTTTTTGCTTAAGTATCAGGGGGTAAAGCAGGAAAGAGTTGGATAAATAGCGCGCTTTTAATTGCTCAGATAATTAAAGTTTACATACATTTGCAATAGACCCCAGGATCTTATCCTGGCCCCTGCGCTTACGAGTGATTATAATACTATGAGAAAATTGTCAGGAATCTTACTTATTGATGACGATGACACGACTAACTTCCTGAACCAGCGGCTGCTCGACAGGATGGAAGTTGCAAAGCATATCCGTACTTTTGTGAACGGCAAGCAGGCATTTGATTACCTGTACAATGTGAGTAACAACAACTATGAGGAAGAAAGCGACGAGTACTTCAAGCCCGAACTGATCTTCCTGGACATCAACATGCCGGTGATGGACGGTTTCGAGATGCTGGACCTCTACGAGCGCCTGAACCCGGAGTTCAGGCAAAGGATTATGATGGTGGTGCTGACTACCTCCACGCACCCGCAGGATACGGCCAACTCGCAGAAGTATAATGCCGAGTACCTCATCAAACCCCTGACCGCCGAAAAAGTGAACAACCTGCTGAAGAAGCATTCTGATAGGAATAAGAAGGAAGCTTAACCAAGTATAAAGTATAAAAAAGGCGGGCACTCCCATGGGAGTGCCCGCCTTTTTTATACTTTATACCTTACGTTGCGATGTTTGCGGAAATATAAACTTATCCCTGGTCCCAAGCCTTTTCATCTGGCGCAAGTCTTCAGACTTGTGTCCTATTATGGCGTCGGGTTTGCAACCCGGCTGGCTTGAAAAGCCATACTTATACTTGACTATACTTTACACTTAAGTTGTACTTTGCTCATCCTTCCGCTGGCGCGGGCTTGCAGCCCGTGTCTATTTATTCGTTGGATTGTCAACCCGCCTGGCTTGCTGAGCCATACTTTATACTTCCATAGCCCCTGCTTTCTACAACTTGACACAAGCTATCCTTGCTAGCTACCGCTGATCCTGTAGTTCCCACAAACGTATCGTTGCATTTCCTGCTTTGGCTCCCTCTAGCCCGGGAGGGCTCGTCCTTGGGCATCGCACTGTCTACATTCCCTTTGCTCCTACGTCGCAATGCCTCGCTTGCGCTCGTCACCGGAAATCTAGAAGGCGCTCAACCCAAGGACTGGGGTAGCATTTCGATAGCTCCTGCTATTGCTGTCATCGCGTCCTTGGGGAGAGATCTCTTTAGATTTTCCAGATAGATCTCTCGCCCTGCTCGAGATGACAACAGAAATAGCAGAGCTCCCTCCCCTGTTCTTAGGGGAGGGCTGGGGTGGGGTGAAGCAGAGGGGCAGATGTAGTTTTATACTCTGTCTTTGGCAGATAGTCTTCCGCCCGGAATCCCCCTGATAGCTCCCTTCAGGGCAGGGGTGGTTAATTGCGACTTGGGTTTATATTTATACTTATACTTATACTTATACTTATACTTATAGCGGAACGCTACCGGCTGCCGCACATCCGGCAGAGGCGAGCGAGGGCATACTACTTTACAACCCTCTAACTCCTAAACCCCCTAACTCTCTAACCCTCTAACTTTTCAGCCACCGGCACGAATTGGAAGGTATCGCCGTTGAAAAGCCCCTGATCGCTGAGCTTGAGCGAGGGGATAACGAGCAGCGCCATGAACGAGAGGGTCATGAAGGGCGAGGCCAGCGTGCTGCCCATCTCCTTGCTCATGCGGTCTATGGCCGCGTAGGCCTCCGCTACTTCATACCCATCTTTGGCCGACATGATGCCAGCCACCGGCAGTGGCAGCAGTTGCTCTTTGCCCATGCCCACGGCAGCCACGCCGCCTTTCGCCCCGATGATCAGGTTCACGGCCCGGGCCATACTTTCATCATCCACCCCCACGGCAATAATGTTATGCGAGTCGTGGCCAACGGAGGAAGCGATGGCGCCCTCTTTTAAGCCCACATTTTTGATAAAGGCCACGGCCGGGATCGTGTTCTGGTAGCGGTTCACGACGGCGATCTTGAGCACGTCCTGCGCCACATCCGAAAGTATAAAACCGTTCTCTACGCGCGGCGTTGCCCATACTTGCTTGGTGATCAGCTGCCCGTCAAAGGCCTCAATTACGCGGATTCTGTCCGCATCGCCCACCGGTACCTCAAACTGCTGTGCTACCTTCACGTCGGTATCAAAGTTGTTGATTTCCTCGCTCGGCGTAAACGGTATTTTTGATCTACCACTCTCTGCCACCAGTTCGCCATTAATGTAAGTGGCCAGCACGTTGAAGCTTTCCGGGTTGTCGATAAGTATAAAGTCGGCCGCATCGCCCTCGCGCAGCAAGCCTACTTCCAGCTTGTAATGCTCCACCGGGTTAACGCAAGCCGCCTGCAGCACATGGAACAAGTCGTTGCCCTTGGCCAGCGCACGCTTCACCAGCAGGTTAATATGGCCCTCTACCAGGTTGTCGGGGTGCTTGTCGTCAGAGCAGAACATGATGTTGGGGTAGTGCTCCGGCAGCAAAGGTATGAGCGCCTCAAAGTTCTTGGCGGCACTGCCCTCGCGTATCAGGATCTTCATGCCCACGGCCAGTTTGTCCAGGGCCTCCTCAGCGGTAAAGCACTCGTGGTCGGTGGTGATGCCGGCGGAGGCATAGAGTTTTGCCTGCTCGCCCATGAGCCCGGGGGCGTGGCCATCCACGGCTTTGCCATACTTTTTGGCCAGGTCGATCTTCTCCATCACCTGCGGGTCGCGGCTGAGCACGCCGGGCCAGTTCATCATCTCAGCCAGGTACTTGATCTCCTCGCGCTGGAATAATTTCTCGATGTCGGCGGCCGTTATCTCTGCGCCGGCGGTCTCGAAGGGCGTGGCCGGAACACAGGACGGAGCGCCGAAGTAAAACTTAAATGGTACTTTTTTTCCGTTCTCCACCATGTACTCCACGCCTTTTATACCCAGTACGTTACCAATCTCGTGCGGGTCCGACACGGTGGCCACGGTGCCGTGGGGCACGGCCAGCCGGGCAAACTCGCAGGGTACCAGCATAGAGCTCTCTACATGCACGTGGGCATCCACAAATCCCGGCAAAATGTAATTCGTGCTGTCGGTAGCCTCACGAACTATTTTAGAAATGCGGCCGTTTGACACATGAACCGTGCCTTGGTAAATCTCCTGGTGATGGATGTCGATGATGTGTCCGGAAACAGTATGGTGGGTTTGCATGGGTTGTATCGTTTAGAACTTAAAATTGCCCGTCGGTAGGTGGGCTTAAACCGGCAAATTACCTTATATTTGCATCAAATTCAGTTGCTTTGAGAAAGTTAATTTCATACATCGTTTTAGCGGGCTTCCTGGCCACCGGTACGCTGGCGGGTTGCTCCGGCAAAACCCCGCAGCAGAAAAAAACGGCTAAATACCTGAAGAAAAGCAAGAGCGGCAACGTGCCCTGCCCCTGCGACTCCAACTAATCCCCCTTTTTGATTTCCCTGTTATGAAGAAAATAGTAATCGCGCTCGACGGATACTCCTCATGCGGCAAAAGCACCACGGCCAAACTTGTAGCCGCCGAACTTGGCTATGCTTACATAGATACCGGAGCCATGTACCGAGCGGTTACACTATACTTCCTGAACCATCATATTTCACTTACCAACCCGAAGGAGATAAAGGAGGCGCTCCATAACATCGAAATTGAATTTCATTACAACCCAAAGACAAAACGCAACGAAATATACCTGAATGGCCTGAATGTTGAAGATGAGATCCGTAAGATGTATATCTCCAACATGGTGAGCGAGGTGAGCGTGATACCGGAGGTGCGCCGCGCCATGGTGGCCCAGCAGCAGCGGATGGGGCGCAAGCGCGGGGTGGTGATGGATGGCCGCGATATCGGCACGGCCGTTTTCCCGGACGCGGAGGTGAAGATCTTTATGACCGCTGACGTGGAAACCCGCACCAAGCGCCGCCAGGACGAACTGCTGGCCAAGAAGCAGCTGGTGAACTTCGACGAGATACGCGAGAACCTACTGAAGCGCGACCACATCGACTCGACACGCACTGAGAGCCCGCTTCGCCAGGCAGAGGACGCGCACCTGCTCGACACCTCGCACATGACGATAGATGAGCAGGTGGAGTTTGTAATGGAACATGCAACGGCGCAACTGCTCCGAAACGAGTATGCTGCGCAACAAAACTGAAGGTAGAGAAATGAACGTAACCATAGACAAGAATTCCGGCTACTGCTTTGGCGTAGAGTTCGCCATACAGATGGCCGAGGATGAAATGGAGACCTGCGAGGAATTGTACTGTCTCGGCGATATTGTGCATAACAGCATGGAGGTGCAGCGCCTCTACCAAAAAGGGCTTCGGATCATAGACCGCGACCAGCTGAAAGAGCTGCGCGACTGCAAGGTGCTGATCCGTGCCCACGGCGAGCCGCCGGAGACCTACAAACTGGCACTGGAGAATAACATCGAGCTGATCGATGCCTCCTGCCCGGTGGTGCTGAAACTGCAGAACCGCGTGAAACACGCCTTCGACGCCGGCAAGCCCAGCGATGCGCAGGTGGTGATCTACGGCCAGGTGGGCCACGCCGAGGTGATCGGCCTGGCCGGCCAGACCCGCGACGAGGCCATTATCGTAACCACGGAGGAGGACCTGGAGAAGATCGACTTCACGCGCCCGGTAACACTCTTCAGCCAAACCACCAAGAGCACCAAAGGCTTTTACCATATTAAATCGCTGATAGAGGAGCGCCTGCAGCAGGCTAACCAAGACAGCACCGTTGTGCCAGCTTTTGATGCCAACGACAGCATTTGCCGCCAGGTGTCGAACCGGGAGCCGCAACTGGCCAGGTTCTCTACCGAGCACGACGTAATCGTATTCGTGAGCGGCAAGAAAAGCTCCAACGGAAAGGCGCTATATAGCGTATGTAAGCAGCATAACCCCAACAGCTACTTTGTCGAGAATGAGGAGGAACTGCAGCGCGAGTGGTTTGACGCAGCAGGTAGCGTAGGTATTTGCGGGGCTACCTCCACGCCCATGTGGCTGATGGAGCAGGTGGCAGCCAGTATAAGCACCTTTGAGGCAGAGCAGGTATAAATATTAGCAATTCACTATAAAAGCTTTTTGCTAATTTAGGCTTTGCTTCGGCAAAGCCTTTTTTTATGCATAGAACAACATGAGAACCCTTTTTCGCTATTTCTTAAATGGCCTGCTGATTATCGCCCCCATTGCCATCACCGTGTTCATTGTGGTCGGGATTATAGATTGGCTGAATAGTATTTTCGACCTGGGCATACCGGGCCTGGGCATCCTGCTGATGGTGGTGCTGCTGACGGTAGTGGGCTTTATCGGGTCGTCGTTTTTTGTAAGGCCTTTCCTGGTGGCAGTGGAGACGCTGGTGCACAAGGTGCCGCTGGTAAGCATCATCTACTCCAGTATAAAAGACCTCTTCGATGCCTTTGTGGGCGATAACCAGAAGTTTAACCGCCCCGTGATGGTGAAGATGACCGAAGACTCCGAAAACCACAAACTCGGTTTCGTAACCCAGGATGTGCTGCTGCAGCTTAATGTGGAAGATAAAGTAGCCGTATACTTTCCGCACTCCTACAACTTCTCCGGCGAGTTGTTCCTGGTGCCCAAGCGCAACGTCACCTACCTCGACCTGCCCAGCTCCGAAGTGATGAAGTTTATCGTGTCCGGTGGCGTGTCGAAACTGTAGGGAGTTGGGGAGTTAGAGAGTTTAGGAGTTAGAGAGTTTAGGAGTTAGAGAGTTAAAAAGTGAAGAAAAACGTAGATTATACTTCGCCACATTTTACGGTTTATACTTCCTTATTTACGCTGCGTATTTTATACTTTAAATGAGGGGCATCTTATACTTTGACTCCCAACTTTCTAACTCCCAAACTCTCTAACTCTCTAACTCAAATTGCCTTACCTCATCCAGGATAAATCGAAGCTGCATTACCGTGTGATCGGGCACGGGCGCCGCGTGATGCTGGCCTTTCATGGCTATGGGCAGAGCAGCGGCTATTACCTGCCGATGGAGAAGGCGCTGGGGGGGGATTACACGATTTACGCTTTCGACCTGTTCTTTCATGGGCGCAGCCACCTGCACAAGCACAACATGCCGCTCACGAAGGATTTTCTAAAGGATTTTATAGCGCGTTTCCTGGAGAAGCAGGGGATAGAGGAGTTTTCGCTGATGGGCTTCAGCATGGGCGGCAAGTTTGCCCTTACACTGGTGGAGTGCATGCCGCAGCGCATCCGGGAGCTTTTCCTCATCGCGCCGGATGGCATCAAAACAAGCTTCTGGTATAATATTGCCACCTATCCTGGCTGGCTGCAGCAGCTCTTTAAGCGCACCGTAGTAAAGCCGGAGTTCTTTTTTAAGATGCTGCGGATGCTGCACCGCTACAACCTGGTGCACAAAAGCCTGCTCCGCTTCGCGCATTACCAGATGGACAGCACCCCTAAGCGCCTGCGCGTGTACCGCAGCTGGATCGGCTTCCGCGACCTTAACTTCGACATCCGCAGAATCGTGCAGCTGCTGAACAGGAATAAAGTGCCCGTTACCATGTTCCTGGGGGAGTATGACGAGATCATCTCGCCGAAGCGGGTGGCCGTGTTTATGGAAGCCCTGCACGATGGCGAACTGGTGATCCTTAAAACCGGCCACTCGCACCTGCTGCAGGAGGTGGCGGAGCTGCTGCACAAAAAGCGCACCTCAGATCCGGACTAAGGGTTGATACTGTACTTGCAGGTCTTCAGCGCTTTTCCTGCCGCCTGTCTCAGGTTAAAGCTCTTCTGAGAGGCGTAGTGGTGGCAGCAAATAATAGCGGCCGTCGAGGCGGGCGGTGGTAAAATGCACCTGGAACGGCAGGCCCGAACCTGAGTTCAGGTGCAGCTGCGCCGGAAAAATGATTGCGTTGCGGGTAGGGGGAGTATCGGCGACGATGGTTTCTTTGATGGAGGTTGTCGGCCAGTCCACCTCCAGCGTCGCGCCATTCTGTATCACCTGCCCGAAATCCTTCTGGAAATCCAGGAGCATATCGGTGGGGGAGTAGAGCAGGAGCGACTCCCGCACTGTGGCGGTGCCGAGCTGCATCATTTTGTCATATACCCGCTTATCAGCCAGGTGCTGGCGCAGCAGCTCAAAGTTGTTTTCCTGCAGCGCCTGGTGCAGCAGCAGCGCCAGTACCTCCACACTTTCGGCGCCTGCCTGCTGGTTGAACTCCTGCCGCTGCACAGCCAGCGTATCCGGGTCCTGCGCTGCGGCTGGTGTGGCTACAACTAAAGCTCCTGCTACCATCCCCAAAAATATTTTATCCTTTGCCATTTACCTGCCCTGCCTGTTGCTTAAACATTGTGCCTTTACAGGAGTATACGTACCGTATAAGTTGCCTGGCCTGTGCCACAGCTTGCAAATCCTTCAAATAAAACCTGCGACACATGAAAAAAACACTACGCCTGTTCTGCCTGGGCATCGCCCTGAGTGCTGTAAGTATGGGCTGCGATTCCGACAGCGGAAACAACGACACCACCAAAACAGGGCCAACCGAAAACGAGCAAGCCGAGGATGAGGGTGGCGGTATAAGCCTGCCTACCGGACCTATCGACAAAGACCTGGAGCGCATTAAGCTGCCCGAGGGTTTCCGGATCGATTATTACGCCAAGGATGTGGATAATGCCCGCTCCATGGTGATGAGCGAGTCGGGGATACTGTTTGTGGGCACGCGCGGCGATGACAAAGTATACGCGGTGGTGGACGAGAACAAGGACGGCAAGGCGGACGAGGTCGTGGTGGTGGCGTCGGGGCTGAACATGCCCAACGGGGTGGCACTCCGCAACGGGGAGCTGTATGTGGCCGAGGTTAGCCGCGTGATCAAATTCCCGAACATTGAGCAGACCTTCCGCGACAAGCCAAAGTATGAAGTGGTGAACGATGCGTTCCCGTCCGACACGCACCACGGCTGGAAGTACATTGCTTTTGGCCCGGATGATAAGCTGTACGTGCCGGTGGGTGCGCCCTGCAACATCTGCAAGTCCGAAAAGCCGATCTATGCCTCCATCGCGCGCATGAACCCCGACGGCTCCGGACTGGAAGTATATGCTGAGGGTGTGCGCAACACCGTGGGCTTCGACTGGCACCCGCAAACCAGGCATTTATACTTTACTGACAACGGCCGCGACATGATGGGCGATAACCTACCACCCGACGAGCTGAACCGCGCCACCGAAAAAGGCCAGCACTTTGGCTACCCCTACTGCCACGCCGGCAAAATATCCGACCCTGATTTCGGCAGCCAGGGCAACTGCGCCGATTTCGTGGCACCCGTGCAGAACCTGAGCCCGCATGGCGCGGCGCTGGGCATGAAATTCTACACCGGCAGCATGTTTCCGGCCGAGTATAAGAACCGCATTTTTATAGCCGAGCACGGCTCCTGGAACCGCTCCCAGAAAATAGGCTACCGTGTGATGCAGGCTGTGATGGATGGCAGCGGCAACGTAACCGGCTACGAGCCCTTTGCCGAGGGCTGGCTGGAAGGCGAAGACGATTGGGGGCGCCCGGTGGATGTGCTGGTGATGAAAGACGGCTCGCTGCTGGTGTCGGACGATAAGCAGGGGGCTATCTACCGTATCACGTACGCCAAGTAACCCCTCCCCAACCCTAAGAACAGGGGAGGGGGGGCAGTACTTGTTCCAGCCACCCCTACCCCTCCTTAGCCAAGGAGGGGAGTCTGAAATTACTGCTGTCAAAGTATAAGTTTCATAGGCGCTGTTCTCGCGCGGACAGGTCGCGACCTGTCCGCGCGAGAAGTATGAACCCACCCCTACCCCTCCGAGGAGGGGAATTGTCCGGCAGTCGATTAACATCCCCCTGCCCTTCAAAGGGGGACTTATACTTGTTCCATAGCAAAGGCAGCAGCTATCGAACTTGATCCCAGTTTTTCTGTGAGGCGCCTATGCGAGTTTTTCCGGTGGCGAGCGTGAGCGAGGCATTGCGACGTAGGAGCAAAGGAAAAGCTCCCAGCGCCGAGCAGGAAAACGAGCCCTCTCGGGCTTGAGAGCACCAAAGCCGAAAATGAAACGGTAGGCTTGTGGGAACTAGAGGGTCAGCGGTGGTTTGGAAAGGTTAGCTTGGATCAAGTTGCAGGAAGCAGCGGCTCATGGAAGTATGGCCTAAGCACAAAAGGCACAAGCGGACGCTTGCGCCAGCAGAAGTAAAAAGTATAGCTTTTCAAGCCACCCGGGTTGCAAACCCGACTCCATAATAGGATACTAGTCAGAAGACTTGCACCATGAAAGGGATAAAGTATAAAAGTATAGATGAAGTATAAAATCCTGCTCATTCCTGCATTCTGAAAATCCTGATGCAGACAAGTACAAAGTATGACCTAAGCATAAATCAGATAGCCCAAGTATAAAGCATGGCCTAGCAAGCGAATGAAATTGCAAACCCGACCGGAAAGTAATTCGCAAGTATAAAGACCTGCGCCAGCAGAGGAGGGAAATTAAACAAAGTATAAAACAACAACATCCATGAACCAAAAAGCCAGTTTTATACTTTGTTTAATTTCACCACGGGTAATGCGTAAATCCTGATTATCGCACTATCTTTAACCGCTGATGAGAGAGGAAAAACACAACAAACCCAAGCCGGAAAAAAAGCTGATCGGGCGGCGCGAGCTGGTCTCCTTCCCGGGCCTTGATATCGAAGAGATAGAGGCCAAGGTGGATACCGGTGCCTATACCTCGGCTATCCACTGTTCCGACATACACGAGGAAGTGCGTCCGGACGGCACCAAAGTCATTGCCCTGGACCTGCTGGACCCCTCGCACCCGCAGTACAACCACAAAAAGCTGGAGTTTACCGAGTATGACCTGCGGGAAATAAAAAGCTCGATAGGAGAGCGACAGGAACGCTACGTGATCCGTACCAAGATCAAGATTTTTGAGGAGGAGATAGAAGCTGAATTCTCGCTCTCAGACCGCAGCGACATGAAGTACCCGGTGCTGATAGGCAGAAAGCTGCTGCAGGGCCGTTTTATAGTAGATGTAGCCAAAAAGAACCTGGCCCACAAGTATAAGATCAAACACAAACAGAAATAAAGAGCATTTATGAAAATTGCTATTCTCTCCCGCAACCCAAAGTTGTACTCTACCCGCCGTTTGGTGGAGGCAGCGGAACAGCGGGGGCACCAGGCCGTTGTACTCGACCACCTGCGCTGCGACCTGGTGATAGAGCAGGGTGATCCGCACATCCTCTACAAAGGGGAGCGCCTGACGGATATTGATGCTGTTATCCCGCGCATCGGGGCCTCGGTTACCTTCTACGGCACGGCCGTGGTGCGCCAGTTTGAGATGATGAAGGTGAAAAGCGCCGTGGACTCCCAGGCCATCGTGCGCTCCCGCGACAAGCTCCGCTCGATGCAGATATTGGGCCGTGCCGGCCTGGGGCTGCCCAAGACTGCCTTTACCAACTACTCCAAGGAAACTTCGGGGTTGGTGAAGGAAGTAGGCGGCGCACCGCTGGTGATCAAGCTGCTGGAGGGCACTCAGGGACTGGGGGTAGTGCTGGCCGAGACGCGCAAAGCCGCTGAATCCGTTATTGAGGCATTCCATAACCTGAAGGCGCGCATTATCGTGCAGGAGTTCATCTCCGAGGCCGGCGGCGCCGACATTCGTGCCTTTATCGTGAACGGAGAGGTAGTGGGGGCCATGAAACGCCAGGGCAAGGAGGGCGAGTTCCGCTCGAACCTGCACCGGGGAGGCAAGGCCCAACTCATCAGGCTGAGTCGCCAGGAGAAAGCCGCCGCCTTGCTGGCTGCCAAATCGCTGGGCCTGGGCATAGCCGGTGTGGATATGTTGCAGTCTAAGCGCGGGCCGCTTATTCTGGAGGTAAACTCTTCGCCCGGGCTAGAGGGCATCGAGAAGGCCACCAGCAAAGATATAGCAGGCAAAATTATAGAGTACGTGGAGAAGCTGCCCATCAAGCGATCCAAAAAGAAAGTAAGTGAGTAGCATGCCCGAGACGATTGTTATCAATGGTAGAAGTATAGACCGTGGGGAAAAGGTGCTGACCAAGCTGGTGATCAGCAAGCTGCCCAGCGGTACCGTTATTGAGATCCCTGTTTATGTTTTCCGCTCGGTGCACGATGGGCCGGTGGTACTCTTGATGGCCGGCATGCACGGCGACGAGGTGAACGGCACGGAGATTATCCGGCGCATGCTTGCCAAAAAGATGCTCTATCCGCTTAAAGGCACGATCATCGCCGTGCCGGTGCTCAACATCTACGGCTTCCTGAACTTCTCGCGGGAGGTGCCCGATGGCAAGGACGTGAACCGTAGCTTCCCGGGAAACCGCGACGGCTCGCTGGCCAGCCGGGTAGCGCACCGTTTCATGAAGGAGGTGATGCCCTACGTAGACTATGGCCTCGATTTCCATACCGGTGGCCGCAGCCGCGCCAACTACCCGCAGGTTCGCTGCGTGCTCAGCGACCACAGGAACCAGGAGCTGGCCAATGCCTTTGCCCCGCCGTTCATCATGAACGCCTCTTACCGCCAGGGTTCCCTGCGCAAAGAGGCCGGGAAACTAGGCAAGTCTATCTTGGTGTACGAGACCGGCGAGAGCCTGCGCTTTGATGAGAAAGGTATAAACATGGGCATTGAGGGCTCCTGCCGGGTGCTGCACCACCTAGGCATGACGGCCAGTTGCCCAGAGCCCTCGGAGCCAACGGTCACCTGTATGAAAGACATCTGGCTGCGGGCAAAGAACGCTGGCCTTTGGCGCACCTTCATCAACATTGGCGATTTCGTGAAGAAGAACCAGCACATCGGAAGTATAACCGACCCCTACGGCGAGATGGAGGTACGCCTGAACGCCCCGGCCACGGGCTACGTGGTGGGCCTAAACAACATGCCGGTGGTGAACCAGGGCGATGCGCTGCTGCATATTGCGTTTTAGCCTGCTGAGTTGGATTAAGCAAAAGGAAAAGAAGGAGGCAGCCACGTTTGGCTGCCTCCTTCTTTTTGTATATAGTATGAAATTGGTATAGTTATACTTATCTGTTTTATCTGATTTGATTGCTTGATAATCAAATCAGATAAAAGCCAAAAACTAAACTTAATGCTGATGTTGGAGAAAATTAAAAACTGTAAAACCAGCCCTCCTTTGCTCGTGATTGCAGCAGCGCTTGTTGTCGTGTTTTGTGCAGGGCTGATGGTAGGAGAGTCTATTGGTGAGTTGATCTATAACTTAACACACTAAAACAGCAAGTATAAAAACGGCCCCGCTAAAGTATAGTGGGGCCGTTTTTATACTTGCTGTTTCACTTTACACCCAACGCTTTCGCTCACTGAAGTGGTTACAGCCAAACTGGGCACCGGTTATCATTTCAAACTTTTTAGGCTTCAGGTCGCTTGATGCCTCGTGCACCAGAGGCAGCACGTAGGATGGCTCCAGCGCATGCTGTCCGGTTAGTTCATCGCATACCCCAAAGTCGTTGCTTTGGAGCTGTACTTTATTGGGATCCTGCTCCCAGTGGGTGCAGTGGTTACATGTTGCTTCCATAGGTCTATTGGTTTGTTTATAGTATAGCTATACTTTCCTTTCGCAGCGCTTGTTTGCGGTAAACTCGTATTTCAGCGAAATTTAGAATCAGACTAAACAAGGGACCAGGCTGCGGGCGCAGCTTTGATAAGCAAAGAGGCCCCGCTATACGTTAGCGGGGCCTCTTTTATACTTTGATCGTATGATTTACTAGAACACGTAGCGCACGTGCAGGGCTGTGTCCCAGAAACCACCGCCGCTCGGGATGTTGATGTAGGGCTTGATGTCGGCACCGATGGTGAAGGGGATGTCACGGATGTAGTACTCCAGACCCAGCACGCCGTCTATACCCACGCCCACCACGTCGTCGTGGTAGTGCTTGTGGTGGCGGTCGTAGTAGTGGCGGCCTTCCCAAAAACCGATGTGGCCCCCGATGCCATAGTACCACTGCAGGCCGCTGGCGTTAAAAGCCTGGGCGTGCTTTTCGTACAGCACGGTAAGCACGGTGCCTCTGTACTTAAAGCTTGTGCTCAGGATGCCCTCAATAGCCGCATCGCTCTTGATGAAGTGCTTCACGGTAAGGCCCGAGGCAGCACCACCTCTCAGGCCTATGCCTGTAGAGTAGCCGCTCTGTGCTTGTGCGCCCATGGCGGCGAAAAGTACAAACGCCAGCGCAAGTGTCAGTTTCGTAATAGATCTCATTGCTTTGGTTAAGTTGAAATGTTGCAGTTACTGCGGCAGGCAAGCCCGGCACAGCGACCGCAAAATTACAAGTTCTATTGACTGTTGCACTATATTTATCAGGGAGGGGCTATGTTTTCTCTTCGCTTTTGTAATCCTGCAGGTAAGCAGTTTTCTTGGTGCGGAGCCCAATGAGTTTGAAAAACGAGATAAAGTTCTCTTTGTCAAGCTGAAGCGCTTTGGCAAACGGGTCTTCCTCTTCGGACTCCTCGAAGTCTTTAATATAATGCTCCCGTACCAGCCCCGCTTCCTTCAGCTCTTCGGCAGCCTCTATGTGCACCAGCCCGGTTTTCTCCCAGAGCCTGCGCCACCAGCCCAGCGTATGTATAAAGTACCAGTAATGCTGATAGTCCGCGCGCAAAAATCCAGGTACCTGATCCAGTGATTCAATCTCTTTGGTAAAGCATACATCTACAATGGCAATGCAGCCGCCGGGCTTTATAAAGCGGGCAATGTAGGGCAGGTACTTCTCATCGGTGCCGAAGTAAGTATAGGAGTCCACCACAATCACGGCGTCGAAATATTCCTGGGCAAAGGGCAGGGCGCGGGCATCGGCCTCCAGCGGTATCACCTTATCCTGGCAGTTTTCATGGCAGATGCGCTGGTAGTTGTCGCTGGCAGACACGGCCTCATCCACCGCATACACCGTAACACCAAACTCCCTGGCCAGAAAGATAGAGCTGATGGCTTTGCCGCAGCCCAGGTCCAGCACGCGCATGCCCGGCTTGAGTTGCAGCGATTTGGTGAGGCTTTCGAGGTTAAAGAGCACGTTCTCGCCCATGGAGTGGCGGCGCACCCAGTCAGGGTCGTAGCGCATCGCCTTCGGGAATACGCGTTGCAGGCTTTTGCTGGGCATAGGCATAGTTTTATACTTGCTAAAAGGGCGCTTACGCGGGGAGTGCGGCCAAAGTTAGGAGCCCATACGGGCTATCTCGTCTGATGGGTGTGTATACTTGCCGGCTTGCTCGGCTTTGGCGGCAGCCAGCATGGCACGGGCCACCGTTTCGCCTTCTATAGGTTTATACTTTTCCAGTGGCCCGATCATCAGCCCACTCAGCGGCTTCATCAGCTTGCTTGCCAGATCCTCGCCCTTGCGTTTTTCCTCCCGCTCGCCCAGCAGCAAGGCGGGTCGGAAAATATGGACGGTGTTGAAGGGCTGCTGCTGCACATCACGCTCCATCTCGCCCTTCACCTTGTTGTAGAAGATCATGGAACCGGCATCAGCCCCCATGGCCGATACTACTAAAAACTGTATGGCGCCCTTGCGGGCCGTAATCTCCGCCAGCTGGGTGACATAGGTATGGTCTACCTTATAGAAGTTTTCCTTGGAGCCAGCCTTTTTGATGGTGGTGCCGAGGCAGCAAAAAATATCGTCGGCCACCATATCCGCCGCATAGTCTTTCATCCTGTCGAAGTTGATGACCTGCTGGTCCAGCTTGGGGTGGATGAGCGGCAGTTCGTGGCGGCCAATGGAGATGACCTGGCTATAGCGTTCGCTTCTGAGCAGCAGGGAGAGCAGGTGCCCGCCAACCAGTCCGCTGGCTCCGGCTATCAATGCGGTTCTTACTTTTTGCATGAGGTTCTTTGCTTATGCAGAAAGTACGTTCTTAAGCGCTATATAGTCTATAAAGTATAGCAGTTTCACCGAGAAATTGTTGTTTTGCGGCACAGCAAAGGTATTGGACATGTTATCGAAATAGCGGTTCTCTATCGTATTGGCCCTGTCCTCAATAAAATTCTTCCAAACCACGCGTAGTTCGCTGCCTGGCGCAAAGCGCCAACTATACACCAAATCCATGGTAAAGGTATTGTAGTTGATATCGCTGATGGCGGAAGTATACACATCCTGTTCGGCGGTGGTTGGCTGCAGCAGGCCCTGCTTTGTCAGCTCAAAAAACTCCTTGTACGCCGCCCTGGACCAGTAGTGGCGCATGTTGAGCGTAAGCCCCGAGCGCTCGTTGAAAATATAGGCGCTGCTGATGGTGGTGCTGACGGTGGTGAGGGTGCGGTCGCCGAACAGGATGTGCGTGTTTTGCCCGGCGTCCTCATACTTATCGGCAAAGCCAATGTTGCGCTTGTCTATACTATAGCTGTTGCCGTTCACGATGGAGAGCTTGTCGTTTACGCGGAAGCGCGGGGACAGGCTGAAGGACCAGCTGTTCTGCTCGTAGCGGCGGGAGCGCCAGTAATTGGTGCTGGCATCGAGGGCAAAGCGCCTGCGGTAGTCGCTGCTGAAGCCAATGTTGGAGCTAACCGCCGGCGGCTGCACGAATACCTGCGGAAACGTGCGTGCCTCAAAGTAATTGTACCTTTCGCCGGGGCGCACCGACAGGCCTCCCCACAGGCTGGTAAAGTTGCGGAAGCGCACGCTGCTGCTGGCGCTCAGATCCAGGGAGATAAACTTGCTGGGGTCGTACAGCATGCTGTGTCCTACGCTAAAGCTGTTGTTCCACGAGAGGAACTTCCAAACGGGCTGATAGAAGTTGTAGCTGATACTGGCGCTGGTGTATACTTCGTTGTTGTTGCTCAGGAAGCCCAGGTCGTTTATATCATAGGTGTCCGACTCTACATTATGGTTGATGCCGTAGCGCAGGTTGCCGCTTATCTTGCTCACGTTGACCGAGTACTGGTGTCCCAGCCTTACGCTGTTCCCTTCGTCCTTGCCATACTGCTGGCTCAGGTTGCCGCCGGTGGTCAGGGCAAACATGTTGTTCTTATCGGCAAAGCGCATGCGCAGGCCCGTTACGTTGGCATCGTAGAAGCCGCTGGCGCGGGTCACGTTCGTGTTGGTAAAGGTTACGTAGGAGTTGCGCGGCAGTGTCTGGTCCAGCACAAACACGTTGTAATTGGTAAACGGGTCGGTGAGTACCTGGCGGGTGTTGCCCAGCGAGTCCTCCACGGTGGCGTAGGTGGTGCCGGTAAAGGCGTTAAACAGGCCGATGCCTAGCCCGCGGCGCGTCCGGCCCGATACTTTGGCGGCGTTCAGCAACTGCGTCTCCACCGGGTTGCGGGTGATCTCCTCGCCCTCTCTTAGCTGGTCGGCCACCTGCCCGCGGCCTACGGGAGCGGCCCCGATGCGGCGGGAGTAAAATAATCCTGCCTTGTTGAACAGCTCGGTGCCCTCGGTAAAGAACTGGCGGTTCTCGCTGTATTTCACCTCAAACGGCCCCAGGTTCAGCACCTGGTTATCCGACTGTGTCTGCCCGAAGTCCGGGATCAGGGTTACATCCAGCGTAAAAGCATCGTTGATCCCATACTTCACGTCCATGCCGCCGTTTACCGAGTGGGTAAAGTTTTTGGCGTCGCTCTCGCTGTCTTTAGAAGAATAGTGGTTCACGTAGCCCGATACATAGGGCATAAACTGCAGCCGCACCGGCGCCTTCACGCCTTCGATACCGATCACGCGGCCTGCCTGGTTTATCAAACCGCTCACAGAGTTGTCCACATGGCTCCAGTAGGATTTCTCGCGGTTGCGGCGAATCACGCGCATAAAGTTCACGCCCCAGGTCTGCACCTCGGCCTCCGGAAAACGAATGGCGCTGTAGGGGATGCGCATCTCCACGGTCCAGCCCTCCTCGTGTGTTCTTACGCTGCTTTCCCACACAGCATCCCAGTTCCAGTCCTCGCTCCCCTGCGAGTGCTTGATATCGGTTTGCACACCGGCCGCAGACACCAGAAAGGCAAAGGCGTTTTGCTTGTCGTTATACGTATCGAGGTACACGCCGAACATATCGGAGTTGTTCTCGCCGGAGTCGCGCTGGCCGAGTTGGGTAAGTACAGAGTCGGGGGCGGTGTCGCGCAGCAGGGCACCGATGTACACAGCGTCGTTGTCGTAGAGCATGTATACCTCCGTTTCTTGCGAGGAGGGTTTGCCGTTGAGCGGGTCGTACCGGTAAAAGTTGCGGGCGGGGTTTACCTGTTGCCATACTTCAGGCTCCAGGTGCCCGTCCAGTACGGGCGCCACCTGCGTGCGCATGACCTTGGAGGTTTTGCTGGCTTTGGTTGTTTCTGCTTCTGTGTCGTCGTTGTTGCCGTGGGCGCGCGCGCCACCTGCGCACAGGCTAAGTATAAGCGCGAAAGGTAAAAGTTTAGTAAGCATACGTCAGGGCCACGCCTTGTCAGGGCGGGGTAGGTTTTAAAGTGAGAACGTCAGGTACTGTATGGTAGCGCGTATGCGGGTGGCGGAGAGGCGGGTATTAATCCTTCCGCAGCCGTATACTGTCAGGTTCAATGGTAATCTTTCCGGCCTTGTACAAACTGCCGATAGCGCGCTTAAAAGTTTTCTTGCTCATGCCCAGCGTCTGGTAAATATCCTCCGGCGAGCTGTTGTCGGAGATAGGCATCCAGCCGCTGCCCTGCTCCAAAGAGCGCATGATTTTGTCGGCGGCCTCGTCCTTCTCCTCTTTCTGGTTCACACCCGGCTTGCGCAGCGTCACGTCTATTTTATTATCAGGGCGGATGAGCTTGATGTAGCCGGTGGTCTTGTCGCCGATGCGCAGGTCCTGGAATACCTCATTTTTATAAAGAATGCCCATGTAGGCGCTGTTGATGATCACCTTGATACCGATGTCGGTGAGGCCGGCCACCAGCAGCTGCACCTCGTCGCCCTCACTGAGCTGGATGTCCTCGTTGTGGAGGTACTTGCCGAGTTTGGAGGTGGCCACCACGCGGTCGGAGCTTTCGTCCAGGTACACGTACACGCAGTACTTGCGGCCCACCTGCATCTTGTTTTTCTGGTTGTTGAGCGGCACCAGCAGGTCCTTCTCCAGTCCCCAGTCCAGGAAGGCGCCAAACGGGGTTTCGTCGGTGCAGGTGAGGCAGGCAAATTCGTTTATAGTAGCATAAGGCTCCAGGGTGGTGGCAATCATACGGTCCTCGGAGTCACGGTACACAAACACGCGCAGCTTGTCGCCTACTTTTGCGCCTTCCGGCAGGTACTTGCCCGGCAGCAGAATGTCTCCGTCGTCGGAGGAGAGGTATACGCCAAAGTCCACTTCACGCGCTATCTCCAGCTCGTTGTAATTACCTAAATCAACCATGTTATTATTGCTTACGAGGTGTTTGGTGCAGCGGCTGCACTCCCTTTACAAATCTACTAAAAAGCAGGCGGGCTTAAAAGTTGCAACAATAGATATTAGGGATAAAGTATGCTTGTTGTTGATAAGTCTACGTTTGAGCAGGGTGTTTTATGAATTAAGGGATGAAGCAGGCATTGCTTATACTTGTCTATACTTTTATACTTCCAGCTTCTGGCGCAAGTCTTCAGACTTGTGTCCTGCTGTGGTGTCGAGTCTCTGACTCGGCTGGCTTGGGAAAGCCAACTTTATACTTAGGCTATACTTTTATACTTGTATACTTGCTTCTTACTTTCGCTGGCGCAAGCATCCGCTTGTGTCTCTTTATACTTGAGTTATACTTTTTATACTTGCTGTTCCGGACATCCTTCTGCTGGCGCGAGTTTGCAACTCGTGTCCTACTATGATGTTGGGTTTGTAACCCGACTGGCTCGCAGAGCCATACATTTATACTTCGGCCTTACTTTCCTAGCCGCTGCTTCCCGCAACGTGACACAAGCTATACTTTCTAGCGACCGCTGATCCTGTAGTTCCCACAAGCCTACTGTTGCACCTCTAACTTTGGTGCTCTCCAGCCCGAGAGGGCTCGTCCTTGGGCATCGCGCGGTGTACATTTCCTTTGCTTGACCTGCGGTCTCCGCAATTTCGCTGAAGCGAAACCGGAAATCTACAAGGCGCTCAACCCAAGGACTGGGAATCGTTCAATAGCCACAGCTTTTTTGTCATCTCGAATGAAATGAGAGATCTCTTTAGAATTCCCAATTGATCCCTCACTTCAATCGGGATGACAGGGAAAGTATAGCAAGTACAGAATTCCCCTCCTAGGGGGGGAGGGGTGAGTTTATACGCGACCTGTTCGCGCGATACCAGCGAAATGAAACTTATGCTTCAGCAGCAGCATTTACACAGCTCCCTCTCCTGTTCTTAGGAGAGGGCCGGGGTGAGGTGAATACATGCCCGGAGTTTAGCACCACTTGCTTCAGGGTAAGAGTTGCAAGTGTAAACAGAAACCACCAGTGCAACGGCTGGTAAAGGCAAGTATAAAACCCAAGTTGCGATCTACTCAATGAAGTGCAGGGGTGGGTTAATCGCAACTTGAGTTATAAAGTATAAACCCCGGCAGCTCTCGCCACCGGGGTTTATACTTTATACTTGCTCGGGCCATGTTAAGCCTTCGCTTTCTTCTTAGGCTTGGATTTAGACTCCTCGGCCTCGCCATCCTCCATAATATCGCCAGGGCGGGCAATCAGGCCAATGGAAAGGCTGTCTTCGCCCAAAAAGTGCTCGATGTGGTGGCAGCGGTCCTCGGTCGTCAGCAGAATGCCCTCCAGCAGCGACTTGGTGGCAAAGTCCTCTAGCTCAAATGCCTTCTTGATAGACTTGCGCAGCTCCACGGCAATGGTTTTCTCATCATCCATGTCCTTGTTGAGCATCTCGCGGATACGGAACTCGCCTTCTTCCTCGTGCTCCAGGTAAGCGATCTTCAGCTGGTTGGCCGGGTGGCAGGTAGGGCAGTAGCCCATCACGGTCAGGCGCTCGGCAATGGCGTCGTACTGCTCGTGTATCTGAGTATAATGCTCTTCAAAAAACAGGTGCAGGTCGCGGAACTGCGGGCCCTCCACCAGCCAGTGGTGCTTGTGGTATTGGTTGTATAATACAATAAAGGAAGCCAGGTGGCGGTCCAGCTCTTTGGCCATGGCCGTAGCCGTTTCTTTCGACAGTCCTACCGGGTTTCCTTCATACTCGTTCTTCTCTCTAACTTTTTTCATAGTTGCGTAATTTCTGTTTAGGGTTTACCACCCTATAAACCGGCAAACGCGCCAAAAGGATACGAAAAGCTAGTAAAATTCGGCCACGCCGGGGCGGTCGAACTGGAAGTTGCGGAAGTCGTAGAAGGGCGCCGAAGATTCATACAGCCTGAAATCGCGCATGTTACTGTTGGGCGGCAGCTGCGGGTAATAACCCAGTGTGATTTGTATGGTGCTGAAGGAGGTAAATTCATTCCGGAGCCTGAAGCCGATGCCGTAGCTGCTGTAGGGCTTCTGGCTGAAAGGGGAGCTTTGGTTGCCGTAGGAGAGCCAGGCCAGGTCGGCGTAAACAAAGGTGGCGAGGCGGAAACCCAGCAGCGAGAGCGGCGTGTAGAGGTTGGCCTCGTAGTTAAAGGAGGCCCTGCGGGTGCCGCGCACCAGGTCGGAGCGGAAGCCCCGGATGCCGCTTTCGTTGTTGATGGAGAGCAGCTCCTCGGGGTGACGGTTGATGCCGAAAGTGCCGCGGCCGAGCAGGTAGTGCCGCAGTTTCCAGTTGCCCCACTCAGCCAACCTCGTAATATACATGGTCTCCAGGTCCAGTACACCCTGCTCCCAGCGGTCATCCCGGATAAAAGTGCCGTAGCCAACCCGGCTGTAGAGATAGCCAAAGCTGGTGCCGTACCTGGCAAAGGAGAGCGAGGTGCCAAAATAACGCCGGTCCCACACAGTGCCATCCTGGTAACCGCCCGTAACGGAGAAAAGCGTGCCCACGGGTATGTCCTCTGTCCTGCCGAAACCAAAGATAAAGCGGTCTTTGTAATACTTCCGGATGCTGTAGCCCACGCTGCCCAGCAGCAGGATGTTGTCCTGGAAGTTATCCGTGGGGGTGGTGTTGTAATTGGTGTTGATGACGCGGGTACCAAGTATGATCCGGCCGCGGGGCTCATAGCCCAGGTTGTAGGACTTAAACTTGAGGGTGCGGCCCAGCCAGGCATCCTGCCGGTTATAGCCTACAAAGCCGAAGCGCGCCACCGAGTCGTCGGGCTGGGCTGGCAGCAGGATGCGCTCATCTATCCAACTGGCCCCCACGGCACCCGCATACTTGGTATTGAGCGAGTAAAAATCGCGGTGCAGGAAAAAGCTCTTCTCCTGATAGTAGTTCTCATCCACGTAGGCCACATCGGCGGTGATGTAAGTTCTGCCGATGTTTTCTATGGTATAAAAGCCGGCAGCCTCCCAGGGGCGCGGCCGGTCCAGGTTAAATTTATAAGTGCCCTCTATCTGGTGGCCTTGGCCTAGGAAGTTAAGCTCGCGGAGCGTGATGCGGCCCTTGCCGGAGGAGGGGGTGTAGGAGCCGGATCCGCCCAAGCTAAAGATGTCCCGGGTGATCACGAACACGTCTACGCTGTCGTTGGTGGTGGTCTCTTCATTCACGATAATACGGGCGTCGAGGATGTGGCGCGTCTGGCGCAGCAAACGCTCCGACTCTACCAGCGCCAGCGGCTCCAGCGGCTCCATTTTCCGGAAAAGCAGTTTGTTGCGCACCTCGCCCCGGCCCGTCTTCATGTGCAGCGAGTTGCCGGCCTTCTCAAAGAAGTTGCGGGGGGCCCGCGAGGTGTCGTTGATTGAGTAGCCGAAGGGGTCCAGTGTCAGGATATCGATGTGGCGGACGATCTTATAGTTGTGCAGCTCATACTCTTTCTGGATCAGCTCGGCATCCAGGCCATACACTTCCTCCTCGTTCCGGTCAAAGTCGAGCAGGGCCTTCAGCAGCTTGCCCATAATGGTCTTCCGCTCCGACATCTGCTTCAGGTTTTGGATGATGCGGTCGTTGAAGTTCTGCCTGGTGGTGTCTTGCGGGGGGAGCTGTTGCTGCACCGTATCCTGCGGCTGCACCTGTGCCTGGCACACGCTGACGCAGAGCAGCAGCATGCACAGCAGGCATGCCAGCGACAGCGGCTTTAATGTAGGGTGCAGGTAAGGCATAAGTCGTATGCGCGTGGTGGTCCGGTTTACTTCAACCTCCTAATATAACGCTTTCCGCCGCCGGAAGTAGCTGCAAAGGCCTATAAAATAGCTATACAAGCATGTTTAAGCTTATTTGAGGGAGACTAAGTTATACTTAGGTGTGCTAATAAAATTAGTTTATGAACACTTGTAGATAAGTATGTGGATAAAATATTGCTAAGAATATTGGTTTTATACCAGCAGGGCTGGTATCTTTAACCCGTTGAAAGTACAGAAGCCCAGTGGAATGGAAAACAGATTGATAGAGAAGCTAACAATTTTAGCAGATGCTGCCAAGTATGATGTTTCCTGCTCCTCCAGCGGCGGAAAGCGCAGGAACGAGAACAAGGGGCTGGGCAACGCCGAGGGAATGGGTATCTGCCACAGCTACACCGAGGACGGGCGCTGCGTGTCGCTGCTGAAGCTACTGCTGACCAACCACTGCATTTACGACTGTGCCTATTGTGTCACCAGGCGAAGCAACGATGTGAAACGTGCCGCCTTCACAGTGCAGGAGGTGGTAGACCTGACGATCAACTTTTACCGCCGCAACTACATCGAGGGCTTGTTCCTGAGCTCGGGCATCTTCAAAAATGCGGATTATACGATGGAGCGGCTGGTGCGGGTGGCCAAAAAGCTGCGGCAGGAGCACAGGTTCAACGGCTACATCCATCTGAAAACCATACCGGGTGCCAGCGAGGAGCTGATAAAGGAGGCGGGGCTGTACGCAGACAGACTGAGCGTGAACATTGAGCTGCCCTCAGAAGTGAGCCTGCAGCAACTGGCCCCGGAGAAGAGCTATAAGGAAGTGCTGGAACCTATGGGCAGCATAAAGCGGCAACTGGTGCAGGCCAACGAGGAGAAGAAGCTGTTTAAGTCGGCACCGGGCTTTGCGCCGGCGGGGCAGAGCACGCAGCTGATTGTGGGCGCCTCGGCCGAGAACGACCACCAGATCCTGCAGCTCTCGAGCCAGCTCTACAAAGACTACAGCCTGAAGCGCGTGTACTACTCCGGCTACGTGCCTATCAGCAGCGACAACCGCCTGCCGATCACCACGGAGCCGCCCATTATACGCGAGAATCGCATTTACCAGGCCGATTGGCTGATGCGCTTCTACGGCTTTGAGGCCAGGGAGATTGTGGATGAGCAGCATCCGCACCTGGATCTGGACATAGACCCGAAGCTGGGCTGGGCGCTGCGCAACCGCCACGCGTTTCCGGTGGAGCTGAATACGGCAGACTATGAGCTGATCCTGCGGGTGCCGGGCATTGGGGTAAAAAGCGCACAGAAGATCGTGTCGGCCAGAAGGTTTACGCCGCTCCACTTTGAGCACTTGCGGCAGATGGGCGTGGTGCTGAAGCGGGCGAAGTATTTTATCACCTGCCAGACCAAAAGCCTACAGCGTCAGGAGTATGCGTCGGAGCTTATCCGCAGAAAGATATTGTTTGGCGAGGGATCGGTGCGCAGCACCCTGCTCACCCAACAACTGGACCTGTTTAAGCAGGTAGGTTAACAAACAAAGGGAAAGGAAAGCGGCATGAAAGAGCGAAAGAAGAGATCATCTATACCAAGTTATACTTCCAAATCAATCCAACCGAAGAACGTATTAGTCATGAGAAAGAACCAGAAAGTAGCCCGCGTATCTCTGTACTGCAAACTGAACATGCTAGTGCCGCAGCTGCAGAGCCTCTCGGCGCGCGCCAAGGCCGATGCCGCCGACAAAAGCCGCAACACAGGCAAATAACACCGCCTGCTTTTCTGCCCGGTTTATACTTGAGACATGCACTTTTATACCTACGACGGCACTTTTGAGGGCCTGCTGACGGTGGTGTTCGAGGCGTTTGAGCGCAAGGCCTGGCCCACCAGCATACAGCAGGAGCACCTGGCGCAGCCCAGCATGTTCGGGGAGCATATTACCGTGGTGACGGATGAGGAGAAGGCCGGGCGGGTGTGGCAGGGGCTGCAGAAAAAGCTAAGTATAAACGCGCAGCAGGTGCTTTACCACACCTTCCTGTGGGAGCAGCCTGGCTTTGAGCAAATCCTCTTCGACTACATCAAATTGGTGTTTGGCTCCGCGCAAAGTATAGAAGGTAACTACGCGGCACCCTGTGTGCTGCAGGTGCAGCAGGCGGCCAAACAGGTGCACCGCGAGAAGCACCGCATGGAGGCTTTTGTGCGTTTTCAGAAAACGGCCGACGGTTTATACTTTGCCACCATCTCCCCCGACTTCAATGTGCTGCCGCTGATCGTGCGCCACTTCGAGAAGCGCTACGCCGACCAGCGCTGGGCCATTTACGACACCAACCGCCGCTATGGCGCCTACTACGACCTGAGCCAGGTCTCGTTCATAAACCTGGAGCTGCCCCCGCACCAGCGCCATACTTCCCTGGCGGCGGAAGCCAAAGACGCAGAGGAGGATGTGTACCAGCAGCTCTGGCAGGTATACTTTGATAACGTGAACATTCCAGAGCGCAGGAACCCGAAGCTGCACCTGCGCCACATTCCCCGGCGCTACTGGAAATACCTCTCCGAGAAACAGCCCCGGCAGCTGCGCTAAGTATGGCCTGCAAGATGTATGCCTTCTTTTGCACTAAAGTGAGAGTCAAATTGCACTTACTATGAAACCTTTTTCGACTTCTATGCGTTTATAAGTATATATTATAGTTTAAAAGTAGTGCAGGAACCAAGCCTCGGTGTTCTTTACAACGCTCCGGAGTGCTGCCTGTGTAACCTCATTTTATATTCCACAGATGAATTCACGCGTACGAAAGAAACTCATTCAAGTAGCTCGCGGCAGAGCACACCTCATGTCTTTTCAGAACCTTATTTACGAAGCAGAACTCGGCCTGAACCTCGAAAACCCGCACGAAAAGTCCATGCTGACCGAAGTGATAGATGAGATCTCGGAGCGGGAGTATCGGGAGGGCCGCCCGCTGCTCAGTTCGCTAGTACGGGTAAAAGGGCAGAAGAACCAGGGCGATAGCTTTTTCAGGATGTGTGAGCGCCTGGGCTACGGCAACTGGAAAGACCTCAAGAAGAACTCTCAGTTTATAGAAGAGCAGCGCGAAGCCTGCCGGGAGTTCTGGTCCGACAAAAAGAATTTCACGGAGTACCTGTAAGTATAACTCTGTATAACGCATAAAGCAGTGCGGCAGCCTTATTCTATCTGGCTGCCGCACTGCTTTTTTGTTTGCCCGGTTTCCCCCCGTTCATACTTTCCCGCACCGTACCACACTCCTTCACCACCCTGATTTTACGGCCCGTCTTCCGCCAAAATTATAGCAGCTATGCTATGGGTCGCTGTGTTCTGTTTAAGACTTATACAAGGTAAGCCGGCGCCAAAGTATAAAGGAACTACCACAATAGGATAGGCTTTTTCAAAGTGCCCGGAATGCCGGGCCTGTCTTAATTCTCTTCAGGCATTGCTACAAAAGCGTGCCGCAGCCTCCGTAAGTCCTGTTTTGTAACATTCCGTGAAGATCATAGTGAAAAACTGTTCTAAAAAATTTATTGCCTATTTTGAATATATATAAAAATATGGCTTTCTTTATAGGGAATTATAGTGCTCTCCATTTATATAATGCTAACGAGGTAAGCATTATGGCAGGGCGGCTATAAGTTGACAGGTTCCATGAATTGCACAGCCAACACAGTTATCAACTCTTTTAGCATTGCCTATGAAAGCAAATTTTACAAAACTATTTGTACTGGCCCTTGTTCTGGCCGGTTTTTCCCACCAGGCCACCGCACAGGCCGTTAAATTCGGAAAAGTATCCGAAGATGAGCTCAGGATGAGCGCCTACGACAAAGACACCTCCGCCGCTGCCGTTATCCTTTCGGACTATGGCTTCACCCGTATCGAGTACATCGGGGAACTGAAGGTGGTCTTTGAGCGCCAGATGCGCATCAAGATCTTCAAAAAGTCGGGTTATGATTGGGCCGATGTGGTGGTGCCCTACTTCCAGAAGGGCTCTGCCAAAGAGCGGGTAGGCTCGATAAAAGGGTTTACCTATAACCTGGAGAACGGCAAGGTAACGAAGGACAAGCTGGAGAGCAAAAGCATATTCGACGAGCAGGCGTCAGAGTATAGGCACACTAAGAAGTTTACCATGCCGAACGTAAAGGAGGGCTCGGTGATCGACATCAGCTATACCATTACCTCCGACTCAGAGTTTATCTACACCCTCCGCGACTGGGAGTTTCAGCACAGCATTCCGGTGGCCTGGAGCGAGTACCGCGCCCGCATACCGGGGTACTTCGATTACAAGTTCCTGATGCAGGGATACCACAGTTTGTACAAGAATGAGAGCCTGAAGGAAGCCGCCACCGGCTCCGCCAAGGCATCGCCGGATATGCTTAACAACGCCTACGTGTGGATTATGAAGGACGTGCCGGCGCTAAAAGAGGAGAAGTATATCACCACCATCCGCGACTACCAGTCTAAGATAGAGTTTGAACTGCAGCGCGTGCAGTTCCCAGGCGAGGCCCCCCGCACCATGACCGGCGACTGGCAGAAAGTAACCTCAGACCTTATGACGGCAGATAAGTTTGGCGTGCAGCTAAACCGCAGCAGCTTCTTCAAGAGCGAGCTGGCTGCCATCCAGGGCAAGTATAAAAGCCAGCCGGAGCAACTGGAGGCCATTTTCGACCTGGTGAAAAACCGGATGAAATGGAACGGCAATTACGGGGTCTACGCTAATACCACCATCCGCAAAGCCTGGGACGAGCGCACCGGCACCGCGGCAGACATAAACCTGCTGCTAACCTCTATGTTGCTGGAGGCCGGCTTTGACGCCTCTCCTGTCCTGGTAAGCACCCGCAACCATGGGCGCATCAATACGGCCATGTCGCCGATGGTGAGCAAGTTCAACTACGTGATTTCGCAGGTGCAGGTGGGCGATAAAGAGTACCTGCTGGATGCCACTGATCCGCTGGTAACCGTTGGCGTACTGCCGGCCCGCTGCCTGAACGGGGAGGGCCGCCTGATCAAAAAAGAGGCGGGCCGCTGGGTGAGCCTCACGCCGGGCGCAAACCATACCCGGCTTATCAGCGCCAACCTGACCATGAACAGCCAGGGTGAGATCGTGGGTACCGGCCGCGAGTCTGCCGGGGGCTACCGTGCCATAAGCCTGCGCCGAACGATACTGGAGGAAGGCGAGAGCAAGTATGTCGAGCGCCTGGCCAAGGAGGTGGGCGACTTTAAGCTCCTCACCCCGGAGATCAAGAACCTGAACGACCTGCAAAGCCCGGTGGATATCACCTACGGCATCAACGTAAACGGCAGTGGCCGCTCCAACGACATTATCTACCTGAACCCGATGCTGGGCCGTGGCGAGAAGGAGAACCCGTTTAAGCTACAGGAGCGCCTCTACCCGGTAGACTTCGGCACCCCGATAGACGAGACCTATATCTGTAACTTTACCATACCGGAAGGCTACGAGGTAGAGGAGGCGCCGCAAAATATAGCTCTGAGCCTGCCGGAGAACGGCGGCCGCTTTATGTACATGGTGCAGCAGCAGGGCAATACGCTGCAGGTAATGAGCAGGCTGAACATTAACAAGCCGGTGTTCTACGCTGAGGAGTACCCTATCCTGAAGGAGCTCTACAATCGCATCATCGCCAAGCACGCCGAGCAGATCGTCTTAAAGAAAATAGCAGCAAATTAACCTGACGTATGGCTGAAAGGCTGAAGCTTGCCAGGCTATGTGCCGCCGCAGGCTTCGGCCCGCCGCCTTTTACTAGTTTTATAGATGATCGGCTATGCTACGAACGAACAGAAAGTATAACTGGCTCAGCGCCCTGGTGTGCTGGCTGCTGCTGGCCCCGCAGGTGTTTGCCGGCGGCAATGCAACGCTGACTGAGCTAAGCAAGGAGGCCAATGTGGTTATCCGCTCGGAGGAGACGGTGTTCACCGTAAACTCCGTCAGCAGCGGCACCCGGCGCTTCAAGACCACCATTACCATCCTGAACGAGAACGGCGACCACCGCGC
Organism: Pontibacter kalidii; assembly: GCF_026278245.1. Lineage (NCBI taxonomy): Bacteria > Pseudomonadati > Bacteroidota > Cytophagia > Cytophagales > Hymenobacteraceae > Pontibacter > Pontibacter kalidii. The sequence continues at coordinate 3,409,007 of NZ_CP111079.1, read as the reverse complement.
CACGCTCTACGTGCCTTACAACAAAATGAGCAAGGTGAGCAGCATCAGCGGCACCTCGTACGACCGGTTTGGCAATCGTATAAAGAAGCTCAAGAACAGCGATATAAAAGACATAAGCGCCATCAGCAGCATCTCAGTGTATGAGGACAGCCGCGTGAAGATTGCCAGCCTGGAGTACAGCGTGTACCCCTACACCGTAGAGTTTGAGTACGAGGTGGCGCAATCGAACATGATGTTTTACCCGCGCTGGCTCCCGCAGAACGAGGAAAACCTGTCGGTGGAGAAAGCCAGCCTGCAGGTGCAGGTGCCAATAAACACCAAGCTGCGCTACCTGGAGCGCAACCTGCCCGAGAAGGCGAAACTGAGCCAAAGCGCCACCCACCAGATCTACACCTGGCAGGTAAGCAACCTGAAGCCGGTGAGCCGCGAGCCCTATGGGCCAGGCTTCAGCGAGTTGGTGCCGATGGTGCTTACTGCTCCTAGCGAGTTCGAGGTGGATGGCTACAGAGGAAGTATGGAGACCTGGAAGGATTTCGGCCTTTGGCAAAATAAACTGAACGAGGGGCGCGGCAAGCTGCCTGCTGAAACGGTAGCCAAACTGCAGCAACTGACGGCAAACGCCAAAACCACAGAGGAGAAGGTGCGGCTGGTGTATGCGTACATGCAGGGCAAAACCCGCTACGTATCCATACAACTAGGCATTGGCGGCTGGCAGCCATTCGAGGCAAGCTTTGTCGACAGCAAGGGCTACGGCGACTGCAAGGCGCTCTCTAATTATACCCAGGCCATGCTGCAGGCCGTGGGGGTGGAGTCTTACTACGCGCTGATAAACGCCGGGGAGGGCACACCGGATATAAGAACCGACTTCCCGAGCAGCCAGTTTAACCACGTCATCCTTAGCGTGCCGATGGCGCAGGATACCATGTGGCTGGAGTGCACCAGCCAGACCGAGGCAGCCGGCTACAACGGCAGCTTCACCGGCGACCGCCACGCGCTGCTCATCACACCGGAGGGAGGAAAACTGGTGAAGACCACCGCGTACGGCGCCACCGATAACCAGCAGATCAGAAGAATACACGTGAAACTGGCCGAGACCGGCAGCGGCACCGCCACCGTGCGCACCCACTACACCGGCATACAGCAGGAAACCCGCGACAAGGTTATTACCTACCGCAAACCAGAAGACCAACGCAAGTGGCTCTACGAGAACACCTCGGCCCCGCCTTTTGAGATCAGCAAGTATAGCTTTACCCAGAAAAAGGAGCGCGTGCCAAGCGTAACCGAGGAACTAGAGCTGAGCCTGCGCCAGTGCGCCACCCTGAGCGGCAAGCGTATGTTCATTAGCCCGAACCTGATGAGCAAGTGGACGCATGTGCCTAACCAGAAGGAGAAGCGCCTGACCGATGTGGTGCGTACGCTGGCGTACCTGGATGTGGACACGGTGGAAATAGAAGTACCGGCTGGCTACTCGGTGGAGTACCTGCCGCGCGCAATACAGCATACATCCGTGTTTGGCGAGTACAGTGCCTCCGTGAAGGTAGACGGCCAGCGCATAACTTACATGCGCCGCATGCAGATGCACAAAGGCCGTTTCACACCCGAAACGTACACCCAACTGGTGGAGTTTTATAACAATGTGATCAAAGCTGACGCGGAGCAGGTGGTATTCGTGAAGAACCTGCAGTAAGCTGGACCCTCTGAGGTGAAGAAGATGAGAAAGATCATACTTGCAATGCTTGTTATCGGGTTGTGTGCCGGCTGTATGCACCAGAACAAGTTCGGGGAGTTTGGGGAAAAAAGCGGGCGCCTGGAACTGAGCATAAGAGACAATCCTGAACAGGATTTCCGGTTTGGCGACTGCTTTCTGTACCGGGAGGGCGAGGAGCGGTATATGCTGATCGTGACGGGGATGCATCCGGGGGAGTTTACTACTTTTATGCCGGTTGCCGTACCAGCCGTGGATAGTATAGATGAGTTCTCGGTGGGCAAGTTTATGGTAAACTATTACTCCCGCGAACCCGGAATGTTCGACAGGCTGCTGGGTGGGGAGGCACAATATGGCGGCTTCGGCTTCTCCGTTTTTCCGGAGGATCTGCCCCAGATAGCCCGAAACCTGAACTACCTTTTCACGGTGAACCTGAGCCCGGGGAAGATAAAGGAGTTTGGCAGCACGGCCCTCACCACAGATTACCCGCTGGGTTATACCATCCGGTTTTGCCTCGACTTCGAAAGCATGCAGCGTAATGCGCCCGACAGACCCATGGTAGCAAAGCTACCGTTAGAGAACTTGTGTATGTAGGCCTTGCTACAGAATGGTTTCCCTGCCCGGGAGGCCAGGTTTATACTTTAGGAGGCAAAGGAACCTTAATCCCGCTAGTGCGCACTGGCGGGATTTTTTAGCGGTACCAGAAAATATTTCTCAGAAAGCTGCGTCTTTTCAGAAGTGGCTCCGTCATCAGGGTGTAACAAGAACAAAACATCTTAAGAGACAGAGCCATGAAAAGATTTCACGTAAACGTAAGAGTAAAAAACCTGGAGGAATCTACCGCCTTCTATATTGCTTTGTTCGGCACTGAGCCGACCGTGCTGAAACCCGACTACGCCAAGTGGATGCTGGAAGACCCGCGCGTAAACTTCGCTATCTCGCATCACCCGGAAAACGCCGGCATTGAACACCTGGGCATACAGGCTGAGAGCGAGGAGGAACTGGGCGAAGTATACGGTCGCCTGAAAGAAGCCAAAGGGGCCATCCGGGAGGAAGGAAAGTGTACCTGCTGCTATGCCAAGTCGGAGAAGTCGTGGATCACGGACCCGCAGGGTGTGGACTGGGAAGCGTTTTATACTTTCGGAGAGTCCACAGTGTATGGTGAGCCAGTAACAAAATGCTGCCCAGAAACCTCCGATGCCATTTAGTACAGAATAGACTACGGAAAACAAAACCAGCAGCAGGTATACTTTCATACTTGCTGCTGGTTTATATTTACTCCTGCTATAGGATCGATCTATGAAAACCGCAACTCAACATGCTGTGCTGCTAACAGAGATGCTGTCGGAGCACTACCCGCAGGTAAGGGAAATTTACGTACTAGGAATTGCCACCAACAACGCTACCCTGGAGACCAAGGCCCCGGCATGGGAAGAATGGGACAGCAAGTACATGAAGAGCTGTCGCTTGGTGGCCCTGGCTGAAGATGGAATTGTGGCAGGCTGGGGTGCGCTTACGCCGGTTTCGGGCAGGTGCGTGTACAGCGGCGTGGCCGAGGACAGTGTGTACATCCACCCGGAGTATAAAGGCAGAGGCATTGGCAGACTGCTGTTGCAGCGGCTGGTGCAGGAGTCGGAGCTGGCGGGCATCTGGACCCTGCAGGCAGGTATACTTAAAGAGAACGAGGCAAGTATAAAGCTGCATGAGCAGTGCGGGTTCAGGATAGTAGGTTTACGGGAGCGGCTGGGGCAACTGCACGGCCAGTGGCGCGACGTTTGCCTGATGGAAAGAAGAAGTAAGATCGTAGGTGTATAAAATATGGAGAATTGCTGCATCAACCCCACCACCCATTTGCTGCAGGATAGCTGCGCGTCTGTGGCTCCTGTGTTTTTAGCGTACGAGGCGCAGCTGCGAGGTTTTGTGCAGAAGCGTGTAAAGGATAAGGAGGAAACGAACGAGATTTTACAGCAGCTCTACCTGAAACTACACAAGAACTGCGTGCAGTTGCAGGAGGTGCATCACCTGAAAGCCTGGCTTTACCAGGTCACACGTAATACTGTGCACGACTTTTTCAGGGAGAATGGCCGAAGACAACCCTTGGAAGATGAGGCAGAATTGTTCGAACCGGAGGACCTAACGGAGCGAAACCGGCAGGAAGTGGAGGCGTTGGTGGAGCCGCTGATAAACCTGCTGCCCGTAGAGTATGCGGAGGCGCTGCGCCTGAGCGAGCTGGAGGGCGTGAGCCAAAAAGAGATTGCCGAGCGCCTGGGGATATCCTATTCCGGTGCCAAGTCCAGGGTACAGCGGGGGCGCGAGAAGCTGAAGCAGCTGTTCCTGGAGTGCTGCCACCTCGAGCTCAGCCATGACGGCCAGCTGCTTGAAGCAGAAGTAAAGGCTGACTGTAAGGCGCTGCAGGAGCCGGAGAGTTGCTGTGGGAAGTAATCCAGTTATACTTTATTATGGCGCCAGCGTCCGCTTGTGTCGCCTATACTTTCAGAAAAGCTACCGGCAAGGATTAGTTGCGAACTGTTCCTACGAGAGGTATAAATTCCCCCTACAAGTATAAACCCACCCCTGAGAGCTACGCTCGCTAGCTCAAAACTCGCGTTATGGCTAGTCCAGAGGAGGGGAATTGTTCAGTATGCTATTATCATCCCCCTACCCCCTTCCAAGGGGGACTTTTGTTCCTACTCCGTCAGCAGCGGCTATCGAATCTGATCCCAGCCTTTGGGTTGAGCGCCTTGTGAGATCCGGTGCCCGTTAAGGGCATGCCGAGCGAGAGCGAGGCAAGGAGGGAACACAGCGCGATGCCCTTATCGAGGGCCCCTACCCCCAAGACGAGCCCGCTCGGGCTGGAGAGCTCCAAAGCCAGAGGTGAAACAAGTCGGTTGTAAAGCCGTGGATGAACAGCAGCTAGCAAGGATAGCTTGGTTCAAGCAGAAGGAAGCTGTGGCTGTGGAAGTATAAAGTGTAGTTTAAATTTAATACATTCATCATGGCGTAAGCGTCCGCTTGTACCTTTTGCACTTACAGGATGCAACTGTTTCCAGAGTAGTAGGGTCTCATCTTTAAAAGTTTATACTAATGAAATTCAGCAAGTCACTTTTTGTTGGTTTGCTCCTCTTGCTCTGCGGCTGTCGCGATGAGACTTTCGACCAGGAGCCTAGGGAGGGTTGTGAAATGGACAAGGTTATAAAATCAAAAGCGCCTGCAAAGGCAGCAATTGTTGGGAAGTGGGAGTGGGTGGAAACGACTTATAGTTCCAGAGGTGCCGAAAAGGTTACAGAGAATCCACTGACAACGAACAAGACTGTTGTTTATGAATTCGAGCGCGATACGCTGAGTGTTTACGAGAATGATACCCTCGCTGAGAAGCTGGCATATGAAATAAGGCATTGGGGCGAAGGGACCAACACAGTGGATGAGCAGCTAGTAATCATACTTAGACGTGCAAAGACAGGAGAGCACCTGGGAACAAGCATCATGTTCCTGAGCACCGCCTCGACATGCCTGAGACTGGTGAACTCTTACGATGATGCTGGGGGAGACATGCTTTTTAAGAGAGCAGATTAAAAGCCCCCTGACAGCTGCACGAGTAGGGAAGAGCACTATCACACCAAGTTATACTTGTTTCCGTTTATACTTACGTCTGGCGCAAGCGCCTACTTGCGTCTCAATTGCCTAGCATGGAGCAGAAGGCTCGTAACTAGTAACCAACAATCAACAACTAAAACTTATACCGCACCTGCACCTTCACATCCGATCTTCTCGGCCCCTCAATCGTCTCCAGACCGCTGCCTATACTTTCCTGATCACGGTAATGCGTGAGGCCATACTTTACCCATACATCCAGGTCGCGGAGCGGGCGCAGCTGCAGCAAGGTATAAAACCTGGTGCCGCGGCCGCTGAAGGCAGGTATGGAGAAGGCGTAAAGCACGTCGCGCTCATAGGCGTATTGGCGGGTATCATAGCTGTCGGTGTCGAAGAGGGCGTAGCGGGTGCTGAGGCGGATCCTGTCGAACGTAAAATTCAGATCCTGCGAGACAAAGTAGCCCGTTTGCTGCGGCGATTCCTGCTCGTAGGTGCCAAACTGCACCCGTGTTTTCAGGTTGAGCGTGCGGGTGGGCGAGGTTTCGAAGTATAACAGGTAATTCCGCCGCGCGGCCTGCGCCACATAGTCCATGGCAGTGGTATTGCCGCTCAGGTTGCGGCCCTTGCTTTCGTGCCGCATCTGCGCGTAAAGGCTGCTCTGGCGGTTGGGGCGAAAGTATAGCCGCACCAAATACTCCTCCCCATGGGAGGGGGCATCCACCAGGTAGCGCAGCCACGGAAACCTGAACCGATCGTAGTAAGCGGTAATTTCCCACCTGGAAAACGGCTTTATCTTGATGCCGGTGTAAAAGCCCTGCTCGTTGATGTTGCGAGTACCCTCGCCGAAGGCACTGCCATAAAACGTATGGAAGTCGCGGGCGTAGTAGCGGTACAGCATCGACATCTCTACTTGCCTGGACAAATTAGCCACCAGCCCATTTATGCTTCCGAGGCCGCCGCTCTTGCTCATGGCTGTCTCGCCAAACAAGTATACATTTTGCCAGGTGTAGCTGTAGTTGGTGCCCAGGTTGTAGTTGTGGGTGCCGCCAAACTCGAAGCGCTGGTAAGGTGCCCCGGCTTTCCGAATAGCAGAGTTATACTGTGTACCCAGTGCCGTAATGCCTAGAGATAACGTTTTGTCTGCGGACCGGTACTGGGCGCTGCTGCCGTAGACCTGCTCCCGCACGGCGTCTTTGTTAGCCAGCTCGGTGGGGGTGCGGTGGAAACCGGTGGTCTGGATGCCGGTGAAAAACTGCTGTTCCGTGTCCAGCGTGTCGGGCTGCGCCTGCAGGTTGGCGTCTACCAATTTGTTCGAGTAGAAGGCTGTTACATCCACCTTGCCCAACGAATAGGTTACCGCGCCGCCGCGCATGAAGGCGTACTCCAGCACGGAACTGTATGGCCGAATACCCAGGTTTGGCCTGCTCACGGTGGTAATGGTCTCGCCGCCCTTGCCCACGCTGTAGCCTGAAGACAGCAGCAGCCCCTGCCCGAACTGCAGCTGGTAATCGCCCAAGGCAATGGTTTTGAAGCGGCCTTTGTTGTAGAGCTGCAGGTGCAGGGTATAAAAGTCGAAGCCATAGCGGCGGGTGGCGGGGCTCCAGGTAAAAGCTTCGCCGGCGTCCTTCTCGGCGGTGATGCCAAAGCTGTAGTCGCGGGCGTGGCTGATGCGGTAGCGCAAGTATAATTTCTCCGGCGAGCCCAGGTAGCGGGTGGTGGAGCGGCTGCTGGTGTCCACCGAAGTATAGCCGCGGCGCTCCTGCAGCGTGCGCTCATAGCGAAGTATAAGCGCGTTATTATCCTCCCCGACCATGCGCTGCCACAGCGGTCTTGCGTCAGCCTGCAGCCCCGCATCACGCACCTGCACGAAGGGCAACAGGCGGTAAATAGTGGGCAGGTCGAAGCCCGGGATGGCCTGCAGCTCGTAAATGCTCAGCAACTCCCCGTTCTCCTGCAGGTAGTTAAAGTATGATACGATTTGCGGGCGCGAGAGCAAGTATAATGAGGCCAACTCCTCGGGCGTGGTGCGGTTTAAATTGATGGGGCGCTGGTAATACTGGAAAAGCGTTTCGTAGAGGTCTTCGTAGCTGATGTTCTCATCGTCCTGCTCGGCAAAAAGCTCCTGCACCAGCAGGTCCAGGTCGATGTTCTGGCGCGGGTAGTCTTGCGCCAGCAGCGGAGGCAGGCAAGGCAGCACACAGCAAAGTATAAGGAAGCCTTTTCTCATAAGCTCTTATTGCGTATCACGACAGAGGACTATTGTACAGATAAAGCATAAAGTCCCCTCACTCCTCAACTCTCTAGCTATCTCCCCTCCCTCTTAAAAGTATAGCCTATCGAAAGGTGATGGCTGTTGCCGATGGGCGTGGTGGAACCGAAGGCGTAATCTACCTGCAGTTGCCGCGCTTTGAAACCCGCGCCGAAACTGAGGCTGCCGGTAAGGGCACTGAAGCCGGAGCGAAGTATAAACTTCTGCTGCAGCAGCGCGTATTCGGCGCCGGCCTTAAAGTCAGCGTCATGGTCTATGCTTTTCTCTGTTTCGGCGGCTAACAGCAGGTGGGTGGTGGGGCGGTAGGAGAGACCGGCTTTCATCACGGTGGGCAGGCGCTCATCCTCGAAAGAGGCCATCCTTGCCTGGTTCAGGTTATAAGCAAAGGCGCCAACGTATAGCCCGGGCACCACCTCGCCCTGCATTCCTGCCGAAAGCGCCACCGTTTTCTGGCTGCCATACCCCTGCACGGCTACCTGCCACACATCGGCTTTCGCTCCCAGACTGAACTGCCCCAGCTTGTGAGCCACCCCCAACCCGGCATGCTGCTGGCTAAAGAGCGCATCCCCGAACCGGCTCAGACTCAGCCCATAGGTGCCATACTTTTGCGTGGGGAGAACGGCCTGCAGGGCCACTGTGGTGAAGGCGCGCTCCCCAAATCTGTTCTCCGCGTATCCGCCAATGGCCGGTACGGCCATGCTGGCGATACCCGCCGTGTTATTGGCCACTGCCCACACATCCGACACCGTTACCGAAGCGTTGCCCATGCCAGCCGCGCGTGCCCCGAAATTGCACAGTTGTTGCGCCTGTGCCCCAGCTTCCCAAAGTATAAATACCACAAAAAGTATAAGCGTAAGGTGTTGCCTCATAGCTTCAGGTTTGGAGTTCGCTACCTGCTGTAGTACCGCTATAGAATACTATTTAAAGTATAAGATATTGAGTTATAGTGATTTTTGATGATTTACCAGTGTACGGAAGCAGCGCCTTAAATGATGTATTATGTCAATGCAACCTTTAAGTACTTCTATTTAATCGTGCCTAAAGAATTCTGTGTGTTAACATTCATTTAAGGTGTATTGGTACTACTTTATTGTAAAATTGTATTATTGAGATGGAGTTCCCCGAGGTGTAGTACGTAGAATTAAGCTGTAACAGATTGTTCAACAGCTAAAAACGTGCTTATGAAAAAGGTTCTACTACTTAGTCTGATGCTGGTGTTGCTTCTGCCCCTGTCAGGCTATTCGCAAGGAGCCAGAACGGTGTCGGGGCAGGTAACGGACCAGGAGTCTGGGCAGGCGTTGCCAGGTGTGGCGGTAATTGTACAGGGCACTACTGTCGGTACTACAACCGGCGCCAATGGCGAGTATTCGCTCAATGTGCCAGCGGATGCAACTACGCTGGTATTTCGCTTTTTGGGCTACTCCCAGGTGGAAAGGCAGATAGGCAATGCCTCCACCATAAACGTGGCCATGGGCTTAGACTCAGAGCAGCTGCAGGAGGTGGTTGTAACCGCCCTGGGTCGTGAGGAAGAGGAAAGGACCTTAGGGTATGCCACGCAGCAGGTAGGCTCTGAACAGCTAACTCAGGGCCGGGAGCGCAGCGTTGCCAACGCCCTGCAGGGGAAAGTAGCCGGTGTGAACATACAGAGCCAGGGCGGCGGGCCGGGTGCCTCTACCCGCGTGGTTATCCGTGGTGCTAAATCCATCTCCCAAAGTAACCAGGCGTTGTTTGTGATAGACGGCATCCCGATCGATAACGGCAGTGCCGGAACAGGAGACGACCTGAACGCCGGGGTGGACGTGGGCAACCGCGCCAACGATATAAACCCCGACGACATCGAGTCCATCAACATCCTGAAAGGCCCGGCAGCAGCGGCGCTTTACGGTGCCCGCGCCGCCAACGGGGTGATCATGATCACGACCAAGTCAGGCCGAGGGGCCACCAAGAAGGCCGAGATCACCTTCTTGACTTCTTATATGTTTGAGGATATTCTGCGCTACCCAGAGCTGCAGAACCGCTACGGACAGGGCTTCTTTGGAGAGCCGGACCTGCTGGAGAACACCAGCTGGGGGCCTATCTTTACGGGCGAGCTGCTGCCATGGGGCCAGGTAATAGATAACCAGCAGCGTGTAAAGCCATACGTTGCCCTGGAGGACAACATCAAAGAGTTCTTCGAATACGGCTATAACTGGACCAACACCGTGTCGCTGTCCGGCGCCGCCGATAACGCTACCTACTACGCCTCTTATTCCAATACACAGCAGGAGGGTGTAGTGCCCACAACAGAGTACAGCCGCCACTCGCTTGCCCTCAAGGGTACCACGAAGCTTCTCAACAGGTTCAACTCCACAGCCTCCCTGACCTATACCAAGTCGGGCGGCGACTTTGCCCTGACAGGGCAGGGCAACTCGGTTTTCAACCAGATCATCCAGACGCCGCGCGACATTCCTGTCCGGGAGCTGGAAGACCTGGAAAGTCCTTTTAATGACGAGGCGGGTTTCTACTCCCCTTACACGATCAACCCCTACTGGTCGCTGAGGAACCAGACCTATGAAAATGAGGTGGACCGCCTGTTCGGTAATATCACCATAGGGTATGATATTATGGAAGGGCTGAATCTGACCTACCGCATTGGCACGGACTTCTACACCGACCGACGCAAGCAATTTATGGCGATCCGGGATGTGGAGGGGCAGAATGCTGCCAACAACGACAACGGCATGTACCTGGAGCGCCAGATTTATTACAGGGAGGTTAACTCCGACCTGATCCTATCCTACAACAGGGACCTGTCGGAGCTGCTGACGCTGGATCTTTTAATAGGCAACAACATCAATCAGCGGGAGAATGATGACCTGACAGCCATTGCCGACGCGCTGGCCAACAACGAGTTCAGGTCGCTGAGCAACATCATCGGTACGCCGCTCACCACCAGTTTCAGGGATAAGCGAAGGCTGGTGGGGATATACGGGTCGGCAAAGGTGGGCTACAGGAACTTTCTGTGGCTCGAGGTTACCGGCCGTAACGACTGGTCCTCTACTTTGCCTATTGCTGACAACAGCTTCTTCTACCCATCGGTGAACCTGGCATTCGACGCGGCCGAGGCCTTTGGCCTGGCAGAGACCACCCCGATCAACTTTGCCAAGATCCGGGCGAACTACGCCAACGTGGGCAACGACGCGCTGCCTTACAGCACGCGGTCTGTGTTTGTCTCCGGTAACATCAGCGATGGCTTTGCCGGCACTGATCTGAACTTCCCCTTTGCCGGCCTGCCTGGCTTTGAGGTAAGCAACGTGATCGGTAACGAGAACCTGGAGCCGGAGAACACGAGTTCCTGGGAGGTGGGAGCCGACATGCGCTTCTTCAACGAGCGCCTGCGCCTGGATGCGGCCTACTACAACTCTAAGTCCACTGACCAGATCATCAACGTGCCGCTCTCCTTTGCCACGGGCTTCGGCTCCGCCTTTCTCAACGCGGCCACCATCCGGAACGAGGGGATTGAGCTGCTGGTGGGAGGTATCCCCATTGAGGTAGGCGACTTCAGTTGGGACATCAGCGTGAACTTTACCAAAAATGAGAACACGGTGGAGGATGTCGCCGGGGATAACGAGATCTCGCTGGGTGGTTTGGCCTCGGCGGCACTCGTCATCTCAGAGGGGCGGCCCTACGGAACGTTCCTGGCAGAGGACTACCTGCGCGACCCGCAGGGCCGTATCGTGGTGAACGCCTCTACCGGCCGGCCACGCCTGTCTACGGAGCAGACCTACCAGGGCACTATTCAGCCGGATTGGCAAGCGGGCCTGGTGAACACGATCAAGTACAAAGGCCTGCGCATGTCGGTGGTGTTCGATACGCGCCAAGGCGGCAAGATCTACTCCAGAACAAGGGGCACGCAACGCTTTGCCGGCACGGCCCCCGAAACGCTCTTCAACGACCGCCAGCCATTCATTATCCCGAACTCTGTGGTGCAGGTAGGTACCAGCGATGAGTACATCGAGAACACCACACCGCTTACTAACACCAACCTGTACGAATATTGGGGCAACCTGCCTGAGGGCACCAACATCATAGACGCCTCCTTTACCAAGCTCAGGGAGGTAAGCATTTCTTACCAACTGCCCACTACCATCACAGAGAAGACTTTCTTTGGCAACATAGAAGTGGGCCTCTCTGGCCGTAACCTGGTGCTGTGGACTCCGGACGAGAACACCTACATCGACCCGGAAGTGAACAGCTTTGGCAACGGCAACCTGCAGGGCTATGAGTTCAGCAGCTACCCAAGCACCCGCTCCTGGGGGGCCAACCTCAGGGTTACTTTCTAACGAACCGAAGACGAGAAAACCATGAAAAAGCTATCTATAAAAGTGCTTGCTGTACTCTTTGCCCTCTCTCTCGGCTCTACAGCTTGCGATGACTACCTCGATATCAACGTGGACCCCAACAACCCGCCTACTTCCACGCCGGCGCTAACCTTGCCGGCGGCACAGGGCGAGCTGGCCTATGTGCTGGGCAACCAGTTTCAGTTCCTGGGCAATTTCTTCGCCCAGCACTGGACCCAGGCCGGCGCCGCCAACCAGTACTGCGACCTGGAGCTCTATCAGATCACCTCTTCCGATTACGATGCCCGCGTGTGGGGCGAGCTGTACGCGGGCGCCCTGCAGGACTTCCGGTTTGTGAGCGAACAGGCCCAGGAGGATGGCGACCTGAGTGCGGCGGCGATCGGGCGGATCATGGAGGTGTACACCATGCAGGTTATTACGGATGCCTGGGGCGATGTGCCTTACACAACTGCGCTGGGAGGCCTGGAGAATTCCAATCCGGAGTACCAGTCGCAGCAGGAGATATACGACCTGCTTGTCGTCCAACTCGACTCGGCCATGATGCTGATAGATGAGGGAAGCGCCAGCGAGGTCGGAAATGCGGACCTGGTGTATGGGGGAGACATGGACCTGTGGCGCAGGTTTGCCAATACGCTGAAGCTCAAGATATACCTGCGTCAGGCCTACGTGAGACCCGACGTTGCCCAGAGCGGCATACAAGCCTTGTACGCCAGCGGCGCGGAGTTTCTCCAGATGGGAGAGACAGGCGATGTGGAGTTTGCCGACCAGACCCAGAACCGCAACCCCTTCTACCAGACCCAGGTGGTGTTTAGGGGCGGCGTGGACGTGGTAGCCAGCAACACCTCCCTCAATTACCTGCAGGAGACAAACGACCCGCGCATTAACGAGTTTTATGCCCCGGCACAAACGGGCGCGGCAGCCGGCAACTTCGTGGGGGTGGACCAGGGAGTAGAGTGTACCCCTGAGAGGACGGGCGATCAGTCCAATACGGTATCCAAGCCGGGGCCTGCCGTAGCAAGCCCGGCCACAGCGGTTCCTTTTATCTCGGCGGCCGAAAGTTTCTTCCTGCAGGCGGAGGCAGTGGCCCGCGGCTGGACAGGAGGGGCAGGCGGCGAGGCCAGCGAGCTGTATGCACAGGGCATCAGGGCCTCATTTGATTACCTGGGCGAGGATGTGGCACTGGTAGACCAACTGCTGCAGCAGCCCGAGGTAGCCTACCCCGTAGGAGGGGACGTGGAGGCGCAGGTCGAGCAGATCCTCACGCAGAAATGGGTGTCTTTTAATGGAGTGCAGGGCTTTGAGTCGTGGACAGAGTATAGAAGAACCGGTTACCCCAGCTTTATAGAGCCATCGGCTGCCTCCACGCTGGGCGCGGACCTGATCCCCAAGCGCCTGGTGTACCCTAACACGGAAGCGATCCGGAACCAGAATTACCCTGGCTTGATCGAGATAAACGAGCCTGTATGGTGGGACGTGAAGGATTAATGTAGAACCTATAACTCAAGAAAGATGAAAATTCTAACTAAACTCTTCATGATAGCCATACTTTCTGCCTCCGCGCTTCTTTTGTCTGGCTGCGAGAAAGATGATGAGACGGCAGATATCTCGTTCGTTACCACCTACCCGGTTGTATCGCTGATCGGGGAACAGTGGGAAGTGTTACAGGTAGGGGAGACCTTCACAGATCCTGGAATAGAAGCTTTTGAAGGCGAGACCGCCATCGATTACACAACCTCGGGAACGGTGGACACGAGCGTGCCGGGCGTTTACGTCCTGACCTATACCGCTGTTAACCAGGATGGCTTTTCCGCCTCTACCATTAGGTACGTGGGCGTGATCACGCCAGAGGCCGCCGCCATCGACCTGAGCGGGCAGTACCAGCGCACCGCCGGCGCCCTAGGCGTGTCAACCGTTACCCGCATTGAGCCGGGGCTGTACGAAACGGATAACATCGGCGGGGTCGCAGATCCAGGGCCTGCCACGACGGTCAGGTTTTACCATTATGATGTAAACCAACTGGGGGTACCTCCACAGGATGTGCAGGGCAGTGAATTTGCCGCTGTTGATGCCACGGTCATTCCTGGTGAGAGCTACAGTTGGATTGTGATCAACCCTGGCTATGGTACCGCCCTCCGCACGTTTGTTAAACTATAAACCTGTACCGTTATGAAATTGAAATATACTTTACTGCTGACCCTGTTCCTCTCGCTCGGTGCTTTCACCTCCTGCGATGATGATGACGATGAAGATATTGAGTATACCGCCACCTACCCCATCTCGGGCGATTGGGTGGTGACCCTTAACTTAGAGACCGCTCCCGGGCAGTTTGAGCCATTGATCGAGCCTACGGAGGTGCTGATCTACAACACGTCTGCCAATATACCTACGGAGGTATGGGTAGATGATGAGGGCCATATATGGGGTTTTAAGGTAAAGACTCCTATTAACATCGACAACCTGACCTTTGGGGGGGAGAACCTTGAGAATATGTACTATAACTCGCAGGTCACCATCACCGACGGGCAGGTTTTCCTGAATGCCGTGGAAGTGAACAACCTCATGCGGGACAGCATCTACTTCAAGGTTTCATTCAGCGATGACACAGACGCGGAGGGCAACCCCGACCCCTTTGGCACCACTTACCACGTGTACGGCCACCGAAAAACCGGATTCGAGTTTGAATGAACGTTGATTTGCTTTGCTTGGGAAGAGGCAGGCTGCACAAGTCTGCCTTTCTCTCATGCAGCCCCCTGGCAGTATAAACCCCGGCAGAACCCTCAGCTAACCCAAGTATAACGCAAACCTTTATGCGGTTGCTCGCGCTCAGGCTTTTTGTGGCTGTTCTGATGCTCTGCGGGCATACGTATGCGTTGGCGCAAACCGGCAGCGTTACCACCGTACGCGGAACCGTGCGCGACGCCCAGACAGGGGAGGCCATTGCTGGTGCCGCCGTAGTGGTGGAAGGAAGTAGCACGGGTGCCACCACAGACGAAAACGGCTATTTCGAACTGTCCCTGCCTGCCGGAAGCAATGCCCTGTTTATTTCATACTTGGGCTACACCAGGGCAACGGTTCGCCTTAACGGCAACACCACGCTGGACGTGCCGCTGGTGCGGTCGTCGGTGCAGCTATCGGAGGTGGGGGTAGTGGGGCAGAAGCCGGCGCATGACAACATCCGGAGCGTGCAGGGCGGCATCACGAGCCTTAACATCAACACCATTAAATCGGTGCCTGCCTTTCTGGGGGAGGTGGACGTGGTGAAAAGTATAAAGCTGCTGCCGGGCGTGAGCTCGGTAGGCGAGGCGGCAACGGGCTTTAACGTGCGCGGCGGGAGCGTAGACCAGAACCTTATCCTTCTGGATGGCGCGCCGCTGTTTAACAGCTCCCATTTGTTCGGTTTCTTTTCAGTGTTTAACCCCGATGCAGTGGAGGACGTGACGCTCTACCGCGGCGGCGTGCCGGCGCAGTATGGCGGGCGCATCTCCTCGGTGCTGGATGTAAGGCAGCGGGAGGGGAGCCGGGAGGATTTTATACTTAGCGGCGGCATCGGGCTTATTTCTGCCAGGCTGGCGGTGGAGGGACCCATTATCAAAAATAAAACCTCTTTTCTGGTAGCCGGCCGCAGCTCCTACTCCGACTGGCTCTTGCGCAAGATGCCCGACGCAAACCTCCGCAACAGCCACGCCGCTTTCTACGATGCCTCCGCTAAGATCAGCCATAGTTTTAACGAGCGCAGCAAGCTATCGCTTTCCGGTTACCGCAGCTTTGATGAGTTCGGCTTTTCAGGCGATACGCTCTACAACTGGACTACCAACGCAGCCACGGCTGCCTATTCGTACCGCTTCAGCCCCGGCCTCTCCATGAGCCTCAGCGGGGTGTACACGGATTATACTTTTAAAGTGACATCGGAGCAGCGGGTAAATGCCTCGGAGTACAGCAACGGTATCGAACTGAAAAGTATAAAGGCGGATTTTGCCCTGGCCACTGGCAAACACATAATCCACTTCGGGGTGGCAGCCCTGGATTATACGTTTGAGCAGGGCAAACTAACGCCTACCTCGGCCGAATCACAGGTGCTGCCGGTGCAGCTGCAGCCGGAGCAGGCGCTGGAGAGCGCCCTGTACTGGAACGATGAGGTGCGGCTCTCGCCCAAGTTAGCTGTCATGTATGGCCTGCGTTATTCGTTTTACGCTACCTACGGGGCCGGGCAAGTATACCGGTATCAGCCGGGCGTGCCCAAGCAGGAGCGCACGATTATGGATACCTTGCGCTACGGCAGCGGGGAAGTAATCGAGAGTTACCACGGCGCCGAGCCACGTTTCTCGGTGAACTATACTTTGGATGAGCGCAGTGCTGTCAAGCTAGGCTATAACCGCCACCGGCAGTACCTCCACCTCATCTCCAACACCACCACTATCTCACCCACCGACTTCTGGAAAAGCAGCAACACCCACATAAAGCCGCAGATCGGGGACCAGGTGAGCCTGGGCTACTTTCGCAATTTCAGAAAGAACAGCATAGAGGCCTCGGTAGAAGGGTATTACAAAAGAATTGAGCACATGCTGGACTATAAAAACGGGGCCAATTTATACCTGAACCAAACGCTGGAGGCGGATTTGCTGGCAGGCGAAGGCAGGGCCTATGGCGTGGAGGCAAGTATAAGCAAAGTGAGCGGGCGCCTGACGGGCTGGCTGAACTACACCTACGCCCGCTCCGAGATTGCCGTACAGGGCGCAACGGAAGAAGAAACCGTGAACAAGGGCGCGTATTACCCGACCAGCTACGACAAGCCTCATACTTTAAACCTGGTGGGCAGCTACGAAACAGGCAAGCGCTGGCTATTGGCAGCAACCTTTACCTACAGCACTGGCCGCCCCATCACGGCCCCGCTCTCGCATTACGTAATAGGCGATTTCATTGTGCCCCACTTCGGCGACCGTAACCAGCAGCGCATCCCCGATTACCACCGGCTCGACCTGTCGCTGTCGCTGCTGCCGGACAAAGCAAAGGGCAGACGCCGGGAAGGAACCTGGAACCTCTCGCTCTATAACGTGTATGGGCGCAAAAATCCGTACTCGGTTTTCTTCCGGCAAGTATACGGCTCTCCGCCCAGAGCCTACCAACTGGCGGTGGTGGGCGTGCCGCTGCCCTCTATATCCTATGATTTCAAGTTTAGGTAACGCAATATGAAAAGTGGATTTCATCTCATTTTAAGTATAGCCTTGCTGCTGATGAACAGCTGCATTGACCCACTGGACCTGGAGATAGACGACCAGGCGGAAATGCTGGTAGTAGACGGCCTGATCACCAACGAGCCGGGCCCCTACACTGTGCGGCTGAGCCGCAGCAAACCTTACGACAGCTACGCCGACAACTGGAGCGCCGTGGAAATGGGAGCCACCCTTATACTTTCTGACGATAAGGGAAACCAGGAAACGCTCACCGAAACAGCGCCGGGCCGCTACCAGACCAGCGTGGCGGGCCTGCAGGGGCAGCTGGGCAGTACGTATACCTTGAGCATCCGAACCAAAAGCGGAGAAACCTATACGTCTGTCCCCGAAACGCTCCGGCCCGTGCCGCCCATCGATAGTTTATACTTTGAGGTGCGCCCGCAGCAGGTCCTGAACGAAGAAGATGTGGAGGTAACGATCCATGTGGTGGATGTGCTGCTTGATGCCCCAGACCCGGAAACAGAAAAGAACTACTACCTGTGGCAATGGCAGAGCACCTTTCAGGTGAATACTCAGCCCTGGGATTATACTGAAAAAATAAGAGGCGTGCGGGTGCCAAGGCCCAAGGATTGCTGCGAGGTATGCTGGGTGACCGGCCCCACCAACAGCGTAAACGTGCAGGAAGACAGGCTGCTGAACGGCGGCCTCCTGAGCCGGCATGTCGTAACCCAAATCCCCGTAACAGAGCAAGCTTTCGGCACCAAATACCACCTCGAGGTAAAGCAACTCTCTCTTTCGGAGGCCGCTTATGATTTCTGGCGCATTCTGAAGGCCCAGATCGAGAACGGCGGAAGTATACAAGATCCGCCTCCGGCTACCATCATCGGCAACATCACCAACACGGTCACCGGCGAGCGGGCGCTGGGCTTTTTCGGAGCTTCGGCGGTAACCAGGAGCAGCCTGGTCATCCGGCGGGAGGAGCTGGGCGTACGCATCGGGCCATACGTTTTTCCGGATGATTGCCGGGTGATTACCAACAGCACCACCGAGCGGCCAGTGTTCTGGTAAAGTATAAAGGGGTTGTATTGGCTATAACTCAAATTGAGATTTAGAGATACTGTGGAAGTATAAATCTATTACTGACCACTGTCTATCCTCTTCCTCTGGCGCAAGCGTCCGCTTGTGCCGCAGCCTCCTACCACTCGAAACCCTGCTGGCGCGAGTTTGCAACTCGTGCCTACTATGATGTTGGGTTTGCAATCCAACTGGCTTCAAAAGCCATACTTATACTTTATACAGGGCTGTTCCGGACATCCTTGTCCGGAACTAAAGCTACAGCTTACGCGGACTTCCTAGTCCGCGTAAGCTATACTTTATACTTGCCGATTTATTTTTCCCTACCCGCTGCTTCCTTCCACTCGAACTAAGCTATTCTTGCTAGCTTCCGTTCATCCCCAGTCTTACAAACCTATCTTTTCATCTCCAGCTTTGGCTCCCTCCTAGGCCGGGAGGCCTCGCCTTCGGGCATCGCGCTGTGTACATTTCCTTTGCTCCTGTCGTCGCAATGCCTTCGGCACCGGAAATCTACAAGGCGCTCAACCCAAAGGCTGGGAATCATTCGATAGCAAGAGCTGACGGAGCTTGAACTGTACTCTCTCCCTTGTTCTTAGGGGAGGGCTGTGGTGGTATAGTTCTCCTTTGAAGGCAAGGCTGTTTCATTCTGGTAAACTCGCTTGTTATGGCGCGAGCGTCTACGCTCGTGACCGGCTATTTTGGGCCTCCGGCCCAGTCGGATTACAAATCCGACCTCATAAACAAGGCACGGGTTGCAAACCCGCGGCAGCAAGTGGGAATGAAACGGCCCTGCCTTTTGAAGGGGGTAGAGGGATGTAGTCGTGTGCTGAGATGCTCCTGGGAGTAATAAAATAGCTCCGGCCCCTTAAAAGGATAAGTATAAACTTACCTTTTAAGGGGCCGGAGAGGTGCAATCAGGACTTTGGGTTTATGCTTACTCTACGCTCAGCTCATCCACCAGCAGCCAGGTTTCGCGGCCGCCTACCGGATACTGGGCAGGGGCTATGCCTACGTTGCGGGCGGTTACTTTTACGTAGCGCGCCTTGGTAGCCGGGAACTCCGCGGCAACCGTTTTGCGCATAATGCCCTCTTCCTTGCCCGTGTTGCTGATCACCTTCACGGTTTTAAAGTTCTTGCCATCCTCCGACACGGCGTACTCTACCTGCGTTGGCAGGAACACGCGGTAGCCAATGTGCTGCACGTAAGAACTGCTGATCTTGCTGACAGAATGCACCTGCTCCAGATCGATCACAGCTTCCAGGTCATCTTTCAGGTAGCCCAGCCAGTGGCCGTCGTAGTGGTCGGTGGTGCCGTGGATGCCGTTTACCAGGGCAGCAGTGCCCGGCGAGAAGCTGCGGTGCGGCTCCTTGGCCAGCGTTACCTTGCGGTTGAAGGCTTTATGGGCGTCAAATACTTTGGTCGTGGCCTGGCCTACCAGTTGGCCGCCCTTGAAAGAGCCTGCCTTTATCACAGCAGCTTTTGTCAGCTCAAATGGCCCGGTATATTTCTGCGAATTGGCTGTTGGCTCGGAGCCATCCAGGGTATAGTACATGTCTGTTCCGGCAGCATCGGTAGTAAACGTCACCTTGGCGGCTTTGCGCTCCGGAACTACCTGCAGTTGCTGCTTCACCTGGAAAGCGCTCTTGGCGTAGTTGATGCCCATGGCATCGTAGCGCTGGTACTGCTGCTGCATACGCGTTTTAAAGTCTTCCCAGTCTTTCAGGTGTAGCGGCGTCCAGAGCACTTCCGACAGGGCCGAGATGCGCGGGAAAGCCATGTACTCCACATGCTTGGTATTGGGGATGTACTCGGTCCAGACGTTGGCTTGGGCGCCCAGGATGTACTTTTGCTCTTCTTTGGAGAGCTCTGCCGGCGTAGGGTTGTAGGAGTAGACCCTAGAAAGCGGGTTAGCGCCATGAATGGTCACCGGCTCCAGCGCACGGTCGCCCTGGTAGTGGTCGAAGTATACATAGTTGCCGGGCGTCATCACCACGTAATGGTTCTGCTTGGCTGCCTCAATACCGCCTTTCTCGCCGCGCCAGCTCATCACGGTCGCGTTCGGAGCCAGTCCGCCTTCCAGAATCTCATCCCAACCAATGATCTGACGACCCTTGCTGTTGAGGAATTTCTCCATGCGCTGGACAAAATAGCTTTGCAGTTCGTGCTCGTCTTTCAGCCCCTCTTCGGCAATGCGCTTCTGGCATTTGGGGCATTCTTTCCAGCGGGTTTTCGGGGCCTCATCGCCGCCGATGTGGATGTACTCGCTGGGGAACAAGGCGATCACCTCAACCAGCACATCCTCCAGAAAAGCAAAGGTCTGCTCGTTTCCGGCGCAGAAGATATCGTTAAAAATCCCCCACTTGCCTTCTACTTTAAATGGCCCTGCCGTACAGGCCAGCTCCGGGTAGGTTGCCAGTGCAGCCAGTGCATGGCCTGGCATCTCGATCTCCGGCACTACCGTGATGTAACGCTCCTGCGCATACTTCACCACTTCCTTTACCTGTTCCTGGGTATAAAAACCGCCGTGTCGTTTGTCGTCGTAGGTCTGCGGCAAGTCCCAGTAATGGCCGATCAGCGTGCTGTCGCGCCAGGCGCCGATCTCGGTGAGTTTCGGGTGCTTTTTGATCTCGATGCGCCAGCCCTGGTCGTCGGTCAGGTGCCAGTGGAAGGTGTTGAGCTTGTGCATGGCCAGGTAATCGATGTACTGCTTCACAAACTCCACCGGCATGAAATGACGCGTCACGTCCAGGTGCATGCCGCGCCACTCGTAGCGGGGCTTATCGGCTATACGTACCGCAGGGATTATTACCGGCGCCTTGGTGGACTGAGGCGGCAGCAATTGCTTTATACTTTGGGTACCGATAAAAAGCCCATTGGGCTGGTTGGCGGCAAGTATGATTTGGTCAGGCGTTACCTCCAGTGTATAGCCTTCTTTCCCTAAGGTATCGGGCGTAGTGGTAAGGCTGAGCTGGATGACGTTTTTGGCCTTCTTTTTCGGGTCTTTCAGTACGACCTGCGGCTGCACGCCGGTAGCGGTTTTTATACTTTGGGCCAGCTTGTCAGCTATACTTTTCAGCTCCTCGTTTTTAGCCGGCACGTGGATTTTAGTGTCGGCGTTGAGCGTAAATTGGCCGTTTTGTGATGTTAGGTGCTGCGGCTTCGGGATGATGGAGATAGGGCTGTTGCTTTGTGCAAACGTGCCGCCGGTGCCCAGCAGGAAAAAAAGGCTGAGGAACAGGGTGATGTTCTTTCTGAAGTTCATGAAGGTAACAGTGGTGTTCAAACATCAAGAATAAGCAATATTTGATAGAAATGCTAGCGGAGAGGGTTAGAGAGTTGAGGAGTTAGAGAGTTGGGCGTCGGAGGCTGAACCTCTTCTGGTGCTAGTCTTCAGGTTCGCTTCCTTTTATTAGGAGGATTTTGCAACTCGACTGGCTCGCAGAGCCATACCGTATACTTGTCTGAATCAGGATTTACGAGATGAGCGGATTGATAGGATTGCAGTGCCGGGTCCAACCACCCCTGCCCCTCCTTGTCCAAGGAGGGGAGTTCTGTAATTGCTACTGCTGAAGTATAAGTTTCATAGTTTCTGACGTTGGGCGGACAGGTCGCGACCTTCGGGAGAGGTGTAAAGCAAGAACGGCAGCTATCGAAATGATCCCAGTCCTTGGGTTGAGCGCCTTCTATTGATGCGGTGCTGAGCTTGCTCAGCAGCCCGGAACGCCAGCGAGGAGCAGCTTCAATAGGCCGCGCGATGCCCGAGGACGAGCCCTCGCGGGCTAGAGCGAGCCAAAGTATGAAATGAAGCGAGTAGGTTGTAAAGCCGTGGATGAACGGTAGCAAGTAAGGATAGCTTGGTTCCAGTGGAAGGAAGCAGCGGCTAGGAAAGTATAAAGAAGCTATGCAAGTATAACTAGGAACTGTTGTTCTGGAAGCAACCTGCAAGCAGGAAGGATACGCTTGCAGCAGCTTGCCCACAAGATCCTTTCAGGATGACAAAAGAGGGACGGTGTTGTCGCTGTCATTGGCAAGTATAGCAGCAAGTATAAATAGAGTAGAAAGTATAGCTCCAGTAAAGAAGTATAGCCCAAGTATAAGTGTGGCTCTGCGAGCCAGTCGGGTTGCAAACCCGACACCATAACAGGACACGGGTTGCGAACTCGCGCCAGCGGAGGAACTGCAATAGCTAAGTGATGAAGGCACAAGCAGGCGCCTGCGCCATGAAAAAAGACTTGCGCGAGAAAAGGGGAAGATGTCTATACAATTTACTTCACCGGATCATACCCGCTCCCACCCCACGGGTGGCACCGCCCAATGCGCTTCAGCGCCATCCATCCGCCTTTAAACGGGCCATACTTGTTCACCGCCTCCACTGCGTACTGCGAGCAAGTGGGGGTGTAGCGGCAGGCGGCGGGCGTGAGCGGGGAGATCATGTGTTGATATACCCACACCACGCCCAGCACCAGTTTCTTTATTATCCAGGTCATGGTTTGGTTTTTGTAACAAGTAGGCAAAAGGTGGCACTTTTTGTTAAATTTGCCATGGTTTAACTAATCTAAACAAATTTCCATGTTAAAAAGAATCCTTTCACTCCTACTTTTAGTCTCGCTGAGCACGCCGTTCGCGGCCAGGGCAGACGAAGGTATGTGGCTGCCGATGCTCATCAAGCGTCTCAACCACACGGATATGCAAAAACAGGGACTTCAGCTGACAGCCGAAGAGATCTACTCTGTTAACAACTCCAGCCTGAAGGATGCCATCGTACAGTTCGGTGGTTTCTGTACCGGCGAGTTCATCTCCCCTGAAGGCCTGCTGCTGACCAACCACCACTGCGGCTACGGCCAGATCCAGTCGCATTCCACACCTGAGAAAGATTACCTGACCAACGGCTTCTGGGCCACTTCGAAAGACCAGGAGCTGCCAAACGAAGGCCTGTATGTGGACATTCTGCACTACATGGATGACGTGACAGCAAAGGTACTGGAGGGCATCGACAATAACACGCCCGAGGAGCAGCGTGCCCAGTTGATTGCACAGCGTACGCAGGCCCTGGCCAAGGAAGCGGCTGAGAACGGCAAGTATGTAACGTATGTGCGCGACTTTTTCAACGGCAACGAGTTTTACCTGTTTGCCTACAACCGCTACACCGACGTGCGCCTGGTGGGTGCCCCGCCTTCCTCCATCGGTAAGTATGGCGGCGACACCGACAACTGGATGTGGCCACGCCACACCGGCGACTTCGCCATGTTCCGCGTGTACATGGCCCCGGATGGCTCTCCTGCCACTTACAGCAAAGAGAACGTACCTTACAAGCCAGCCCACCACCTGCCTATCAATATCGGCGACAAAGAGCCAGGCGATTTCTCGATGGTATTTGGCTTCCCGGGCCGCACCAAGCGTTTTATGACCTCGCACGGCCTGAAACTGGAGGTGAACCAACTCAACAACTCCCGCATTAAGCTGCGCGACAAGAAGCTGAACCTCTGGAAAGAGGAGATGGACAAGAGCGATGCCACCCGCATCAAGTATGCTTCCAAGTATGCCTCTACGTCTAACTACTACAAATACTCTATCGGCCAGAACGAGGGCATCAAGCGCATGCGCACCATCGAGGGCAAGATTGTGGACGAGGACAAGTTCCAGGCCTGGGCTAACGCCGACGCCGAGCGCAAAGCCACCTATGGCAACGTGTTGAATGATATTGCGGAGGCTTACGCTAACATCGAAAAGTATAACCTGGGTTCTGTGTACCTGAATGAAGCAGTACTAGGCACAGAAGCGCTGCTGATGGCTTACCGCCTCACGCCAGTGTACACTGCCCTGAAGTCAGGCAATGCGGCTGCCGCCAAGAAAGCTGCCGAGGATGTGAAGCCGCGCGTAGACGCCTTCTTCAAAGACTACCATTTGCCAGCTGATAAGAAAGTGTTTGCTGCCCTGATGAAGGCCTATCACGAGGACATTGCCAAAGACCAGCAGCCGGAATCCTTTAAGAAGCTGGTGCAAAAGTATAAAGGCAACTTCGAGAAACTGGCCGACCACGTGTACAGCAACTCGATTGTTGTGAACGAGCAGAAACTGAACAGCTTCCTGCAGAACCCAACGCAGAAAGCACTGGAGAACGACCCGGCTTTCCAGATCGTGAACTCGATTGTAGACAACTACAGGAGCAACATCGCGCCGAAGCTGGCCGAAAGCGAGGCGAAACTGGCAGAGGCGAACCGCCTGTACGTGGCCGGTCTGCGCCTGATGAACCCGGACAAAGTGTTCTACCCGGACGCTAGCTCCACCATCCGCCTGAGCTATGGCACCGTGAAGGACTACAGCCCACAAGACGGCGTACTGTACAACTATTATACTACCCTAGAGGGCACCATGGCCAAGGAAGACCCAAGCAACGAGGAGTTTATCATCCCGGCCAAGCTAAAGCAGCTCTACGAGGCCAAGGACTACGGCCGCTATGCCAACTCCAAAGGCGAGCTGGTGGTTAACTTCATCACCGACAACGACATCACGGGCGGTAACTCCGGTTCCCCGGTGATCAACGGCAAAGGTGAGTTGATCGGCCTGGCCTTCGACGGCAACTGGGAAGCCATGACCGGCGACCTGGTGTACGATCCGGAGTACAAGCGCTGCATCAATGTGGACTCGCGCTACGTGCTGTTCCTGATCGAGAAGTATGCAGGCGCCACGAACCTGATCAACGAGATGACGATCGTGGATGGCGAGAACCCAGGTGCGGGTGATGCTGCCGAGGCTAAAGCAGCAGAAGCCGCCACGCCACAGGCCCAGCTGCTGAATGCCGTAGTAGAAGAGGCAAAGCAAAACCTGGAGCAAGGCAAAACCGAGTTTAAGGTAGATAAGAAGCAAGGCAAAGCCAGAGTTAAACTGCAGGTGAAAGACTAAGCACCTGTTTTGTTAAGTATAAGCAGCGGCGCTGGGGGTATCCTCAGCGCCGCTGTTGTTTTTATGCTTGTTTCTGCGGCTTTGTATCCAACTTAGTCATACTTATTCTTGAGCTGTACTTGATTCCATCTCCTTTCGATGGCGCGAGTTTGTAACCTGTGTCATTTATACTTGCACTACACTTCCCTGAGCCGCCGCTTCCTGTAACTGGAACCAAGCTATTCTTACTAGCTACCGCTGATCCTCTAGTTCCCACCAACCTACCGTTGCATCTCTAGCTTTCTGCCCTCCCAGGCCGGGAGGCCTCGCCTTCGGGCATCGCGCGGTGTTCCCTTCCTTTGCTACCCTTCGGTCGCAATGCCTTCGGCACCGGAATCTCACAAGGCGCTCAACCCAAAGGCTGGAAATTATTTCGATGACCGCTGCTAATGTAACTTCATTCAAAGTCCTCCTTAGAAGGGGGAAGGGGGATGATAATCGTTTGCAGATAATTCCTCTCCCCGGAGGGGCTGGGGCGGGGTTTATACTTTGTAGGGACAGGTCGCGACCTGTCCGCGCAACGGCAGCAACTATGCACTTTATACTTCAGCTAAAGCAATTCCAGGCTCCCCTCCTTGGCTAAGGAGGGGTAGGGGTGGTTGGAAAAGGACGCCACACTTAAGGAACCTGACGCCAAAATCCTGTTTCATCGAAACCATGGCCTTGTAAGTATAAATTATCCTTGGGTTTGTCTAAATAATAGCGGAGGCGTTAGAGCTTTTATGGGCTTTGAAGTATATTTAAGAAACGCTATCCTACTTCCTGCCTATGCTGTTAACCTTACTCACACACCAGTGGAAAGCCGATCTCCGTTCTTCTATTTTTCAGAAGAGTCTGGCGCTCAATATTATCATGGGGCTGCTGATTCTGTACTTCGGCGGTATCTTCCTGTTCCTGGGCTTCAACATCGATGATATCCTGCTGAAAGTGTTCCCAAGCCAGGACCCGATAGTGGTGTTTAACGGGGGCATGCTGTACTATTTCCTGATAGACCTTTTCTTCCGGTTTATGCTGCAGGAGTTGCCCGTGCTGGCGGTTCAGCCTTACCTGCACCTGCCGATAGGTAAAAACAGGCTGGTGCACTTTGTGCTGGTTAAGTCTGTTTTCAGCTTCCTGAACGTGCTGCCGTTGCTGTTTATGGTGCCCTTCATGGTGTCGGCGGTGGTGCCGGCCTATGGCCTGGGTATAGCCTTGGTGTGGCTCCTGGCGCTGGTGGCGCTCACGCTGTTCAACAACTTTGTGCTGCTGTACTTTAAGCGGCAGCTGGCTTCTAAGCCGTTGTACACGCTGGCCTTCGGCGTGGTGGTTTCGGGGCTGATGCTGCTCGATTACTTCGGCCTGCTCTCGTTGAATGAGGCCTCCCGGGCGGCGTTTGGGCAGTTGCTGCAGCAGCCTTGGCTGGTAGCGGTACCCCTGCTGCTGTTGGCTGTAGCTTATGCTCTTAATTTCCGCTTCCTGAAGGAGAACACCTACCCTGAGGAACTGCAGGTGCGCAAGGCGACGCAGGTATCGGGCAGCAACATCGCCTTCCTGAGCCGCTTCGGTGAGACCGGCAAGCTGATAGAACTGGAACTTAAGCTGATCTGGCGCAACAAACGCCCGAAGTCTACGCTGATGATGTCGGTCTTTATACTTTTCTATGGCATGATCTTCTACAAAGAACCTTACTTGGAGGGTTACGCTATGTTGATTTTTGTGGGCTTGATGATGACGGGCATGGCTATGTTCAGCTACGGGCAGTTTGTGCCGGGCTGGCAAAGTGCGCATTTCGATGCCCTGCTCACGCAGCGCATTTCGCCGTACCAGTTCTTCAAAGCCAAGTACTGGATGTTTGTATCGGTAACGCTGCTCACTTACCTTATCACGCTGCCCTACGGCCTGCTCGGCTATAAGATCATCCTCATAAACACGGCGGCGCTTCTCTACAACATCGGGGTGAATGTGTTTATCATCTTTTATTTCTCTGCCTACAACACCTCACGCCTGGACATGAGCCGTGGCTCGGCCTTCAACTGGCAGGGCGTGGGGGCCTCTAAGTTTGTGATGATGCTGCCGCTCATCATTGTGCCGTTGCTCATCTACCTGCCCTTCGGACTGATAGAGGCCCCTTACGTGGGCCTGGCAACCATAGGAGGCCTGGGTTTGCTGGGACTGATTTTCCAGAAGCAACTGCTGCAGTGGTCGGCTCTGTGGTTTGTGAAGCACAAGTATAAACTGGCCACGGGTTTCCGCCAGTCTGAATAGGAGCGTTTAAAAACAAAAGATATGCTAACGATAAAGGATTTACAGAAAGTATACAACGGCACGGTGGTAGTTAACATACCGGAGCTGACGATACATGC
This sequence comes from Pontibacter kalidii, assembly GCF_026278245.1. Lineage (NCBI taxonomy): Bacteria > Pseudomonadati > Bacteroidota > Cytophagia > Cytophagales > Hymenobacteraceae > Pontibacter > Pontibacter kalidii. Next base: position 3,381,573 of record NZ_CP111079.1, on the reverse strand, counting down.
CGGCGAGGCGATTGGTTTGGTGGGCAACAACGGTGCCGGTAAAACAACGCTGTTCCGCCTGATATTGGACCTGATCCGGCCTAGCAAGGGCGAAGTGTTCTCCAAAGGCATTAACGTGGCGCAGCAGGAAGACTGGAAAACATACACTGGCTCTCACCTGGACGAGGGCTTCCTGATCGACTACCTCACGGCAGAAGAGTATTTCAAGTTCATTGCCGACCTGCACGGCCTTTCGGACGGTGACATAACCGAGCGCCTGCTGCCCTTTATGGATTTGTTTAACGACGAGATCCTGAACCAGCGCAAGTATATCCGCGACTTCTCGAAAGGAAACCAGAAGAAGATCGGCATTGCCGCCGCCGCGCTCTCCAACCCGGAACTGTTGATTCTGGACGAGCCTTTCGCCAACCTCGACCCCAGCTCCCAAATCCGTCTGAAGAACCTGCTGCGCACCTTGCGCGAGCAGAAGCGCATGACCATGCTCATCTCCAGCCATGACCTGAGCCACGTGATCGAAGTATGCGAGCGCATCCTGATCCTGGAGAAAGGCCAGCTGGTGCAGGACATGCAGACAAACGAAAACACGCTGCGTGAGCTGGAGACTTACTTTACCGTGTAAAGCCCCGGCCGGTTTTAGTATAACGCGATGGTGCTGACAAGAATTTACCAGCCCATCGCTTTATACTTTTAGGGTCACACGTACGCCTTTCCGTAAGGTGTTGTGTACCTCGGCTACCTTGTCTACGTGGTGGGTCAGGGATGCTATTTCCTCTTGCGATTGTTCCGGCGCCAGAATGCTTACCTCGTAGGTAATGTTAGTGGCAGGCTCTCCTTCCTGACCAAATTCGCCGGTAACCATTACTTCTACCAGATCGATAGCCATGTTTCTACGGGCCGCTTCCCGGTACACATCATTGCAAAAGCAGGTGGCCAGCGCCAGGAACAGCAGTTCCCCTCCGTTCACTGCCGAACCGTATCCCTCTGGTTTTGCAGGTAAGCTGACTTGCCTGCTCACGCTGTTGGTAGAGACGGTTGCCTCATGCTGTTCGTAAGCGTTTTTAACAGTGGCAGTTATGGTCATAGCCCTTAACGTTTAGTTGCTCGAATCCTCTTCTAAATGCCGGATCACCCGGCATGGGTTGCCTGCGGCAAACACACCAGCCGGAATGTCGCGGGTCACCACGCTGCCAGCCCCAATAACCGAGCGATGGCCTATACTTACGCCAGGGCAAATTACCACACTGCCGCCTACCCACACATCCTCGCCAATGGAAATGGGCTTGGCGTACTCCAGCCCCGAAGCACGCTCTATGTGGTTAATGGGGTGCGTGGCAGTATAAATTTGCACGTTAGGCCCAAATAGAGTTCTGCTGCCGATGGTTACCTGCGCCACATCCAGCACTACGCAGTTGAAGTTGAAGAATACCCGCTCGCCCACAACCATATTGTAGCCATAGTCGCAGTAGAAAGGCGGCTGCAGCCATAATCCCTGCTGAGCGTTGGGTATCAGCTCTTTCAGAATGCAGGCGCGGTCCTCCACCTCGTCCTCGCGGGAGTCGTTTAGTTTTTTTATGAGCAGCCTGGTGCGCAGCCTGTCGTCGGAGAGTTCTTTGTCGAGCGCGTCGTACAACTCACCGGCAAGCATTTTTTCTTTTTCTGTTTTCATGGATTGGGTGTAAATGGGGTTTTCCCTCTTACGTTGGTGGGAGCTTATAGCTCATATCTTGTTCTATAACTTTTCTAGAATAAGCTCTGATTCTGAAGAATTATCCCTTTGAGGACAAACAAGAACGAGAGTTCACTGTTTGCGAGCATCGCTCAACAGGGGTGTAAAACTACAGAGCGGGCTGCTTGCGTGCGCCAAAACGGGTGAATCTGCAGGTGTAAACACCCCTATAACCTACGGTCGCAAGTTTCGAACTCACGCTCTCATTTGTCCTCAAGAGGATAGTTTAACCCTAAAAAGCCGAATCAGAAAAAGATATGGAACAGGATAAGGCTACAGGCTTGCACCAGCGGAAGCAGTGCTGGAGTGGGAGTTTTCTTATTTATCAGCTTATAAAGATGCAGAACAGTGGCCGTACTACACGGGAAAACAGCAGGAAGGGGAGAAGCTGCCCGTAATCGTTTTGAAGTATAGTTTTCAGTATTTCCGGAAAATGGTAAGCCTTAACTGCGATGCCTCCGCTAGCAACTGCACATGTGTTCCCTCCACATCGTCAAACGCCAATTGGAAGCCGTCTTCGTAGCCATGTTGGTTGGTCATGCGCCAGGTCCAGGCGATCTGCTTCTGCTGGTTCGAGATCTGTGTAAAACTGAACTGCTGCTCCAGTGCCCTGAAGTCCGGCTCCGGAAGTATCGAAAGCATGACCTCGTCCGTTTCCTCATTTACCCCTACCACCAGCCACACTCCCTCTATTTGAAAGGCCACCTGCTGCAGCCAGCCAAACTCCAACTCGTGCAGGGCCAAGGCCTGGGTGACTGCTTTTCCGGTGAAGGAGTCCAGCTTATCAAAAATTTCCATCATCTAAATATAACAAATTATACTTTGCCTTAAATATAGCTGTATCTGAGGAGGAGAATGATTATTTTTACCTTCGTTATACTTGTACCTATGAACCAGGAAGACCACTCGCTCGCAGCACCTTCGGTAGGGTTGCTGTTGCACGTGCTGCGCCAGCAGGGACAGGACGTGGATGGTATTTGCCGGCAGGCGGGGCTGGACCAGCGGCTGGTGCAGGATGTGAACGCCCGCATTCCGGTGGAGACGGTGCAGGAGCTGTGGAACGCGGCCATCGCCGCCACCCAGGACCCGGACCTGGCCCTGCACGTGGCCGAAAGTATAAACCCCACCGCGATGGGCACCATTGCCTACGTGATGATGAACGCGGCCACGCTGCACGAATCGCTGCTGAAGCTGTGCAAGTACCAGGATATTATCTGCGGCGCTATCCGTACAAGCCTGGAGGTGCAGGGAAGGCAGGCGCTCGTAAAACTGCAGGCAGCAAGCCCCGCGCTGCAGCATCCGCGCAACGCCCTGGACTCGGAGCTGGTGATTTATAAAAACGCTTTCTCGGCGCTGGTAGGGCAGGAACTGAAGTATAAACAGGTGCTGTTTGCCTATCCAAAGCCGGAGAGTACACAGGAGCACGAGCGAATTTTTGCAGGGACCGAGCTGGTGTTCTCTGCCAAGTATAGCGGGCTTGTCTTGGAGGCAGATTGCCTGCAGCTGCCGGTGGTAACAGCCAACCCTGAGCTGAACCGGTTCTTCGAGAAGTATGCCGAGGAGTACCTGCAGAAGCTGCACGAGCCCAAAACAATACGGGAGCGGGTGCAGCGTGAGATCGTCCATCTGCTGAAGGGGGAGGAGCCAGGTATAAACACCGTGGCCCGCAGCCTGGCTATGAGCGTGCGCAGCCTGCAGGGCAAGCTGAAAGAAGAAGGCACCACCTACCAAACCCTGCTGGACGAGGTGCGCAAGCAAATCGCCCTAAAGCACCTGCAGGACAACCAGAGCACCATCACCGACATCGCCTACCTGCTGGGTTTCTCGGAGCCAAGTGTTTTCTCCCGCTCTTTCAAGAAATGGACCGGCGTGCCCCCGGCCACTTACCGGCAGCGAATGGCTGTAGCGTAGTAATAGCTTTTCTAGTGCCGGTTAACCCCTCCCAGGAGGGGAATAAGCGTGCAGAACAAATTCCCTACCCAGCAGGGGCCAGGCTAATGGCAGAATAAATCCCAGTATAAGTTCATACCTTTGCCCCCTGCATCCGATACAACCACTTTACCAACACCATGAAAAAGTTACTTATTACCGCCGCATTGGCCGGCTTTATACTTTCCTCTTGCTCCCAAACCCAAACAGATATAGAAGCACAACGTATGGAGTCCGCTACGGAAGCCGATTCCAGCTACGTGGCAAGTATAGACCAGTGGCACGCCACGCGGGTGGAGAACCTGCAGAAGGAAGACGGCTGGTTAGCGCTGGCGGGGCTATACTGGCTGGAGCCGGGCAGCAGCAGCTTTGGCAGTGCCAAGGGTGGCAAGATAGTGTTTCCGGAGGGGACGATAGCCCAGCAGGCAGGCCAGTTCATACTGGAGGGCGATGTGGTGAAGCTGCAGGTAAACCAAGGCGTTGCTATTACGCTGAACGGCGAGCCGGTGCAGCAGGAGGCGGTAGTGTATACTGCCGAGATGGAGCAACCGGCAGAAATGCGCTACGGATCGCTGAAGTGGGTGGTGATCAAGCGCGGCGACAAGTTCGCAGTGAGGCTGTGGGATGCCGAGAGCGAGGCGCGGAAGAGCTTCGCTGGCTTAGAGCGCTACCCGGTGCAGCCGGAGTGGAGGCTGGAGGCAAGGCTGGAGCAGAACCCGCTGCCAAAGCAGATCCCGATCACGAACGTGCTGGGGCAAACTTCGCAGGAGCCGTCGCCGGGGGCGGTGGTGTTTACCGTGGAGGGCCAGCAGTATAGCCTGGATGCCCTGGAGGAGGGCGATGAGCTGTTCATCATCTTCGCCGATAAAACCAACGGCACCGATACCTATGGCTCCGGCCGCTACCTTTACATGCCCAAGCCGGATGCCAGTGGCAAAACCTACATCGACTTTAACAAAGCCTATACACCGCCCTGCGCGTTTACCGGTTACGCCACCTGCCCCCTGCCGCCAAGGCAGAATTTCCTGCCCATCAGCGTAACTGCCGGCGAGAAAAGCAAACATTAGGAGTTGGGGAGTTTAGGAGTTAGAGAGTTAGAGAGTTAAAGAGTTAAAGAGTTAGAAAGTGGCAGGGCACACTTCTGGCGCAAGCTTCCGCTTGTGCCCTGCACCAATTTTATACTTTGGCGGCCCCTAAAGTATAAAGGCCATTGCTGTCCGTGCTTTTCCAAGGCGAAGCTTTTCCACCGTTACTGGTGTTTTCGCCGTTCCGCCATTTCTGCCATTGTTGGTGTTATCACCAACAATCTATACACCGGCAGTCTCTAAAGTATAGCCTACAGCCAATGCCTTGGCAGCTTTTGCTTTCTCAAAGCAAAGCAGTTTCAAACTGCTGCCATAGGTAGCCACGAGCTACGCTAGGCTAAACTTGCGGCAGAAAGTATAAAGACGCAAAGCAGTAGCCCTCTACAACTTTCTAACTCTTCAACTCTCTAACTCCTAAACTCTCAAACTCCCCTGTGCCACGCCAGCGTTTCGGCGATGGCCTGCTTCATTGGGGTGCGCTTTAAATGGGGCAACGTACGGCGCAGCTTGTCGTCGTTTAGCAGGATGGTGTTTTGCCAGAGATAACCCATTTCACTGATCTCACGCATGTTTGTGGAGAAAAGCCCCATCAGCCTGAAAAGCCAGCCCGGGTATACTTTATACCAGGCTTCGGTGCCCGCTGCCTGGGCTATCTGTGCCTGCCACTCCTTTATACTTGCTACCACCTCCCCGGCATAGTTATATTCGGTGTAGGCGTCCTGCAGAGGCAGCTTTGCCAGCTCGTAGAAGGCGTGGGCGGCATCGGGAGTGTAGACCAGTTGGTGTGGTATGTCGTTTCGGTAGAGCCAGGGCATGGGCTTGCCCTTCAGTGCTCCTCTAAAAATAGGCGCTATCCCTTCGTTTAACACGTTTGGGCCCCAGAAGTCGGGTAGGCGCAACGTAACAACACGGCACTTGCCTTGGGCTGCCGCCTGCCGCAGCAATTGCTCCAGCTTTACCCGTATGGCTCCCTTTTTAGTGCTTGGTTTTTGGGGTGTTTCCTCGGTGATGGTGCGGGTTAATCCAAAATTATATATGTTTCCTGGGAAAAAAATCGTAGCTTTGTTTATGGCCGCTGCCTCAACCACGTTTTGCGTTACGCGCTCCATATTGCCTTCCCACTTTCCGTAAGGGTAATTTACCCCATGGAAAATGTGCGTTGCCGCTGCTCCCAGCTTTTTCAGCAGTTCAACGTCCTGCGCGTCTCCTTCCACTAATTGTAGCGTGGGCCAGGGACCAAATAACTTCTGTGCCTTCTGCCTGTTTCGTACCAGTAGCACTACCTGCTGCCAGTGTTGCAAAAGCTCCTGTGTAAAGGCATACCCAATGCTGCCTGTGCCGCCTAGCACTAAAAATCTGGAGATGTCCGTAGCCATATCTATCGGGGTTAAAGGTACGCTGCAAAGGTATTGCTGCCGATAAAAACCATACTTGGCAGATGCCGCAAACAACTTGACCGATTACGCAGAAATTAACCTGAGCGGGTGGCCCCTGAAGGGTAGGCAGCAGGGGCGGCGGAACTATTTCAAGAATATAATTGTAATATATAGTAAAGTTAATATCCTGATCAAGAAAGAAACAATTATGAAAGATACGACAATGGCAAATTCAGTTATCACTTCCGAGCACCTTCAAAAGGCTATCACCTATACGCAGTACCGCGAGATGATCGACAAGCTGCTGGCTGAGAACAAAACCACTGGCAACGATCATTCTGAGGCTATGGTGGCCTATACCCGCATGAACATGCACCGTATGCGCCGTGTGGAGAAAACCGTGTTGGGAAATGAGATGGTGCAGGTGATGCTGAGCGTGCAGACGCCTATGACGTGGGTGGTGCTGACGGAAGCCTGGTGTGGCGATGCGGCACAGAGCCTGCCTACCATTGTGAAAATTGCCGATGCCTCCCCGCTGGTAGAGGTGAAGCTGTTGCTGCGCGATGAGAACCTGGATGTGATGGACGCCTACCTGACCAACGGGGGGCGCTCTATTCCGAAACTCATTGCCCTGAAAACCGATACGATGGAGGTGCTGGGAACCTGGGGCCCGCGCCCTGAGCCAGCCCAGCGACTGTACCAGGAGATGAAGGAGCAGAACCTGCCTTTCAACGAGTTTGCCGAGAAACTGCACGGCTGGTACGCCAAGGACAAAAGCCGCTCGCTGCAGCAGGAGCTTGTCACCCTGATCAATGACTGGTCCAAGATTACTGCGCCGGAAGATATGGCTTATGAGCGTTGCTCGTAAGCCTCCCTGCCTAGAAGTATGAAAGGCTGCCTTTACCGGGCAGCCTTTCTTTTTATCCTATCCCCCGGGCAGGCATTAGCACGAGGCGCCAGCCGTCAGGGTCTTCTATGGTAATGGCACCCTTGGCCTTCCAGTAGGGATTTTCAGGCTCCACTGCCGGGTATCCTATACTTTCCAGGCGCGCCACAATCAGGTTTATACGTTGCTGATCCGGGATATAGAGCACCAGCAGGTTATCCTTGGTGGGGGCAGGGCAGGGGCTGCCGTGTTCATGTTGCGTAAACTCCAGGTGGTACGGAAACCCCGGAAGCCCTACCATAATGCCGTCGTAACCGCTGTGGCTTTCAAACCCTCCGAGTAGGCGCAGGCCAAGGCCAAGGCCCTGGCAGTAGAAACGCGCTACCTCCAGCAGTTTATCGGTGGGGCGGGCTATCCGCACCTGCGCCACCGGCAGTTCCTCAGCCCATACTTCCTGCATCAGTTTAAAGTATAAAAAAACAACTACACTTATTCGGCCGCACTCGTTACCGCTGGCTGCAGGCCCAGCACCTCTACATCCACTATCTTATCACCTACCTCCAGGCGGTGCACCACGTCCATGCCGTCAATTACCTTGGCGAAGATGGTGTAGCGCCCATCCAGGTGCGGGGCGGGGGAGTGGGTGATGAACCATTGGTTGCTCTCGGTGTCCTTGCCGGCAGAGGCCATGCCCACGTAGCCCTCGTAATAATGCATCGGGGTGAACTCGGAGCGGATGGAGTAGTCGGAGCTGCCCCAGCCATCGCCACGCTTATCGCCGCCCTGCGCCACAAAGTTTGGCACCACCCGGTGGAAGTATAAACCGTTGAAGAAGTCCTGCTGCGTGAGCTCCACGAAGTTGGCCACCGAGCCGGGGGCATCCTCCACAAAAAGCTGCAGGGTTATACTTCCTTTCTCGGTGCGTAGCAGCACTTGCTGGTTGGTATGGATGGTTTTCACCAGCTCCCAGTCTATGGGATGGGTAAAGGGGTTCTGCGGCGTTTGGCTTTCCTGCTTGCCGCTCAGGTAGTCAATGGTCTTCTGTAGCTCAATGTTGGTTTCCATATCGCGGGGCAGCTGCAGCTTTTGCTGTGCCTGGTTCAGGAAAGTATAGCTGCTGTACTGGCTGCGCAGGTTAAGCTTCGGGTCGCGGATGGCGGCGGCAGCCATGCCCACCAGGGCCACATCGCCGGAGGCTACGGCATGCCTGAAGATATCGGCAAAGGCAGGTTCCAGTCGCTTGGGGAAGTCAGGCTGCTGGCGCATCAGGATCAGGGCCTCCATGCCGGTGGTGGCAATCACGGGCTCCTCGGCCACAAACACCTGCTCGGCTATAAACTCATGGTTGTTGATGTCGCCGGAGAGGGCTTTGAGCAAATGTGCCTTGTCGTAGGCGGTGCGGGCATTCTGGTACTGCTGCTTGTAGCGCGGGTTCAGGTACACGCGGTTCTGCACCTGGCTGTTTTTCAGGATCACCCAGATCACATTGCTGCGCACGCGGGCATCGAGCAGGTTGGGCAGCACGTTGAGCAGCGCCTGGGCCGGCACGCCGGCGCTGTTGGCAAGCAGAAACTCCGAGGTGGCCACGGCCGTGTTCACGTTCTGATCCTGCAGCGCGGCAAGTATGGCCTTGCTGATCTCGGAGAACTCCAGTCCGCTCATAGAGCGCACCGCACTCAGGCGCACCCGGTAATCGGGGTCGCTCTGCACGATGGTAGACAGAAACGTGGCTTTATCCAGCGCCCTGACCTTGGCCAGTGCCTGCGCGGTAGCCATGCGTACCTCCGGTGCCTTGTCTGATGTGGCGGCGTTCAGCAGCTGTCGGCGGTACTGCGTCAGGTCCAGTTTTGGGGTGCGGGCCAAAAAGTGCGCGGCAGCCAGCCGTGCCTCATAAATGGTGCTGGGAGATAACAGCTCGATGGCCTTCTGCACTACCTGCTGGTTCTGCTGCTGGCGCAGGCCCAGGCGGTACATGCCCCACGCCTGTCCGGCCAGGGCATGGGGGGTAGTGGCTTTGTAAGCGGCCAGAAAATCAGCCGCCTGGGCTGAGCCTACCTTTCCCAGTGCCTGCAGCAGTTGTGCCTGCACCTCTGGGTTCTGCTCCTCCTTAATCCTGTTGATGATCTCCGCCTCGGAGCGGTTATGGCCGATCTGACCCAGGGCATAGGCGCTGGCTTCCCGTACAGACGCAACCGAGTCCTCCAGCATGCTTTGCAAGGCATCCAGGGCAGTGGTATCCTGCACAGAGGCAAAGGCCAGCGCGGCGTGGCGGCGGTAAGAGGTATTCGGGTTGCTGAGGTAGGGCAGCAGCCCCGTGGCATTGCGCTCGTCCTGCAAAGTATAGATTTGCTGCAGGGTTACATCGCCGAACTTGTTGTTGGAGGGCTGCACAGTGCTGGTGGTGCTGCGCTGCAGGGGCAGGTATTGGCAAGAGGCCAGCGTGCCCAGGGCAAGCAACCAGGTATAGCGTATTTTCATGAGGTAAATTCTAAATGGCGCTTTAAGTTACTAAAATGTGCCGACATGCAGCAGGCGCAGGGAGTTTGATATATAAGGAGGTTTTTATATTTTTAGACTGTAAAAGATGTAGCCCCTATGCAGGACACCAGCATCAGCCTTTCTGAAGATGCCTATACGATACAACCCAGCTCGGAGCGGCGCCTGCTGCCGGCGCTTGCGGCCATGGCCTTACAGTTCGTGCTGCTGTATCTTTTCTTTTCCCAGATCTTTTCCCCGGTGCTGGTGCTGCTAAGCCTGCTGGTGCCCGCATACTTTATCTTTAGCGTTTGGTTGGACCGGAATTCGCACTACCGACGGCACCTCACCCGTAGTGGAGCTGGCGCTCGCTGCCTCCCCCGCTGTATGCAGGCAGAGCAGGGTTTTGGTTGGTATAAAGTTGGATATATTAAAATAAACCAGTATAAAGTGCCATTCGTATGAAGGAATCTAGAGGAGCATCAGGTGAACCTGGGACACATACAGAACAACAGGATACGGCAGCAGGTAAAGGAAAAGGTTCTGCATACGACACGCATAAAAGGAGTACAAGTCCACTAAAATAACCTAAGGCAAACGATATGTATGTAAATCTGTATCCGGGCAAGCAGCTGCGGTCCACTAAAAGGACAGTGCTTCTTATTGGTTTGTTCCTGGTCTTGGGGGGAGCATATGCCCTGCTCCGCGAGTTTCTGTGGATTGAGTCGTTCCGTGAGGGGTGGGCGATGGCCAGTGCCGCGATGGTGCTCCTGGGCCTGCTTCCGCTAGCCTATGGTACCGACATGCTTCACTTTAAGGATGCCTTCTTCTCTATGACGCCCGACCGCATGGTGTACCGCCTGACCTTACTGGGCGCTGAGAAAGTGGTGGAGTGGCAGCAGATACAGGAACTGCAGATTACAGAGTACGTGATCAAGTTTATACTTAAGGGAGGCAGTATAACGAAATTGCGCCTGAGCGCTATACAAAAGCCTGATGTGGCCCGCCACGTGTCGCGGAGTATCCATTTGGCCGCCCTGGAGCAGGGCATCATGATCAACGGCGTAAAGCCGTCCCCAACCGCCCCGGCCATGCAGGTATAATCCTCTCCCAGGAAGCAGGCGTGCAACGTATAAAACTGCTCTCCAGGGAATGTAAACCGAACCTTGCTCAGTTAAAACGGGAAATCTGCTTAATACTTTTCCGGCGCTAACCTCCTGATACAACAGACGCGTAAGGGGATTGAAGCTCCTGCCGGGGCAGGTGGTTTACCTTTTTTCTGCCCAAATCCTCCGCTCCTCATTAGCACGAAACCCAAACCTTTGCCAAATTGCGGCCTGAAGTATAGACTATGGCTGAACAGACAAAGCGGGTGTATGGGTTGCAGTTCTGGTTGCTCTGCCTGAGCTCCTTCCTCTTCTTCTCCAGCTTTAACATGATCATCCCGGAGCTGCCCGACTACCTGGCCAGTTTGGGCGGCGAGGAATACAAAGGCCTCATCATCGCGCTTTTCGCGCTTACGGCTGGCCTTTCCCGCCCCTTTAGCGGCAAACTGGCTGACCGAATCGGGCGAGTGCCGGTAATGGTGGTGGGCGGTGTGGTGTGTGTGCTGGCGGGCTTCCTGTATCCGCTGGTGGCCTCTGTGGGAGCTTTCCTGCTGCTGCGCTTCGTGCACGGCTTCTCCACGGGTTTCACGCCTACGGGTAAATCGGCCTACGTGGCCGATCTGGTGCCGGTGGAGCGGCGCGGGGAGGCGATGGGGCTGCTGGGGCTCTCAGGGAGCCTGGGTATGGCCGCAGGGCCTGCGCTGGGCGGCCTTCTGGCAAGTGTGTATACCGCCGATGTGATGTTTTATACTTCGTCGGCAGCGGCCTTTCTGTCGGTAGCCGTGATCTGGCACATGCAGGAGACGGTAGAGCGGCCGCAGAAGTTCAGCCTGGGCCTGTTGCGTATCTCCCGCCGGGAGGTGCTGGAGCCGCGGGTGCTGGCGCCTTCGCTGGTCATGCTGCTCACCTCCTTCAGCTTTGGCACCATCCTCACCATCATCCCCGATTTCAGCACGCACCTGGGTATCCAGAACAAAGGCCTTTTCTTCACCTCCTTCACGCTCTCTTCGCTGGCCATCCGTTTCCTGGCCGGTAGGGCCTCCGACAAGTATGGCCGCGTGGCTGTGCTGCGCGTTAGTTCCGCGCTCCTGACACTGGCGATGCTCGTGATCGGGTTGGTGGCTACGGACACGGGGCTGCTGCTGGCCGGGGTGCTGTTTGGGGTAGCCACAGGTATGAACTCCCCCACCATTTACGCCTGGACGATAGACCTGAGCCACCTCGAGCACCGGGGCCGCGCCATGGCCACCATGTATATCGCCCTAGAGGCGGGCATCGGTTTTGGGGCACTGGGCTCGGGCTGGCTCTACGGCAACCAAAGCAGCAACTTTAGCCTGGTGTTCTGGGCGTCGGGTGTTTTCTCGTTGCTGGCGTTTCTGTACCTGGTGCTGGTGGTGAGGAGGGAGAAAGAGGTATAAGAGACCGCTGTTGCTGATCAGGTTTCTGCCCGTGTAGTTTATACTTGCCGGCCGCCCCCTATCCTCCGCTAAACCTTTTGCTGCTATACTTCCCGGCTGTTGATTGGCCTCGTTTACAGCTGGCTTGTTTCCTCCCTGGCTTTGGCCCCGTAACAAGAGAGGACCGGGCTGAGGTTCATACCTGTACGGACCGGCCGCCCCCTGCCTGTACGGCTATTTACACTGTGCCACCGCAACTGGCTCCAGCACACGCGAACCTCGTGACTAAATGATAATCCTGAGAATCCTCACATCCTGCAAGTCCTGCTCCAAATGGCTTTTGCTGCTGTTTAAACCGTCTATATAGTATAAAAATCATTTTTTCGCGGGGAATCAGTAGAAAAAAATTGTACTTTATTTTAGCCTTTTCCAGGGGCGCTTCGTACAAACCACCACATAATAGTTCTCTTACATCCCATCCGAAGATAAAATCTGCTTGTTGATACTGGCGTTGTTGCTTCTCTACTCAGAGCAGCGGGGAGAGGTATGTGTGTATGTGTAATATCGGAATAATTAAAATTGTGTAGTATGAAGAAGTTTACTTTGAATGTCCTGGGTTGCTGCGTGTTTGGAATCGTGCTGATGAGCTGCGATAAAGCGGAAGAAATGGAAGCGGAGCCGCTGGCGGCGACGCAGAGCCAGAACTTTGGCACCGACCCCTCCAGCTGCGAGATCATTGAGTTTGACGAGTATACCCCTACGGAGGCAAGCAGGGGCGCCATCACCACGGTCTATAGCCAGAACACGCCGGTGAGGGTCGCGGCGCACTACCGTACAAGCAACGGTGGCTACGCCGGGGAAAACGCGGCCCTGCTGTTCGATACCAGTGCCCCGGACCGCAAGAACCAGCAGTTCAGGACACCAAGCCCGGCCGCCATGCGCCCGATGGGCCAGGTGCTGAGCGTGGGGAGCAGCAATGGTAAGACAACGAGCCTGTATGACAAGGGCAGCCGTATTGAGATGGATTTCTCGGCCATGGGCAGCATCAACCTCAAGGGCCTGCACGTGCTCGACATCACTGAGGAGGAGGCTGGTTCTAAGTTGGAGCTGCTGGACAAAGAGGGCAACATACTAAAGACGATGGAGCTGCCCGTAACAGGCGCCTACGGTGCCACCCGCCTGCGCGTGGATACGCCGGGCGTGGTGAAGCTGCGCGTGGTGTTTGGCAATGAGAGCAGCCGCAGCGGCGGCGGTGCCATCGACGTGATCGAGTTCTGCCGCGAGGAAGTATAAGCCAAAGGAGCAGAAGGGAAAGGGAGCCTCTTGAGGCTCCCTTTTTTTGTTGCACACCGCCTGTAAGTGCAGCCCGGGGCTAACAAAACCTCCCTTTTTTTGTTGAGCTTAGAACACGAAATACCGACATACGTTTTAAGAAGATCATGGACAACCAGTTCTTAACCACCTTATTCAAAAGCCACCACCGAGCCAAGCACCAGGTGCCGGCCTCTGCTATCTGCAACCTGGTGGAAGGGGTGCTGCAACTGCTCTTCCCGCCGCTGGCCGATGTGCGCTTCGAGACGGTGCAGGAGCTGGAGGAGTTCAGCAGCGGCCTTAAAGTGAACATGATGCGCATCCTGACAAGTATGGAGCAGGAGCTGCCCATGTCGGCCGAGGAAGTGTCGGAGCGGATGATGCAGGAACTGCCTTACATCTATGACCTGCTGCTGATGGATGCCGAGGCCATTGCCCAGGGCGACCCCGCCGCGCAAAGCAGAGAGGAGGTGATCCGGACCTACCCGGGTTTCAGGGCGGTGGCCATGTACCGGATCGCGCATGCGCTTTACGAACTGCAGGTGCCGCTGCTGCCGCGCGTGCTCACCGAGTATGCCCACGCCCGCACCGGCATCGACATTCACCCGGGAGCCCGGATCGGTACCCACTTCTGCGTCGACCACGGCACCGGTGTGGTGATTGGGGAAACCAGCCAGATCGGCAACCACGTGAAAGTATACCAGGGCGTAACGCTCGGGGCCCTAAGCGTAGACAAGGCCATGGCCAAAATCAAACGCCATCCGACCATTGAGCATCACGTGGTTATTTATGCCGGCGCCACCATCCTGGGCGGCAACACGGTGGTGGGGGCCCATAGTATCATCGGCGGTAATGTGTGGCTCACAGAGAGCGTGCCGCCCCACTCGCGCGTATACCACCGCCCGCAGATAGACGTGCGCCGTTCTGAGGAGCCTGCCAACCTGATCAATTTTTCCATCTGACAAAGTATAAAGCAAAGCAAGTATGAAGATCAACACGATACTGGATTCTATTGGGGCTACCCCCCACATGCGCATCAACAGGCTGTTTAGAGACGATGTGGAAGTATGGATGAAACTAGAGCGCAGCAACCCCGGCGGAAGTATAAAAGACCGTATTTCCCTGGCGATGGTGGAGGATGCCGAACGCAAAGGTTTGCTCACCAAAGGGGGCGTGATTGTGGAGCCGACTTCCGGCAACACGGGCGTGGGGCTGGCCATGGTGGCCGCCGTAAAAGGCTATGATATTATCCTGGTGATGCCGGAGTCGATGTCGGTGGAGCGCCGCCGGCTGATGGCTGCCTACGGCGCCCGCCTGGAGCTAACCCCGCGCGAGCTGGGGATGAAAGGGGCCATTGCCCGTGCCCGGGAGATCTTGCAGGAGAACAGCAACGCCTGGATGCCCATGCAGTTCGACAACGAGGCCAACACACAGATCCATATAGACACCACTGCACAGGAGATTCTGGAGGATTTTCCGGATGGCTTTGATTACCTGATTACCGGGGTAGGCACAGGCGGTCATATAACAGGCGTGGCCAAAGTGCTCAAAAGCAGATTCCCGGACCTGAAAGTATACGCAGTGGAACCCACTGCCTCGCCGGTATTGAGCGGAGGAGAGCCGGGGCCGCACCCGCTGCAGGGCATCGGGGCAGGGTTTATACCTTCCATTATGGATACCACGCTGCTGGATGGCGTGGTGCAGGTGCAGCAGGACGAAGCCTTTGACTACACCCGCCGCGCCGCTCGCGAGGAAGGCCTGTTTGTGGGGATATCCTCCGGGGCCTCGCTGGCGGCTGTGAACAAAAAGCTGGAGGAGGAGATTCCGGCCGGCGCTAAGGTGCTTACCTTTTGCTACGATACCGGCGAGCGCTACCTGTCCGTTGAAGGCTTGTTCGTATAAGTATAAATCAGGTGAAAGTATAAAAGGCCAGTTGCTATACTTTAGCAACTGGCCTTTTATACTTTAGTCGCCGGCTACCAGGGCGGTCATCTGCCAGTTGCCTTTCTTGTTTTTGTTGAAGATAGCGCGGTACCCCACCGGGCTGTGCACGTCGGAGCGGTGCAGGTAGCCCTGCAGCTGCGCGTCGGCGCTCTGCACATGCCACCACTCTTTCTGCGGCGCCCCCTCCGGGTACGATTTGCCGTAATCCACCTTCAGCATCACCTGGTTAAGGGCACACACGGCGGGGGCGTTGGCCACAGGCTCCTCCCGAAGTATGGCCCCCGTTCTTATCACGGCCACATGCATAAAGGCATCTATCGAATCGGGCCAGTTGCTATAGACGTAAGGCAGCGCGTACACTTCCCGGTTGTTCTCGAGGGGATATCCACCACCGAGCTGCAGTAGGTGCTGCAGCAGCAGCCATACTTCTGAGTTGGCGTTTCCGGGGTGCCACTGTCCGGCAAAGCGGCTCCAGCCGCCGTTCTCATCGAAGCCAGTCCTGATGTTGGGGTCCACCAGTTCCTGCAGCTGCTTTGCGTTCTGCGTCTGCACGGCCTGCTCCAGCTGCTGCAGGTACTTCACCAGCCCGGCGTCTGTGGTGGCCGTGTCGGGGGGCAGCAGCAGTGGAGCCTCTACCTGGCAGCTGGATAGGGGAGGTGTTGCTGGGGCTGCCGCTACGGTGTCCTGCAGCGTATCCTGGCTCACGGGCTGTGTCGTTATAGTGGCAGAGGTCAGTTCAGACTCCTGCTGCCGGCAGGCGCTAAGTAGAAGGATAGAGATAAGGGTGATGTAGATTTTTTTCATGGTACGAGATACATAAAAGGTGCCGCTTCTTCAATACTAAGTATGGAAACGGCACCTTTTATACTTTGGTTAGGCTGGCTTATACTTCCAGCAATTCCTGGATGTCGTGGTGCATGGCCTCTTTTACCTTGTGCAGCTCTTCTGCCGAAACGCAGTGGCGCAGTGCCTTGAACACCGACTGGAACGATCTAATGATGTCGCCGTCGGTGATGAAGTCGTTGTTGGCGGCGAAGGCGTTCTTGCTCCGGATAAAGTCTATCCACTCCTGCCCGTCGCGGATCTTTACGGGTACCTGGGCCGGGTTATACTGGTCATAGTAAATGCCCTTCCAGATGATGGGCAGCTGCGCGGCAAAGTGTGCCGCATCGTTCACGGGCAGCCTGTCGCGGATGGCCTGCAACACAGCCCGGAACACACGGCCCGCCTGGTTCAGGTCTTCTGTGTCCAACTCCTCCGCTACTTTCTTAAGCAGATTGATTGCATCCTTCTGATTCTCCTCAAAGTTAAAAGCCATAGCTACCTCCTTTTTTAGTGAAACAAGTCCTATGTGGTACGGGGCCGGGGTAGGGTTGTTTTAGAAAGGAGGGTATATGCAGTGGAGGAAGGGCGATATTTAGGAAGGGAGGAAAGCATTGGCCTGAGGCACCAAGCCTGGTGTATAGCAAGGGTAGACCTGCGGGGAGCCATGCGCGCTGGCCGCCCATCTTGTGCAAAATGCCGGAAGCGCCAGGGGAGCATAAAGGCAACAGCCTCGCCTACCTAATCACAGGCAGGGTAGGGGATGTAAATTTCATAACAACAGGTAATTAAGCTGCGTTGTAAAGAAGTACAAGAAAATCTACCGGCTATGAAGACAACAAAGAACCACACACTGGTGCGCCTCTTGAGGGCCACCGCGGCTATGCTAGCCTTATTGCTTATGGCAGACCAAGCCTGTGCGCAGAAATCCTCCGTCAGAACGGAGGCAGGCGATATTAAGGTGGAGACGCTGGCCCAAAACCTGGATCATCCGTGGGGTATGGCTTTTCTGCCGGACGGCCGGCTCCTGGTTACAGAGCGGGCTGGCACGCTCCGCATACTCGACAAGAATAACAAGCTTTCCGAGCCGCTGGAGGGCACGCCCAAAGTGTTTGCGCAGGGGCAGGGAGGGATGCTGGACGTGGCACTGGACCCTGACTTTGGGCAAAACAACCTTGTTTACCTTTCTTTTGCAGAGCCCGGGGAGAACAACACCGCCTCCACGGCAGTTGGGCGGGGACGGCTGGAAGGAAACGAGATCAAGGACTTTAAGGTGATTTTCCGGCAGGAGCAGAAGGTGGAGGGGCCTAACCACTTCGGCGGGCGCATTGTGTTCATGCCGGACGGGCACCTGGTGCTGACATTGGGCGAGCGCTTCAAGTTTGACCCCGCCCAGGACCTTTCAAACCACTTGGGTACTATTGTGCGCCTAAAACCGGACGGCACAGTGCCGAAGGATAACCCCTTTGTGGGGAAGCAGGAGGCAAGGGATGAGGTATGGTCGTACGGCCACCGCAACATAGAAAGCGCAGCCGTAGACCCGGCCACAGGCAACCTTTGGATCGCAGAGATGGGGCCAATGGGTGGCGATGAGCTGAACCAGCCCCAAGCTGGCAGGAACTATGGTTGGCCGGTGGTAAGCTGGGGCGATAACTACGATGGCTCCAAAATCCCCAAACCATCCACACGCCCTGAGTTTGCCGACGCCGTTATCCATTGGACACCTACCATTTCTCCCTCCGGGATGGTTTTCTACACAGGTAGCATGTATCCGAAATGGAAGGGAAGCGCGCTGATTGGCGGGCTGACCAGCTCAGGTATTGTGCGGGTGCAACTAAACGGCGGCAAGGCGGAGGAAGTGGAGCGTATCCCGCTGACTGTGCGCGTGCGCGATGTGGAGCAGGCCCCAGACGGGTCTATCTACGTGCTGACGGATCAGGATAACGGCAAGGTTCTGAAACTAAATCTGATGAAATAGCCGCAGCCTGTCTCTTGTTTTGTAGGCATGTGCAAAAGCGTCAGGAGATAGAATTGGATCAATCCGAAAACTTGTGGGGCAGTGAAAAAAAGAGCAGCTTTGCGTGCGTATAATTCACCACACACGCTTTTCCCTTGCAAGATCCTTACCTCACTCTTATCCGCTGTCTCTTGCCAGAAGGTATTCTGGAGTACTTCAACGTAACACATGTCCTGCAAGGCCCGGCAGGCCTGCAGCTGCAGTTGGAGGAGAAGAACCTCCTCCCCGAAGTTTATCATGGCCAGCGCTCTGAGTCCAAAGGTTTCCTGCCTGAGATTAAGCTGCAGGATTTCCCTATCCGTGGCCAGCAGGTCACCCTCTGCATCAAAAGACGCCGCTGGCACTTACCTGACTCGGGAGAGGTAATCACCAGAGACTGGAAACTGGTACAACAGGGAACGCGAATGACAAGTGAATTCGCCGCTTTTTTAAAAGCAGCACTTGGATAACACCCCCGTCAGCTGCCGGCAACTGGCCAGCTACTTCCACCTGGACGGCAAACAGCTCCAGGAGCAGTACAAGGAGCACACCAGCCACTTTCACCAATGGGAGCAGCGGGAGCACGCCTCCGACTGGATGCGCTTTCCCCAGAACGTTGGCCAAGAGCTGAGCATTGATGAGACAGCCCTCTCCAATGGAGAGCTCTACACCATCCTGACCAACAAAGCCGCTAAAGGCAGAAAAGGCGCGCTGGTGGCGATGGTCAGGGGCACACAGGCAGAAGACATTATCACAGTGCTGGAAGGCATACCCCAGACGGCCAGAGCCAAAGTCCGGGAGGTGACCCTGGACATGGCCAAGGCTGTGAGAGGCTGCTTTCCCAAAGCTTGCCGGGTCATTGACCGTTTCCATGTCCAGAAGCTGGCTTATGAAGCGGTGCAGGAGCTTCGTATCAAGTACCGCTGGCAAGCCCTGGATGAGGAAAACCAGCGGTTAGAGCAGGCGAAAAGGAGCAGGCAGCGTTTTGACGCGGAAGTACTATCTAACGGGGACACGTTGAAGCAGCTGCTGGCCCGCAGCCGCTACCTGCTCTTCAAGCACCGAAGCAGATGGAGCGCCTCCCAAAAGGAAAGAGCCGATATGCTCTTCTACAGGTATCCGCTGCTGGGCAGGGCCTATGACCTGGCCATGGAGCTGGGCCAGATCTTTACCTATTGCAAAAGCAAGCAGCAGGCATTCAAGCGCCTGGCCATCTGGTACAATGAAGTGGAGGCCTCCGGTATAGACTCCTTTCGCACGGTGGCCCGGTCGGTACAGAATCATTATGAGCACATCCTCAATTTCTTCAATAACCGCAGCACCAATGCCTCGGCCGAATCCTTCAATGCTAAGGTAAAAGCCTTCAGAGCCACCTTCAGGGGAGTCAGAGATACAACGTTTTTCCTCTTCCGACTAGCCAACATCTATGCCTGAGAAGAGCTACCCCACAACTATTCCGCTTGATCCATAGAATTGGTAACGGGCAGTATTGCGGCCGGTTTTCTGGCTGTGAGCCACAGGCAAGTATGGGTTCGATCAAAAATGAAAAAAGGCAACCGCTTTCGCAGTTGCCTTTCGTGGAGAATATCGGAGTCGAACCGATGACCTCTTGCATGCCATGCAGGAAAAGTGCTTTTTCTGATAATTTCCCCTATTTTCATTGGGTAACAAAATACTTAAATGGAACGCATTAAGGGCTATATCTGTTTCTTCTAATATCAACTGTTTTCAGTTATTTTCTAACTCTGTGTGCAAATTGTGTGTGCACAATTTACCTGTGGAAGGCCTATGTTCGACTACTCTGATAACGGAATTACGGTGTCTGCAATGCTGGATACCAGGAGAGCAAACAAGTTTGGATTGTTCCCTGCCAAAATACGTGTTACCTATAAGCGGCAACGCCAATATTACTCAACTGGAAAATACCTGGCTGAAGAAGACTGGGAAAAATTGGCGAGTACTAGGAACAGAGAGTTAATTGAGATAAGAAACTCTGTGCAGGTTACAGCGGAAAAGGTGAGAGATGCTGTCAAAGCGCTCGTTAAAGACGACACGTTTTCATTTGATACATTAAATAAGCGGCTGGGCAATGCTACGGGTGATACGTTGAATACAGCTTTCAAAGCCAAAATTGAAGGCCTGAAAGCAAATGGTAAAGTAAGTACGGCAGATTGGTATAAGTACACGCTGCGTAGTATAGAGCTTTTTGCTGGGAAGCAGGTTAAGTTTTCACAGGTTACTATTGATTGGCTCCTGCGATATGAAAAGAGTTTACTCGAAGAAAATAAGAGCTATACTACCATATCGATGTATATGAGGGCACTGCAAGTAATTGTAAATGAAGCAAAGGCTGCAGGAATAATCAAACCCTCCCAACACCCGTTTGGGAAAGGAAAGTATGAGATACCGCAACACGAAGGCAGGAGCATTTCTTTAACGATTGGAGAGATTGCCAAAATAGTAGACTATCAATGTAAGACAGAAACAGAGGAAAGGTGCCGTGATCTGTGGCTCTTCTCTTACCTCTGTAATGGGGCCAATATCACGGATATATGTAAGCTCAAGTTCTCAAACATCAACAATGGGGAAATTTCCTTTTACAGACAGAAAACATTAGCCAAGGCAAAGAAGAAAAAACAAATACATGCTGTTATAACGCCCGAGATGCAGGCTATTATCAATAAGTGGGGAAACAGCAACGCAGAGCCAAACGATTACATTTTCCCTTTTCTAAGTGGCGACGAAACCCCGGAAGACGAAAGGCGCATCATAAAAAACGTAACGAGCCTGATGAATAAGAAGATGAAGGGTATTGGTAAAGAATTGGGTATTGGTAGTATTAGTACTTATACAGCGCGACATAGTTATGCTACCGTACTCAAGCGCTCAGGGGCTAATCTTGCTTATATCTCTGAGACGCTTGGGCATAATGACTTAAAAACTACTGAAAACTATATGGCGAGATTTGAGAAAGAAGAGCGTCTGAAGAATGCAGCCTTGCTCACCAACTTCAAGAAAGCATCTTGATATGGCTGCCGATGTCAAGTTTACCCAGTTTAATTTAATGCGTCGTTCTGAGGAAGAGGCGCTTTGGGAGCTTCAGAAGCTACTTAATGGTGAAAGTTATAGCCAAGAAAAGATAATTAACTACAGGGGAAGCCAACTTGAGCGGTTCCTAGATGAATTTAAAGAAGTTGTCCTAAGTAATTTAGAACATCCGGTACCGCTTAAGCAATACGTAGAAGAAGTTTACTATAATGGCATTGGTTACCTGTTAACTCAATTTAGGATGCTGCGCGAAAAACGGTTGTTGCAGCTAAATTATGACTATAGTTTTGCAGCAAGAGATAGTGCTTTTACTATTATTGATAGCGGATACATAAGTGGCCTGAGCTTGGCTGCAACGGAGATACTAAGTATAGCTAAAAAATACGGTATTGTGCGCCTTAAGTATGATAGTGACCTCAGGAGGGAGGACTATAACATCTCCGGTGAATACATGCCCCTATTTCAAGATAGGGGTGCATCAGATGCCAATTTGAATAAGGGGGTAGAGAAAGACAGAAATGATGGACCTGAACCTGTTTCTTTTGAAGATTATATAATAACTGAAGGTGAAGAAGAAAAGCAAAAGCTAATGAGCTTCTTGTTGCAAAATTATTCAAACTCCAGTCCTAAGGTGTTTTTTTTATTACTCTGCGCACTGGCAGACCTTGGCCTTATCAGGAGAGATTTCTTTACTAATCAAACAAGTATGCATGCGGCATTATCAAGTACCTTTGGAGATGTAGGGACACGTCAGGCTTATAATAAATGGGTCGGTAAGCTGCAGAATGGTACCAGGCAAGGAGAGGAGGAGCGAATAGCGGGATATAAACGGAAAATTACAGCGGCTCTCAAGGCTAAATAATTTGCTATTTTCTTGCTGCAAGATTTCAGCAAAAAACGCAAGTTCCACCTTCTGCAACTTTGGCTTAAATTAAATTCTAAGCCGATGATTGACAATCCATTTTCAGTAATCGAGAGGCGTTTGAACCGATTGGAAACGCTGCTCCTTGAGCTAAAAGAAAAAAGCTCTACACCAAGAATAACTGAGTCTTCAGACCGCTGCACTTTACCAGATGCGCTGGCGATTACTGGGCTCAGTAAGTCTAAACTTTACAAACTTACCGCTTCCAAGGAGATCCCTCACAAACGATTCGGGCGTCGGTTAGTGTTTTCCCGCAAAGAACTTCTTGCTTGGGTAGAAACCCAAACGGTGGAGAGGAACACTAGCTGTGAGGTCAACCTGCAGTTGGCTAGAAGTGCCAACAATAAAATTAGGAAAGGAGGTAAGCGATGAAGCCGGCAAGTAACCACCTCAGCTTGATGCGCACTGCCTCATACCACTCCCTGTGTCTACGACCACAGGCTGATAACCTAAAACTTGACATTCAGGCAATCAAGGCAGAGGTAGAGCGGCTACAGAACAAGTTCGAGCCCGTGCCGCATGAGCGGCTTCTGGATAGACTGCTGGAGCATGTAGAACGTATTGACTTTCGGCAGTTGGCAGACCTTGATGATAGCAGTGACAAGCTCGCCAAGAAGCATTACCTAGTGGCCTGCGTGGAGCAGGTGCTGAGTATTGCCCGCCGGAACAGTTGGGGGTTATGCCAGCATAACGGGAGTGTGTACCTCTATAACGGGGCTTTTTGGTGCGCGGTAGATGACAGCGAGCTTCAAGTGTTCCTCGGAAGGGCTGCAGAGAAGATGGGAGTCGACAAGTTCGATGCCCGACACTATTCTTTTCAGGAGCAGCTGTATAAACAATTTCTGGCCGCAGCCAATCTGCCGAAGCCAAAGCAACGTTTGGGGGTGGTGCTGGTGAACCTGCTGAACGGCACATTAGAGATAAGGCCGGAGGGGCATGTGTTGCGGGCGCCCCGTCCACAAGACTTCCTGACCTATCAGCTGCCTTTCGCCTACGATCCGAAGGCCGAGGCGCCGATGTTTAGGAATTACCTGAATCAGGTGCAGCCGGACCCAGACAGGCAAAAGATACTAGCTGAGTACATAGGCTCTGTCTTTGTGCCCTCAGGCATGCTAAAGCTGGAGAAGGCCCTGCTGCTTTATGGCTCGGGGGCAAACGGTAAGTCCGTGTTCTTTGAGGTCATCAACTCCATGTTGGGTACCAGTAATGTGTCGAATTTCTCGCTCCAAAGCCTGACAGACTCCAGCGGGTACTACCGCGCTAAAATCGGTGATAAACTGCTAAACTACGCCAGTGAGATAAGTGGGGGCAGGATGCAGCTTGACCTGTTCAAGCAGCTCGTCTCGGGTGAGCCGGTGGAGGCGCGGCTGCCGTATAAGGACCCTTTCACCATTACCAACTATGCCAAGTTCATCTTTAACTGTAACGAGCTGCCCAAGGACGTAGAGCACAACAACGCCTTCTTCCGGCGGCTTCTGATAGTGCCCTTCGAGGTGACGGTGCCTGAGGAGGGGCAGGACAAGGAGTTGGCCAGGAAGATCACTGAGCAGGAGCTGTCGGGGGTCCTAAACTGGGTGCTCGCGGGGCTTGGGCGGCTGATGGAGCAGAAGGGTTTTACCTACTCCGAGGCTGTGGAGAGGCAGCTGCTGCAGTATAAGCAGGGGTCTGACAGTGTGTTGTTGTTCCTGGAGGACGAGGGGTATAAGGCGGATATGGTTAGCAGTATGCCGTTCAAGGCCCTGTACTCAGAGTACCGGGTCTACTGCGTGGAGAGTGGCTACAAGTCCTGCTCTCGAAAGACTTTCAGTGCCCGGCTTACCGCCGCCGGTTACCAGATGGAACGCAAGAATTACGGACAGGCCGTCTACATAAGGAAAAGTAGTTAAACTGGCAGCACTTTCAGCACGTCCAGCACAATCCGGTGCTGGGTGTGTTGGATGTGTGGGCTAATAAAAACATTTATTGCTATGGCAGCCTATCGCTTTACCTTACAGCCGTACAAGGGGTGGAAAACACGCTTTGACTGCCCGAGTTGCGGGGCGCGCAGAAGGTTCACACGCTATATTGACACGGAAACCGGGAATTACCTTGATGAGCGTGTAGGCAGGTGTGATCGGGTAGACAGCTGTGGCTACCACTACACCCCAAAGCAGTTCTTCGAGGACAACCCACTCTTGGGACAAAGCATCGAGTTGTACAGGCAAGTTGACGTTTCACCCAAACCTCACACGCCCAAACCTGTCTCTTATATCCCTGAAGACATATTTAGGCAAAGCCTCCGCCGCTACTCCGAGAACCATTTGGTGTTTTATCTGACACGTAGGTTTGGAGCCGATGTCGCGCAGGATTTAGTTAGCTGTTACCGTATCGGTACCTCCAGCCATTGGGGCGGGGCCACGGTGTTTTGGCAGGTCGATGTTACCGGAAAGGTAAGGACCGGAAAAGTCATGCTGTATGACCCAGAGAAAGGCAAGAGGATAAAGGAGCCGTTCAGTCACATCAACTGGGTGCATAGTGTGCTGCAGTTGAGTGAATTTAACCTGCAGCAGTGTCTGTTTGGGGAGCACCTGTTAGCCTCTGAGCCCACGAAGACAGTTGCCGTTGTGGAGAGTGAGAAAACGGCCCTCATTGCGAGTGTCTACTTGCCGCAATTCGTGTGGCTGGCCAGTGGTGGCCTCTACAACCTGTCCGTGGAGAAATGCCAGGTCCTGAAGGGGAGGAACGTTGTACTGTTTCCCGACGTGAATAGCCTAGAGAAGTGGAGGGAGAAAGCGCAGGAGCTATCTGCCGTTGCTAGTGTGATGGTCTCCGAGATGTTGGAGCGTGGAGCGACTGCAGCAGACAGGCAGCAGGGGATTGACTTGGCAGATTATTTAGTTCGGTTTGATGTTGATATGTTCAGGTGATGGACCCCGCAAAAACGAAAATTCTGCCGTTTTTGTATCGAATAAAAAGGGATCCCATGGTATATATAGGAGAGCCACCACCGGAGAGCCCCTACCCCCACCCCTCCAAAGATCGTTTCCCCACCCCCCTCTTTACATATAAAGCCCAAGGCAAACAGCCTACTTTATTTTTTTTCTAAATTTTTTCAAGCATCAATTGATTGGTTATTAAAGCTTTACTTTATATATGTAAAAATTAGTAGACTGATTACTGAAGCTAAAACTTTCGAAATATAGAATAATGCTATATGTTTGTAGAGTGATTACTGAATAAAATAATATGAAAATGCTACTAAAAGAGCTTGTCGCTATACAAACTGGGGTGTATGCTAAGACGGTGCCTAATGGTGAAGCTACTTACCTGCAAGCCAGTATGTTTGACGCCTTTGGGAAACTGCAGGGGAGTATAGTGCCTAATGTTGTGATTGAGGGTGGTCTAAGCAGGCACCTATTATCAGAAAGTGACGTGCTATTTGTAGCCAAGGGTGCCAATAATTTTGCCGTAGAGTACGATTCTGCCATGGGGCAGGCCATCGCATCATCCATATTTTTAATCTTGAAGCCTATGAAGAAAAGCGTCCAACAAGTATTGCCAGCCTACCTGGCCTGGTACCTGAACCACCCAGTTACCCAAGCGCAACTGAAGCATCAGGCAAGAGGTTCTTCTATACCATCCATTTCTAAAAAGACGCTGGAAGAATTGGAGGTGCCATTGCCAAGCTTAGAGCGACAGCAGCAGGTGCTCAGGATTCAGCAATTACGAAACAGAGAAAAGCAGATTATGCAGCTGTTAGAAGTGCTACGAGAGCAACAAATTCAAAGTCAACTACTATTAGCGGTGCAACAATAATATTAATTTATATATTTATATAATGGAAAAGAAAATTACACAGCAGGAGATTAATAACATAGTTTGGAAAGCGTGCGATACCTTTAGAGGCGTTATCGACCCAAGCCAGTATAAAGACTATATCCTTACCATGCTCTTCTTGAAGTATGTAAGCGATGTGCATAAGGATAAATTTAGCAAGTACTTAGAGAAGTATGACGGTGATAAGGAGCGTGCAGAGCGTGCCATGCGTCACGAGCGTTTTGTGGTGCCCGAGCATTGTACATTTGATTACCTGTACGAGCACCGCAACGAGACCAATATTGGTGAACTGATAAACATTGCCTTAAATGACTTAGAGGAAGCTAACCGTGAAAAATTAGGAGGTGAAGACGGTTCGGGTATTTTCCGTAACATCGACTTTAACTCCAGTAACCTGGGTGACGCTAAGGACAAGAAGACGCGCCTGAAGAATTTGCTGACTGACTTCAGTGATAAGAAGCTGGACCTGCGTCCATCCCATTTGGCTGGTAACGACATCATCGGTGATGCTTACGAATTCCTGATAGCTCACTTCGCTTCTGATGCAGGAAAAAAAGCGGGAGAGTTTTATACCCCAGGTGAGGTTTCTACGCTTATTGCCAAATTGACTAAATCGGCACCTGGAGCTCGTATTTGTGACCCTACTTGCGGTTCGGGCTCGATGTTGATTAAGGCAGGCCGTGAAGTAGGTTCTGATAACTTCTCGCTTTACGGACAGGAAGCCAACGGTAGTACTTGGGCACTGGCTGTAATGAATATGTTCCTGCATGGCTTTGATAATGCTACGGTGCGCTGGGGTGATACTATCCGCAACCCAAAACTGAAAGAGGGTGATGCCCTAATGAAATTTGATACAGTAGTTGCCAACCCGCCTTTCTCGCTGGATAAGTGGGGTGCTGATGAAGCCGCTGCAGACCCACACAACCGCTTTTGGCGTGGGGTGCCACCTATTAGCAAGGGAGATTGGGCCTTTATCTCGCACATGATTGAGACTACCTACGAGGGTAGGGGTAAGGTAGGTGTAGTGGTGCCGCATGGTGTACTGTTCCGTGGCTCTTCTGAGGGTAAGATTCGTCAAAAAGCCATTGAAGAAAACTTGCTGGAGGCTGTGATTGGCCTGCCGTCTAACTTATTCTTTGGTACCGGTATTCCTGCTGCTATCCTAATCTTTAACCGTGGAAAAGGCACTAACAAGAATGTGCTGTTCATAGATGCCAGCCAGCGCTACGAACCAGGAAAGAACCAAAATAGGCTTCGCGAGCAGGATATCAACGCGATTGTAGATACTTACCGACGTTTTAATAGTGGTGAGCTTGAAGCGGGTGTTGTAGAGGACAAGTTTGCCTATGTTGCTACTCCTGAGGAGCTGCAGGAAAACGAGTATAACCTGAATATCCCGCGTTATGTGGACACCTTTGAAGAAGAGGATGCTATTGATGTGCAGGCCGTGCAACAAGAGATTGACAAGTTGGAAGATGAATTGGCAGCGGTGCAGCAGGAAATGAAAAGCTATTTGGAAGAATTGAGCCTATAGATGATGAATGGAGTAATCCCTTATTCAGCTATTGCTGACCTTACTGTGCAGGAAGCAGCTGAGAGAATTATTGCCTCTGAAAAGGTAAGGTATGGCTCTCTTACAATGGAAGATATGGTGCTTAATGGTAACCCTGGTGCTATAGCTTTCTATGACCTGCATAAAGAAGAATATTATGGGCAGGGTATCTACATCATGTTTGACGGTAATACACCTGTGTATGTAGGCAAAGCTAAAAAGCATTTCCTGCACCGCTTTCAGAGCCACTTGTACTACGACCCAAGACCAAATTGGGATTGGAATAAGTTGGTTCGGAGCACAGCAAATAGAAAGCTATCAAACTATAGTGGCGAGTACAACTACGAAGAGTATAGGCAAGCTTTGGATATAGTGCTTTCTTACAATGTAATTCGGCTAAACACATTTGGTGTTCTCGAAATAGGAAGATTAAGTAGGCTTGAGAGTATTATTATGAAAGCTCTTAATCAGTCTTTTCCTAATGACTTGCTTAACGATAGGATAGGTAGAATGCCAAGCCGATTATTATATCAAACACTTTCAAATCTAATGAACTTATGATAGCAGAAGCAGAGGATAAGTTGCTTGAAACGAAATGCATTCCTGTTGGTTGGGAGGTTACAACTTTAGGTAAAGTATGCACTTTTCTTGATGGTAAAAGGAAACCCATAAAAGAAAGTGACAGGGCAATGCGTAGGGGTATTTACCCATATTATGGAGCGTCAGGCATAATTGATTATGTTGATAACTTTATTTTCGATGAAGAGTTGATTCTGTTAGGTGAAGATGGAGCTAATATTCTGAATCGTAGTACTCCTCTTGCGTTTAAGGTGTCGGGCAAGATATGGGTAAATAATCACGCTCACGTACTGCGTCCAAACCAAGATATGGATATAGGTTTCTTAACAGAATATTTGGAGAGCCTAAAGTATGACAAGTATAATACAGGAACTGCACAGCCCAAACTTAACAAAGAAGTATGTTCATCAATCGAAGTAATAAAGCCGCCTTTTGAGGAACAACGCGCCATAGGCACTATATTTTCTACTTGGGATAATGGCATTGAGAAACTGCAGCAGCTAATTGCCGCCAAGCAAAAGCGCAAGAAAGCTCTAATGCAGCAGCTCCTTACTGGTAAAAAACGGTTTAAGGAGTTTACAGATGAATGGCAGGAAGTAACATTAGGGGATGTTTTTAATCGTGTGACACGAAAGAATACAGATGCAAATACCAATGTGCTTACTATTTCTGCTCAAAAGGGATTAATAAATCAGGAGCATTACTTTAACAAACAAGTAGCGAGTGAAACGCTTGATAATTATTTCCTACTAAGGAAAGGAGAGTTCGCTTATAATAAAAGCTACTCTAATGGATACCCTATGGGGGCTATTAAAAGACTGAAATACTATGAGGCAGGTGTAGTTACGACTCTATACATTTGCTTCGGTTTGAAGAATGAAAGTAAGCACTCACCTGAATTTATGGAGCATTACTTTAATGCTGGTTTCTTGAATCGTGAGCTAAAGAAGATTGCACATGAGGGAGGTCGTGCACATGGATTGTTAAATGTAACCCCTGTAGATTTCTTTAACCTAAAATTATCTATACCTGATTTTAGAGAGCAGCAAAAAATAGCTTCCGTCCTTCAAGCCGCAGATAAAGAAATCGAAGTCTTGCAGCAAAAGCTCAATGCACTAAAACAACAGAAAAAAGGCCTAGTGCAGAAGCTCCTGACAGGTCAGGTACGGGTAAATCTAAAAGCAGAACCAGTTAGCTAAACTATGGAAACTCCCTCTTTTCTCGAAGACCACATCAGCCAAATACCCGCGCTGCAGTTTCTGCAGAAAGTAGGCTATACCTACCTGACACAGGAAGAAGCGCTGCAGTTGCGAGGCGGTAAAACCACAGCAGTGTTGCTGGAGGGTGTGCTGCGTCAGCAGCTGGAGTGCATCAACAGCATTACCTACAAAGGCGAGAGCTACGAATTTGTAGACAGTAATATCAAAGCAGGTATACAAGCCTTAAAGGATGTGCCGATGCAGGATGGGTATATGGCAGCTTGTGAGCATGTTTATAACCTGCTTACGCTGGGTAAGGCCCTGGAGCAAAGTATAGAGGGAGACAAAAAGAGCTATACCCTGCAGTATATTAACTGGCAGGACTGGAGCAAGAACGTGTTTCACGTTACAGAAGAGTACAGCGTTATGCGGGCCGCAAGCCAAGACCATTACCGACCTGATGTTGTGCTGTTTGTTAATGGTATACCGCTCTGTATTATCGAGTGCAAGCGCTCTGATATAAAAGACCCGTTGGAGCAGGCCATTTCTCAACATCTGCGCAATCAGCAGGAAGACGGCATACGCTCATTATATGTGTATGCGCAGCTCTGCCTTAGCATTGCCACTAACCAGGCGGCCTACGCTACCAATGCCACCCCCCATAAGTTTTGGGCACAGTGGGAAGAGAAGCCAGCGGGTAAAACCAAACTGGAAAAAGAAACTTCACTCTTAGCCTATAAACAAGAGCTGCAAGTTTTGAAGAACCAGCCGCTGCAGCCTGCACAGCATAAGCATTTGTTTAGCGGTCGCTACGCCTATGTAAGGTACCACTTCGAAGCATTGGAGAAAGACGGGGTAAGGTTTACCAAGCAGGATGAATTGCTATACGGCCTATGCCGCCCGCAGCGCCTATTAGATTTAGTTTATAGCTTCATCGTGTTTGATGGGGGTATCAAGAAAATTGCTCGTTACCAGCAATACTTTGCTATCAACAAAATCAGCAAGCGGGTGCACCATATTCAAGGTGGTAAGCGCCAAGGGGGTGTAATTTGGCATACTCAAGGAAGCGGCAAGTCCCTTACCATGGTAATGTTGGCACAGGCTATTGCCATGGACAAGAGCATTACCAACCCTAAGATTGTACTGGTAACTGACCGCACCGACTTAGACGAACAAATCAGCACCACTTTCAAGAAGTGTGATATGCTGGTAGAACGGGCCAAGACAGGTAAAGACCTGGCAGAAAAGCTGCAAAGTAGGAGTGATGCTGTAGTGACAACCATTATCAACAAGTTTGAAAAGGCAGTCAACAACATAAAACAGCCGCTTACCTCACCTAACATCTTTGTGCTGATTGACGAGGGGCACCGCACCCAGTACGGAACCTTTAACGTGAAGATGGCGCAGGCCCTACCCAACGCCTGTTTCATTGCCTTTACAGGTACGCCTTTGATGAAAAAGGAAAAGAGCACCGCCTCCAAGTTTGGCGGTATCATAGACGAGTACCCGGTAACCAAGGCGGTAGAAGATGGTGCTGTGGTGCCTATTCTGTATGAGGGGCGCCATGCGTTTCAGCAGGTAAGCGCCAATGCTATCGACAATTATTTTCAAATGGTGTCGGAGTCCCTTACTGATTACCAAAAAGCCGACCTGAAGAAGAAATTCAGCCGTGCTGACCAGCTGAACCAGGCAGAACAGAAAATGTATGCTATTGCCTGGGACATCAGCCATCATTACCGCGACAATTGGCAGAGCAAAGGCGAAAAAGGGCAGTTCAAAGCACAGCTGGTTTGCCCAAACAAAGTCGCTGCCATCAAATACAAAGAGTACTTGGATGAAATAGGCTTAGTAAGTTGTGAACTGGTTATTTCAGGGCCGGACGAAAGAGAGGGTGAAGACAGTGCTTTTGGAAAATCAGAGGACAAGGTAAAACAGTTTTGGGCCAAGATGATGAACGAACATGGCACCAAAGAAAAATACGAGCAAAACATCATCAGCCGCTATAAGCACCAGGAAGAGCCCGAAATAATCATAGTAGTCGATAAGCTCCTAACAGGCTTTGACGCTCCGAAAAATACGGTGCTCTACATCACACGTAACCTGAAAGAGCATAAGTTGCTGCAGGCCATAGCAAGGGTAAACCGCCTATACCCAGGCAAAGACTTTGGCTATGTGATAGACTATTATGGTATTTTAGGTCAATTAGATGAAGCGCTCGACACCTATTCAGGATTAGAGGACTTCGATGAAGATGAACTGGCAGGCACCCTGACCAACATTATAGAGGAGGTGAAGAAGCTGCCGCAGCGCCACTCCGAGCTATGGGATATTTTTAAAGCGGTGCCAAATAAGCGAGATGCAGAAGCTTATGAAGAGTTGTTGCGAGATGAAGCCCTGCGTTCAGCTTTCTATGATAAGCTCTCTATTTACGCCCGTACGCTGAAAATAGCGCTTTCATCGCTGGAGTTTGTGACCAAGACAGACCCGAAAGAGGTTGACAGGTATAAAGAAGACGCCGCTTTCTTCCTGAAGCTCCGAGCCTCTGTCACACAGCGTTATTCCGATACAATCGATTTTAAGCAATACGAAAGCCAAATTCAGAAACTAATCGACAAGCATATTCAGACTGATAGAGTTGAGACAGTGGTAGAGCTGGTCAACATCTTCGACAAGGATAAATTCGAGCTGGAAGTAGAAAAGGCCATCGGAGATGCTGCCAAGGCAGACCGTATTGCGTCAAGAACAGCCAAACACATTGCCGAGAAGATGGAGGAAGACCCCGCTTTCTATAAGAAGTTCTCGGAGATGCTGAAAGAGACGATAAAAGAGTACGAAGAAAAGCGCATTTCAGAAGCCGAGTACCTGAAGCGGGCCAAAGAGATGATGGACGCGGTACTATCACATACAGATAATGAAATACCCGCACCGCTCCAGCACAAAGAAATAGCAAGAGCCTATTTTGGCCTCTGTCAAGAGTCTTTGGTTGAAAAGATAGAAGAGCAGGCGAAACGGCTGGAAGTTTCTGTAGCCACCGCCCTTGCCATTGATGCTATTATGCATGAAACCATCTTGGACCAGGGGCAACCCAAAATTGATTGGCACAAGAATAAGGACTTATTAGGCAAGCTCAATATTGATATAGGGGATTACCTGATTGACGAGGTACGTGATAAGTATAAGGTGCCCCTTTCATTTGGTGAGATGGATGCCATTGCAGAGAAGTGTATAGAGGTAGCAAAGATTAGGTATAAGTGATTCAGGATAGCATACAGTTTGGCTCTAAAACCATTTATTTTAAGCTTGTTTACAGTGTCCGTAAGAGTTTAGGTATATCCGTTACCCCAAACATGGAAGTGCTTGTAAAAGCCCCCGTAGATGCTCCAATCGATAAGATAAAGCAGAAGCTGCGGGACAAGGCACCCTGGATTCTAAAGCAGCAAAGTTTCTTCCTGACCTTTCACCCAAAGGCGGCACCTAAGAAGTATGTGAGTGGTGAAACGCACCTATATTTAGGCAGGCAGTACAGATTGAAAGTAATAGAGGGTCCCCTTAATGTAGTAAAGCTGAGAGGCCGTTTCATAGAAGTGACCTGCACGGAAAAGGGTAGGGCAGAAGAGCTGCTAAAGAAGTGGTACCTGGAGCATGCCCGTGTACGGTTTAAACAATATGCAGCCCCATGGATTGAGCGTTTCAAGCTCTACAATGTGGAGCCCTCCAGCATAGTTTTAAGAGAGATGCCTACTCGCTGGGGCAGTTGTACGCCTAAAGGAAAGGTTATCCTAAACCCCGAACTTATCAAGGCACCTAAAGGCTGTATTGAGTATGTGATAGTACACGAAATTTGCCATTTGGTGCACCACGACCACACACAGAAATTCTTTGACCTGCAGGAAAAGGAAATGCCGGACTGGGAGAAGTGGAAAATGCGATTGGAGGTGTTGTTGGCTTAATGGGAGTACAAGCTAAATTTAGTATCAATCCAAAAGACGTGCAATATATTTCCTTTTCTGTGGCCCACAAAAGGTTTTTTCCCTTGAAAACGCAAAGCCAAAAAATGATCAACGTCACTGGTAATCCAACTAGGTATACGGCCTTTGATTGATTTACGAGCTATTTTTTCAAGCCCCATTTTGTGACGGCCACTAGTTATAATTTGTTGCCAATTAAGCTGGCTTAAGTTTCCTAACTGCTTTATAAAAGCACTCAATTCTTCTTTATCACAAGTGCTCAAATCATAATCTTTTGCTAAGTATCTAAAGCAAAACACCGGGTGAGTGGCATCCGGTGTGGTTTGAGTCGTTTCAGGTGTCTTTACTTTTTTCCCCTTGTTGACCCTTGTGTTTTTAATATGCATTACTCTATTTATTCAGTCAGCAATTGCTTAAAATAAACCTGCATTGTATTTAAGTTGATCTCTTTATTCTTCTTCTCGATTGCTTCCAACCATGGGCGTTCTTCGTGAGTCATATGCATTAGCTTCGGTCCGGAAAATTGGCCATAGACATCATTGACTTCTAAAATCAACTCTTCTTCTTCTTCGGTGAGTGATCTAGTAAATTCATAATTATTGGATGGAGATATTACCCCACTACCATTTCCCTTGTAAGCGTGATATAAGTCAGCGACAACAGGGCCATACTGCCACGCTTCAATAGGATCATTAAACATTTTCTCACCATGCATCGCCAGGTTAAAACCTTGTACATAGTACAGTAACTTTTGAATCTTCAAGTTTGTTATGTCACTCGCCTCTGAGTCAGAGAGTCGAAGCAAGTACTCAGCAATATCCTTAGCAGTTAGCATAGCAAACAATATTTATTTTAATATTATGCGAAAATACTATAAGTATTATTAGTATACGCGAGAAATTCGAATTATTTATATTAAGCACAACTAATTTAGTTATGTTGCTAAGAAAATATTGCCTCTGATATATCCTAACATAGGTGTTGTGTGCAAACTGTGTGCACAAAAAAAAAGGCACTTACGAATTTTACCTCATAAGTGCCTGATAATCAGTGTGGAGAATATCGGAGTCGAACCGATGACCTCTTGCATGCCATGCAAGCGCTCTAGCCAGCTGAGCTAATCCCCCGTTTGTGAGCACAAAAATAGCAGAAATATTTTACATGCAAAACATCTTTTCAAAAATATGTAAAAGAAAAAGGGGCAGCTACTGCTGCCCCTTTTAGTAGTAAGTGCTTTATACTTCTTAGTTGAAGATGTAGCGCAGACCAACCTGCATGCTCCAGGTGCTGGATGTTCTGAAAGTGTCACGGAAAGGAGAGTCTGGCAGAATTGTGTTGCCTTCGTTATCGCTCACAGTGATCATGTTGAAGGATGGAACACCTTCAGCAGATACACTAGCCACTTTCAGCAGACCGTAATTATACTGTGAGCCGCTGTTCAGTTCTTTGTAAACCCCCCAGTCAGAGTTGATCATGTTGCCGATGTTCTTCACATCTACGCTCAGCTGTAGGGTATTGCGGTTGTCTCCAATGTTTGTGAATACATCCTGCAGTAATCTGGCATCGAATCTGTGCAGCCAAGGCAGCAGGCCGTTGTTACGCTCTACGTAGCCGCCTCTGCTGTCCTTCAGGAATTTGTCGTTGTCAACAAACTTGTCGAACGCCTCACGCTGTTCCTGGGCTGAAAATTGAACAACACCATTTTTGTCTTTGATGTCTTTGAATATCATCTCGGATGAGTTGCTAGGAATGTACAGCAGGTCGTTGCTTACACCGTCTTTGTTGATGTCGCCGTTGTAAGTATAGGCAAAGCGACCTTGGTGAGCACCTTCATAGAATAAAGAGAAGGTGGTTGCCAGGTGGTTGGCGTACTCTTTACGGTAAGAAAGGCTACCTACCACACGGTGAGGTATTGCAAACTGAGAAATACCCATCAGAAGTTCGTTTGGATCATTGATGGAGTAGTTGTTAGACCAAGCTGAACCAGCGCTAGATCCTGGATTGCCTGTGATATCTTTGGCATATGTGTAAGTATAGAACACGGAGCCGAAGAAGCCGCCTCTTGCAGGAAGAGACAGACCAGCTGTCGCAGATAGGGACTCACCTTTCTTTGTGTTTGTCAGCACGATCGCGTCACCGGTTGCACGGTTGTACTTGGTGAAGTTAACTTCTTTTCCATCAGCGTCTTTATGATTGTTCCAGAAGTCACGCGTATCACCAGAGTTGTTAAGCTTCCCTGGAGCGGGCTTTCTGTTTGCGTTGAACTGGTAAACCCCCTGGATATCCTTTGTGTAGAGGAAGTCGGCAATTGCTACAAGTGGGGTACCCGGGATAGAATAATCAGCGCCTAAGCTGCTTCTCCATACCTGTGGCATTTTAAAGTCGCGGTCAACCAGTGCAAAGCTACCTGGGGCACCGGCCTTAGGAGACTTGATGAACACATCAGACGGACCGTTGTTTACCCAGTACATAGGATCAGGGTTAAAGCGGATTACATCCAGCACATCTGCTTTAACCGGCTCTAAAGTGTTCTGCAGCACGCCGGCGTTCGTTGGCATGTTCGTCAGCCATACAAACGGGATACGGCCAGTGAAGATACCGGTACCACCGCGCAGTTGCAGCGATCCGTCGCCCATTACATCGTAGTTGAAACCAACGCGTGGGGAAAGCAGCACTTTTGATTTTGGCCAGGTGCTGCTAGAGTATTGCTTCTCGTTTCCGTCCGGGTCCAGCAATACCAGGTTGTCAATAGATGGGTTGGCAGTCAGGTCGTTCAGGTAAAGCGGCAGTTCAGCGCGGACACCGGCTGTGATGTCGAGCTGGTTATTTACCGAGAATCTGTCCTGCAGGTAAAGGCCCGCTGTTGCAAAGTTCACACGCGCATAAGGGTCTTGTCCTTCGTATGGGTAAGTGATGGCGTATGAGGTAGGCTTCGCGTTGTTGATAAAATCATCAACAGAAGCATAACGGTAATAAGAAGTAGCGAAACGCTGGTAGCTGTTACCGAACTTCAGCAACTCAAAGCTGGCACCTCCTGTAATGGTGTGCTTGCCGGCCAAGTAAGTCAGGTTGTTGATGAAAGAGTAGTTGTTGTTGATGACGTCGTTACCCTTCGTAAACGGCTCCGTACCGAAGCTCATGTACTGGTCGCCGCCTTCCCAGATATCAACAAGTGGGAAATCTTCTCCGTTTGCTATGCGTGTATCCTGAATGCGGCTGTAAGTTGCCAGGAACTGGTTTGAAAGCTTGGAAGAAAGAGTACTGTTCAACTCTGCTGTAAGCGAGCGAACAGTGTTCTCGAAACCATAGTTTGATTTCTCGAATGCCAGGGAGCTGGAGCTCACACGGTTAGATGAAGAACGTGGGTTAGGGCCAGAGTTACCATTGATAACCTGATCGCTTGTGCCAACCACCTGGTTGTAACGGATGGTGAATTTGTGCTTATCGCTGATGTTCCAGTCTAAGCGCACCAGGAACTTGTTGCTCTCGTTGGCGAACTCGTTCGCGTAGTTCTCATAAGCACCTGGGTTGTAGCCATAATTGCTGATCAGGTGTTCACGAACTCTCTCAAGATCGGTGGCAGTTGTTCTTGCAACGTTGGGGCCAGTCAGGCCAGGGCGAGAAGCCAGCCACGTAATGCCCGGGAAAGTCTCTTTCTCGTGCTCATAGTTGGCAAAGAAAAACAGTTTATTCTTAATGATCGGACCGCCTAAACGAGCACCATAGGTAACGCTTTGGTTATCGTTTTGCTCTGGCAACTCACGGTCGCCAACCTTAGTGCCGATCATATTCTGGTTGCGGAAGAAAGTATAAGCAGAACCAGAGAATTTGTTTGTACCGCTACGCGTAACGGCGTTTACGCCGGCACCTGTAAAGCCAGACTGGCGCACATCATAAGGAGCGATGTTTACCTGAACCTCTTCGATCGCGTCTAGGGAGATTGGCTGTGAACTACCACCTGGCAGCGCGTTGCCGCTCAGACCAAAGGCGTTGTTGAAGTTAGCTCCATCAATCTGCACGTTGTTGAAACGTCCGTCACGACCGGCGAAACCGTTGCCGTTTGCCTGAGGCGTCAGACGTGTGAAGTCGGTAAGGCTACGGGAGATGGTTGGGAGCGACTCGATCTGCTGCGTGCCTACGTTAGTAGCTGCACCTGTTTTGTTCGCGTTGAAAACAGAAGAACGGTCTGCGCTTACCACTACTTCATCCAGCATGCCGCCTGACTCTGCTAAAGAGGCATTGAGTGAATAGGGGCGACCTAACTGTAGCGTAATGTCTGAATAGCTTTTAGCCTGGTAGCCAATATAGCTTACTTCTACGGTATAAGGACCACCCACACGCATGTTCGCGATGTTGAATTGGCCTTCTGTATTAGTAGTAGCACCATAGGTTGTACCCGACGGCTGGTGCGTTGCTCTTACAGTCGCGCCGATCAAAGCTGCACCGCTTGCGTCTTTTACGGTACCGTTAATGCTACTTGTTGTTACCTGGGCCTGTACCCCAGCCACATATAACAACATGAACATTGTGGAGAGTAAGAATTTCTTTAGGAAATTCTGGTAATGTTTGGATGTAACTCTTTGCTTCCTGCTACACCTACTGTTAAGCATAGGCTGCGGAATACTGTAAAAGTTTTTCATAAAATGGGTTGGTTGATTTTTTGCCCGCAAAGGTAACTCCTTAGGGAGGATAATTCCCAACACTAATGTTAACTAAATATTAAAAAAAGGCAGAACCTGCCTCGCTATGCTTTAAAGCCGTTTCATTGGCCTTACTACATCATAATGACTGCTTTGAAATAAAAAAGACGGGATCACTCCCGTCTTTTTGAGCTTTATTTTTAGGTATGCTTAGTTAAAGAGATACCGCAGGCCCAGTTGCCCTTGCCAGCGCGAGGCAAAAGGGGCTATGTTATACCTGACGCTGTTCGGGTTGAAGGTGAAGGTGGGATTGCCCGCATCGTCAAGGCCGGCGTAGCGAATGATCTCGTTGGCTTCGTTGTTGACGAAGTACTCGTGCCCCCAGTCGCGGTTTAGCAGGTTGCCTACGTTAAAAATATCGAACGTGATTTGGAGCGTGTGGCTGTTTTCGTCTGCCTGCAGCACAAAGTCCTGGGAGATGCGCAGGTCTACCTGGTGTGTCCAGGGCATGCGGGCCCCGTTTCGCTCAGCATACTGGCCGCGGCGGTCGCTCAGGTAATCGTCGTTCGAGATAAAGTCGTCTAGCGCCTCCCACTGCTCTTCCGCCGTAAAGGCCAGGCCGCCGGAGGTGAAGGGAATCAGGTTGATCTCGCTCTGGCTACGCGGCACGTAGATCAGGTCATTGGCGAAATTGCCCTCACGGTTCAGATCCCCGTTATACAGGTACGTAAACGGCAGGCCTGACTGCCCTTCATAGAAGAGCGAGATGCCGGTGGCGAGCCAGTCATCGGTGCCATACCTGAACTCATAGCCGGCGCTCGCCACGATCCGGTGGCGCACATCGAAGCGGGAGTAGGAGAGCGGCGGGTCATTGGGGTTGTTGACGATCTGGTTAAACTCATAATTGGAG
Organism: Pontibacter kalidii; assembly: GCF_026278245.1. NCBI lineage: Bacteria > Pseudomonadati > Bacteroidota > Cytophagia > Cytophagales > Hymenobacteraceae > Pontibacter > Pontibacter kalidii. The sequence continues at coordinate 3,342,886 of NZ_CP111079.1, read as the reverse complement.
AGGGCGGTGGAGCTGGTGCCGCTGTTCACGTCCTTCGACTTGCCGTAGGTATAAGCCAGGGTCGTCATCAGCCCCTGTAAGAAGTCTTTGCGCAGCTGCCCTGTAATGCTGTAGCGGTACCCCTTGTCGGTATTATCCAGCAGGATGACGTTAGTATAGTTCTCGTTGATGCGGCGGTCGTTGGGATATACCTCCCGGTTATCGGGACCGCCGGTCAGGGTGCCGGACGGCGCCACCAGGTTCAGGTCCTTGTAAACCACGTCGTTCAGGGTTTTAGAGTAGATGCCCTCCACGGTCAGGAAGACCTCATAGGGTAGGGTGTAATCCACTGCCAGGTTGCTCCGCCATACTTGCGGAAGTTTGAAGTCGTTATCGATCACGTTGATCTCAAAGGTCTGCGGTAGGCTGGGGTCGATGAACTCACCCACATTTTCCACGAAATTGTCAGGGTTGCGGCGGTCTATGGTGCCCAGGATGGTGCCGGTGTTGATAAACTGGTTGGAGAGCCACACAAAGGGGACACGGCCGGTAAAGACGCCGGTGCCGCCGCGAAGCTGCAGCTTCCGATCATCGGTGGGGGTGTAGTTAAAGCCAAAGCGGGGCGCCCACATCAGCTCGCCGCTCGGGGTGCGGTCGGTCTTAAGGCCGGGGTAAAGGCCCTGGAAGTCGCTTTCAAAGCCTGGGTTGCGCTGTGGCTTGTCCGGGAATACGGGAACGTCCAGGCGCAGCCCCAAAGTCAGCCTTAGCTGCTCGGAGAAAGTATACTCATCCTGCACGTAGAAGCCCAGCTGCAAGGCATTGAACTCCGCAGCCGGGGTAGGGTCATTCTCCTGTAGGGAGTAGGTGGCTCGTACGCGCCGTGGGTTGTCGTTATAGAAATCCTCCAGGCTATTGTACTCCCACCGGCCGTTGAGGTTGTTGATGAACAGGTTGCGGAAGCTGAAGAACTCATTGTGCGTGCCGAGGGTAAAGTTATGGCGGCCCAGCAGGTAGGTGAAATTGTCGGTAAACTCGAATATGTCCTGGTCCAGTTCGTTGGCGGTGGAGGAGCGCTGCGAGCCAAACTCAAAATCAGCGATCGGGTCGAAGATGGTGATCTGCGGGAACAGCGCCCCCTGTATCTGCCGGTTCTCCCGGATGCGGGTATAGCCGATGATCAGGTTGTTGGAGAACTCATTCGAGAAGCGGCTGTTGAGCTCCAGCACGGAGCTGTGGGTAACACTGTTAAAGCGGTAGGCGTTGTTGCCGAAGCGGATAAAGTCGCTGCTGCGCGAGATGTTATCGTCGAAGGCATCCACGATGTTGTGGCGCAGGGTCAGCTGGTGCTCATCGCTGATATTCCAGTCCAGGCGGCCAAAGAACTTGTCGCTCTGCGTCTGGCGGTCTATCCGGCCGAAGGAGCCTACATCGTAGCCATAGGTGCTCTGCACAAAATCAGCGAGCTCCTGGGCCACGTCCAGGGGTATCTGCGACTCCGCCGACCCCGGCGCGAAGCGAACCGGCTCCTCAAAACGGGTGGCGTCGTAATTAAAGAAAAAGAACAGTTTATCCTGCTTTATCGGGCCACCCACCCGCACGCCGTACTGATAGTTGCTGAACTCGTCGGCCCGCTCGCGGGGGCCTTCCACGGACTTGCCTATTGTGTTCTCGTTCCGGCCGAAGCCATACACCGAGCCTGTGAATGTGTTCGTGCCGGAGCGTGTCACGGCATTGATGCCACCGCCCGTAAAGTTGCCGAGTTTCACGTCGTAAGGGGCTACCACCACCTGTATCTCCTGTATGGCGTCCAGCGAGATGGGCTGCGTGCCGGCCTGGCCACCGGGGGTGCCGCTGCCGGACAGCCCGAACACGTCGTTGTTCACAGCCCCGTCGATGGTGATGTTGTTGTAGCGGTTGTTGGCCCCGGCGATGGAGTTGCCTGAGGCCTGTGGGGTGAGGCGTGTGAAGTCCTGCAGGCTGCGGCTAAGGGTGGGCAGGTTCTCGATCTGCTCACGTGAAACGTTAGTGGCGGCACCGGTGCGGTCCTGGTTAAATATATCGTTCTGCTCGCCCACAATCTCTACCTCCCCCAGCTGTCTGGCGCTCTCAGCCAGCTCGAAATCCACGCGCGCCGTCTGGCCAAGCGAGAGCGTCACGTTCTCCGCCCGCTGCTCCTGGTAGCCAATATAAGAAGTCGTGACCGTATAAGGGCCGCCGACGCGCATGTTCTGGATATTGTAATAGCCATCAGTGTTGGTGCCGGCTACATACTGTGTATTGGTGGGGGTATGCACGGCGATGACGGTTGCACCCGGAAGCGCCATCCCGCTTTGGTCGCGCACCACCCCGCTCATGGCAGCCGTGGTGCTGCCCTGTGCCCATGCAGGCTGTGGCTGTAGCAGGCAGAAGCAGCAAAATATCAGTAATCTGTAGAAAAGTCTCATAGCACGTAATAACTAATTGAACAACAATTGATTGTATTAGTATTAAGTACGGAGATTTTATGGTTTATAATGTTATTTTATTGTACAAAATATAAATAGTTATATAATGATAAAGTTGTATGACTTTCCATTTGGATTAGAAAACCGGGGGCCGGACGGCCTTGATAAAGATTTTCTGGTAGTAGTCGGAGTACAGGTTGTTCTCGATAACGCCTAGGGAGGTAGAGGCATGTATAAACCGTACATCCCCCGGGCTGTTCACCTCTGTTACCATGCCCACGTGGGTAATATTGCGCTTACTGGTCCCGAAAAACACCAGATCCCCTTCGCGCAGGTCCTTGGTCTCTACCTCCGCACCGTAGCGGCTCTGCTCCTCAGAGGTACGGGGCAGGGCCACATCTATACTTTGAAAGGAGGTGCAGAGCAGACCGGAGCAGTCCATGCCAACGCGGGTAGTGCCGCCCCAGCGGTAAGGAACACCGGTGTAGGAGCGGGCTGTCTCTATGACAGTGGCCACGTCCTTCTCGAGGTTGCGGTTGGGCATCCGCGTGCGGCTGGTACGGTCTTTGGAGTTGCCGCTAACACCGCCTGCGTACCTCTCGCCCCGGCGCCCCGCCTTCTTTTGGGCGCGCTTCTCGGCGGCAATCTCGCGGGCAGACCGGTACTCCTCTCCGCGCTTGCTAAAGGTTGGTTGCGAGGACTGGCAGGAAGCCATCAGCAGCAGAAAAAAGATAAACAGGGCAGAAGTAGTAAAAAGCGATTTCAAAGCGTATTTTGCGAGCAAGTATAACAACATATATTCCATTGGCTAAATTAGGGATTAGTCCAGCCTTTTTAAAATGAAATTTAATCCGATCACACCTGAAGCTGTAGCGGCGTTCGCTCAGATAGTCGGCCAGGAACACGTGCTCCTGCCTGCCGCTGCCGAAGCCATGCTGCGCTACACCCACGACGAGACCGAAGACCTGCGCTATGAGCCGGAGGTGGTGCTTAAACCTGCTAACGCTGGCGAGATAAGCCGTATTATGCAGTATTGCCACGAAAACTACATTCCAGTTACGCCGCGCGGTGCCGGAACGGGCCTGAGTGGCGGTGCACTTGCCGTGCACAGGGGCGTTATACTTTCCACGGAGCGCCTGAACCAGATCATCAGCATTGACGAGCGGAACCTGCAGGCCACGGTGGAGCCGGGCGTTATCACGCAGGTGTTTCAGGAGGCTGTGATTGAGCGCGGGCTGTTTTACCCGCCCGACCCTTCCAGCCGGGGCAGCTGCTTTCTGGGCGGCAACCTGAGCGAGAGCAGCGGCGGGCCGAGGGCCGTGAAGTATGGCGTAACCAAAGACTATGTGCTGAACATGGAGGTGGTGCTGCCTACCGGCGAGGTTACCTGGACCGGTGCCAACGTACTGAAGAATGCCACCGGCTATAACCTCACCCAACTGATGGTGGGCAGCGAAGGCACGCTCGGCATCATCACCAAAATCGTTTTCAAGCTTATCCCGCACCCGCCGCAGAACCTGGTGATGCTGGTGCCTTTCCGGAAAGAGGAGGAGGCCTGTGCAGCCGTGTCCCAGATCTTTATGGCAGGCATTGTACCCTCTGCGATGGAGTTTATGGAGCGTGATGCGATTGAGTGGACCAGCCGCTACCTCGGCCTGGACGTAGCCATGGCGGAGGACGAGCAAGCGCACCTGCTTATAGAATTGGACGGCAACGACATGGACCTGCTCTTTAAGGACGCGGAGCGTGTGTACGAGGTGCTGGAGAAATTTGATGTAGGCGAGATCCTGGTAGCTGACACAGAGAAGCAGAAGGAGGACCTCTGGCGCCTGCGCCGTAGTGTGGGCCACGCCGTTAAGAGCAATTCTGTTTATAAGGAGGAAGATACGGTAGTGCCGCGCGCCGAGCTTCCTGTGCTGTTGCGCGGCGTAAAAGAGATTGGCGCCAGGTATAACTTCAAGTCAGTTTGCTATGGCCACGCCGGCGACGGGAACCTGCACATCAACATTGTGAAGGGTGACATGAGCGATGAGGACTGGAACGACAAGCTTCCCGAAGGCATAAAAGAGATTTTCAGGCTGTGCGTGGAGTTGGGCGGTACCATATCCGGGGAGCACGGCATCGGGCTGGTGCAGCGGAAGTACATCAACATCGCCCTGAACGAGGTGCAGCTGCGGCTGATGCGCGGCATCAAGGAGCTGTTCGACCCACGCGGCATCCTTAACCCGGGCAAGATTTTCTAGTTATACTTTAAAGTATAGCACCGGTATATAATGCAACAGGCGCAGTCTTTAAAAAGCTGCGCCTGTTGCTTTTTATACCGGTTATTCAATACCCCGTGGGTTCTGTGTTTATTGTGTTGAGGTGTATTATTATTTTTATATAGCCCATTTTTTATATATTGCTTACCTAATGTAAGCTCCCATTGATTGACCTTAAACACATAGCCTGTGTGAACAAACTTATTACTGCCATTAGCCTGACCTGGCTGTTAGTGGCGACGCCTGCCTTTGCCCAACGGTTAGAATCCATTGGCAAAGAGCCTCTATTGAAAGTGAACGGCTCCGTTTCCACAAACCAGATATTTTACGGTGCTTCAGGTATTCACAGCCGCAGAGATCCTTATACTTTCTTTGTAAACGGCGGACTAAACCTGGATATATACGGCTGGGTGGTTCCTTTCTCCTTCAGCTACAGCAACCAGACCAAAGGCGCATTTCAACAACCATTCAATCAATATTCCCTGCACCCGTCTTATAAATGGGTGACCGCTCATATTGGCTACCAAAGTATGAGTTTGTCGAGTTATACGGTAAATGGCCATACGTTTAGTGGTTTAGGCGTAGACCTTGCGCCTGAAGGGAAGTGGAAGGTAAGTGCCCTGGCTGGCCGTTTCCAGAAAGCTGTTGACCCGGTACTTGACGAGTTTCGTGCCCCGGAGATTGAACCGGCTTACCAGCGCATGGGATATGGGGTAAAAGTAAGCTATGCGTCCGAAGACCAGTACGATCTTATACTTTTTAAGGCAAAAGACGAGATTAATTCGATATCAGCTGTGCCTGAAGATGTCCTAGTGAACCCCCAGGATAACGTGGTCGTTGGGTTCAACTTTAACAAAAAACTAGGGCAGAGACTCCTGTTAAATGGGGAGATTGGGCTAAGTGCGTTAACAAATAACCTGAAGGCCGCTCAAGACAGTACGTCAGATAAATTCTTGAGCCAAAATTTTCTGCTGGAAACAAATGCCTCGACAGCTTATTATAAGGCTTTTAAAACAGGCTTGCAGTACAACTTGGGTAGAGTAGTGGTTGGGGCGGGCTACGAGCGCATTGATCCGGAGTATAAAACCTTGGGTGCCTATTATTTTGCCAACGACCTCGAAAATATTACAGGTAATATTACTACCCGCTTTTGGCAGGATAAAATAAGCCTGGCCATGCATGCCGGTGTTCAGCGAGATGACCTGCGCAACGATAAAGTAAGCTCTATGAAACGCTTTGTCGGGTCTTTGAACATGGGGGCCAACCTCAACAGCAAGCTCTCCGTCAACGCCAGTTACTCTAATTTCCAGTCCTATGTTAATATAAAAACGGCGTTTGATGAACTAAACAGCCTTACTCCTTACGATAATCTGGACACGCTCAACTTTACACAGATCTCTCAGCAAACCAGCTTAGGGGCAAACTACATCCTGCGCCAGGACCAGAGCAAAACCAGCCTCATCAACCTGAATGTATCGCACATGCTTACTACTGACGAGCAGGGTAGACAAAAGCAAAACACAGGAGGGCAGTTTTATAATTTCAACGGGAGCTATGCGCTTAACCTGGTTCCGCAGCAGGTATCGCTGAATATCGGTGTTAACGCAAATGAAAACAGGGCCGGAGAGATCAGGACAACTACCTGGGGGCCAACCGGAGGTATAAACAAAAGCTTTTTCGACAAGCAGCTGCGGAGCGGGGTGTCCCTGTCCTGGAACCAGAGCGAGACAGCAGGCCAGGGGAGCGCTACGGTTATAAACTCGAGATTCAACAATACGTTCGTCTTCCGCAAAAAACATAATCTGAATTTAAGTCTGGTGATGCTGGTACGCGCTTCGGAAACAGTGGAGGGGGTGGTGCAGCCAAACCGTAACTACAGGGAGTTTACCACCACCCTGGGCTACAACCATAACTTTTAACGAGTAACTACAGGCAGGAACACGTGCTGTTGGTAACAGGCAATAAACAATAGAATGGCAGATACAGGACATAAGGCTATCCAACAAACTCTTACATGCTTTAGCGAGGTAGTATACTTTCTGCTGATAGGGTGTAAAAAGCTTGCCAGGTGCGGTAACATGGCGTTTCTGGCTTTCCTGTTCGCTTATTTACCGGGTGCCCTGCCAGCTATGGCGCAGAAAGTGTATCCTGTAGAGGCTAATCTGCAACTTACTCCTCCTTATAGTTTATACTTGGGTGATTACGCAACAGGTGACGAACGCCTAAAAGTAAACCTCTTCCTGAAAGACCTTACCAAGTCAAACTACCCTGTCCGGCTGAAGCTTAAAATCGAAGGCTTTGGGGTAACCATTGTCTCTAAAAATAACTTTTACACGCCGCCGATTTACCTGGACGGAGGGCAGCTGCATGTGGTATCAGGTCCGGAGTTACAAGACTACTTTAACCCGCAGAACCTGGCATTTCAGGGAATTGACCTGAAGACGTTTAACCGCAACGGCGCGAAACTGCCCGAAGGGGTGTACCGCATCAGCATAGAGGTGGAGGATTATAGCCGCCGGCAGTTGGTATCGAATGCCGGAGCCGCTGTGCTGTCTGCTTTTATGAGTTACCCGCCGGTGATCAATCAGCCTTTCCCCGATGCGAAAGTAACAGCCCTGTTTCCACAGAACCTCGTGTTCCAGTGGATGCCACGCCATACAGCTTCTTTTAATGCTGCTTTTAATATCGTGTACCGGCTACGGCTGGTGGAGGTAAACCCGGCGGGCAGAGATCAGAATGATGCCATGCGCAGCAGCAGGCCCTTGTTCGAGACCATCACCCACCTGACACAATATGTATATGGCCCATCGGAGCCCCAACTGGTGCCGGGCAACACGTATGCGCTGCAGGTGCAGGCGCTGGATGCAGATGGCAAAGATGCCTTTGTGAACCAGGGATACAGCGAGGTGGTGCGCTTTGTATACGGTGAGAAGTGTGCCGTGCCGATCAGCGTACTGGCCCAGCTGCAGGATAAAAACAGTCTGCAGCTAAGCTGGGCACAGTTGCCCATGCAGCAGCGTTACTCGGTGCGTTACCGCGAAGCCAACAACAGCAAAGCCGAATGGTTTGAGCAGGAAGTATATACGACGCAGTTTAACGCCAGAGGGCTAAGGCCCGGCGCTACCTATGAGTACCAGGTAAAGGCAGCCTGCGACTATGGCTACGGCGACTATACCTTGGCACAGCAGTTTACCATGCCAAACGAGGCGGTAACCACCGGCGACATTGTGTGTGGTGAGCCGTCGTCTGTAAAAGCGCCAACAAATAAAGAGCTGCTGCCGCTGCTGCAGCCGGGGATGGTGTTTTTTGCCGGTAGTTTCCCGGTACACGTGACAGAGGTACAGGGCGGAGGAGAACGATTTACCGGAAGAGGCACCATAGGCGTGCCTTACCTGAACAAACTGAATTTTGCCGTTGAGTTCAAAGATATCCAGATCAACACCGACCTGAAGCTCATTAACGGCAAGGTAAGTATAGCTAAGCAATCGCTGGAGCAGTCGCAAGAGGGGGTGAAGCAGGCTATTACCGTAGCGCCTGACGAAAACGGTGTAGTAGAGGCGATCGCCTCCAATGGCCTGCCTACCATTATAGATGTAGCCGTGGCCGTTCCTGCCACCTTACCTACCTATCATGCCAAAGATAAAACGGTCACCTTTACCGGGCTTATAAATAACGGCACCTCGAAAGAGATAACCATTAAGCTGAAGGACGGGCAGCCTCCGCTGCTCTTCCAGGACAAGAACGGGGAAACGTATGAGGTAGCCCAAGATGGTAAGGTAACGCATAAAGGCAAGTTCTCTACAGCAGAGATGCTGGCCGGCGGCGGTCTTACTAATAAACTGCTGTCTACAGACAAGGCTACCGTTGCGTTTATGGCCGCTCCTGATCAAAAGTATGGCCTCGACCTTTTCCAGCAGAGCCTTGCCTCCAACAGCCGCTATAAAGAAGCCTACCAGCAGGTGCCAACCAGCCAGGGCAGTGCGTATGTCTCCTGGAAATCAGTAGAGGCAGGAGCTGGTGATGTGGTCGTGGCGGAAATAACCAATGCTTCGGTTGACCTGGACAAGTTAGAATTCCGCACCGGGAAGGGCGATAAACTGACCAGCGGGCGAAAAGGCAAGCAGTTTACCATAAGCCTAGTGGGCGCCCCCGAAGGAAACGACCGGGAAATCTACGCCTTTTATCCAACCGGTACAGATGGTAAAGAAGGACTGAACCTGGGGAAACTGAACATTGCCAGCTTTAAGAAGATCACCAAAAAGGTAGTGATAGTGCCTGTAAATGGTGCCGGGGAGCATCTGACAGCAGCGGCTATACGCACTCACCTGAACAGCATTTACAAGCAGGCAGTAGTAGACTGGGAAGTTACCACAGCAGATAACTTTATGGCCTACACAGACGGGGAAGATGGCTGGGACTTAGACCGAAACGGGCTTGACGTCGGAAGCAGCAGTATGGCAAGTGCCTACACTGCTGAACAGAAGAAACTGGCAGGTCTGTACGCCAAAAAACATACGCTGCAGGATAAAACATACTACCTGTTCCTGGTAAACAGGTTCTCTGACCCAGGACAGAAAGGGTACATGGTGCGCGGCGGGCAGGTTGGCTTTGTTAAAGTGCCAAGCCACGATCCTGAAACAGATGCCGCTGTGCTGCTCACCATGGCGCACGAACTAGGGCATGGGGCCTTTAACCTGCAGCACACCTGGGAGGTGTATGGGGCAGACACGCAGGGCAGAACCAATAACCTGATGGACTATGGTCTGAATTTGGGAACAGGCTTGTCATATGCTCAATGGAAGTACATGCGCAATCCGGATGTTATCTTCCGTCCGTTTGAGGGAGATGATGAGGGGGCGTATTTAGGGAGTGAGTATTTTATTGCTCTTAACGGTTATCCAATTCATATTCCAGATGCTGATATTGGGGCTTTGCTTGTTCCAGATAAGGATGATAAGACACCTTATCCAGATGGTGCATTATATGGCTTTGAAACAAGTGATAAAATAAAGTATCGTGCAGAAATTAAAGATGGGGTATTTATAGGGTATAAGAGTACTGATCCTAATAAACCTAACGACATACGCAGAGTTAAAAAGTTAACTCAAAAGGAAATATTAGTGCAGTTTATCAAGCAAACTAATAATGATTGTATTTATGAATTCTCCACTGCTTATTATACTACCCCTACTACTCTAAGTGATCGCGTAGCTTCTACTATAAATATTCCTGTAAAGAAAATTGATTCGCAGCAGATTGTTTTAAAGACCTGCCAAGACTTAACAGGTGATGGGAATCATTTATTTAACTACACTAATAGATATTCAGCTGATGATGTTCGGGCTGCCATTAGTGATTTAGTGAAAATATCAGAGAGAGGCCTAACACCTAAAATCTTTGTAACCGATGCCAACTCTCAGTCTGATAGAGTTGCTGATATTAAAAATCAGTTTACCCAACTAGGAGAGAAGGAGATTGCGCTTTGGGTTCATTATGATGAAAGCGGTAAGGCCACTCTGCGAAAGTATCACGTAGGCAAGCAGAATTTACCTGCAGAATCTAAGGGATTATTAGACGTGTTTGGTAAAGTTTTACCAAGTATGGGCAGAGATTTTAACCCTTTAACTGCTGTACTAGATGGGTTAACCGGCCTGATAAAGAATCTGGAGCTTCCCGAGAAGTATTGGAATGCAGGGCATGAAGATTATGATCCTGTTTTCTTTAAAATCTACAGCTACACCAAGGTTGCTCAGGCCGACCTTAGAGTATTTAATGACATAAACGTTGGTGGCTACCCTTCTCAGCAGTTAGAATTTGCATTTGTATCAGGAGCTTACAATGGACTGATACAAACGGTTGCAGGAATACCTGACTTGGGCAGCCTGATCATAAAAGTGATTACCAATGAGGACAATGCCAGAGTAAACTTCTTCGATACTTTCAATAAAATACAAGAGTTCTGCGGGCGCACCAACCTGGAAGTATACATTGCCATACCAAATGCACAGGCAGTAGGCTATGGGAAGTGTTTGTGGGATGTAATTCAAAACCAGTTCACGGAAGGCAATGCCTGCCAGATTTCATACAACTCAGGTAACGCTGTATTCCAAGTAGTGACAGTTGCCATCGCCTTTGCCAAGGTGGGCACGCTGGCCAGGGTTTCAGAGATCATGAACATCCTGGACCCTTTGAATATTACCTTGCAGGCTACATTTAAAGTTGCAAAGCCGATATTTAAGGCAGGAAGAAATTTGTATAAAGTAGGTAAAAGGTATGCTACCGTTGTTATACAGGATGGTAGGTATGTAACACGCTTTACGGATGACGCAGGTAACATATTAAATGATTTTGACCTGGATAGGCTGCAATGGATCGAGTTTACTGATCCTGCTAGTGGGAATCAGATGCGCCTGGGATTGGATATTGAACCGTCTGCGGTTCCTGCAGTAAAAGAACAGCTTGCTTCAGGAAAACTTCAGGTACAGGTTGGGCGTGATCCTAAAGGTAAACAGATAATAATAGATGGCGAGCACGGGTTAGCTGAACTGAATCTGAATGGGGAGCAGCAGTATGGGGTAGTAGCTCGCTTTTTAGATGATCTGTCAGACGCATGGCTAGCAGGATGGAATAAAGAAAGAGTACTTGCTTTCCCGAAGAATGACAGACCACTACCTAGAACGTATTTATCAGAAGAATACATTTTAAGACATATTTCAAAATTTGAAAAAGATGGTGCTGCATTTGTAATTAGAAAACGAGATATTACTCAAGGTAGAAGTACTCTTGCTCCCAGAAAGTTTGTTGGCTTAAAACCTGAAATGGATGTTGTAATATCTAGATTCGAAGAATCAGGGAAAGATTTGAAAGTATTAGTTAATGAACTTGATCTTGGTGATACATACTTTTTGCCCAATGATGAAGTATATTTAGTTACTATTCCTGCTGAACAAAATAAGTTTATCTATGGTATGCCAAACGGTAATGAGTTTGGGGCTTATGATGGGCTGTGGGAGCCGGGAGGTAAAACAAAACACGGGACATTAGAAGCGGTTATAGTAAATCTTAAAGACTTTGACCACAATAATGACTGGAAACAGTTTATAGATATTTTTGGAGCTGAGAATGTTAAACATTTAAAATGAACCCTTTAAAAAAAGCTTTACAAGAAGGCAAGGAAGAATTGTTTGTATTAGGGAAAGACGAATACTTTTACTTAAACAGGGACTGGAATGAACATGATTTTTCCGTAACATGGTATTATATGTGGGAATTTGCAAAGCACGAGGGAGAAAAAAAACTTTATAACTTACTTAATAGAATTTTACTGAGGCTTTTAGTAAGATATGATGACGAACTTATTCTATTAGCTTCATTACGGTATTTGTGGAGCTATTTTATTTATCGTAAGGAGGAAAATAAACTTGAAACCGATTGGAATATCACTCCTGCATTATTAGATAAACTAAAATCTCGTATTAAGGGAGTCGAACAAAATGGAGTATATACTAAGGAGGTTCTTAGAGTTAAAAACCAATTGTTAAAAAGATTTTATTTTGAGCTTTAAGTATAAACTACCAGGAAGATCTACGAAGAGATTAATTATATAGCTTAATTGACAGGAAGTTAAAGATCTAAGCTATTTATTTGAAATATCCAATTTTATTAGTGTTATAACCAACAAGGATTTTGAGATGTAATAAGCTAATCTAAGCTTAGGTAAATTGTTGAGGACTAAGTGGTTTTTAATTTTCTGTAAAAAACTAACAGACTACCTGTTTTTTTAAAATTAATTAATATAGAATACTCCTTCAGCCTCAAATAATCGAGTAACTCTTTCGCTTTTCATTCAATTTCCTCGCACCGCGCTAGCATTTAAACTTTTATCACTATATTCGGAGGCTTGAATATTTGTGAGCCGCCGGAAACACTCTCTGGTTTAAGTTATACTTGAATCGGAGACAAAGCATACTTGAAAACAAACTGTACTATTCTCTCTTCAATGAATGCGTGTTGGGCAGTTCTATATAGGACCTATAGGAACGCTGCATGATAAAACGTTTACGCGCTTTTTCTATTCTTTTGGTTTTCTTGCTGTTAGCCCTGCAGGCGAAGGCACAGGAACCCCTTTCGCTAGAGCAGCACATCGAGCAGCTGCAGCAAACCGTGCAAAACTGCCGGCTGCTTGTTTCAGAGCTTAAGCCAGATAAGCCCCTGCAAATGCCGGTGGGCATTGGCAGCAACACCAGCGATAAACCCCTTATACTGATAGATGAACTGGTGCTGTACCCGGACCGTGCCGAGTTCAAGGCCTATACTGCGCTGCAACTCCCAGGCTCTAGCCAAACCATTTACCTGGCCACACCAGAGCCAGTGGCTTTAAGCTACGATGGCGGCATTGCCGGTATAGCCCGTATGGAGCTGGTAAACAACCAAAAGCTCAGGCTGCCCGGTATGGGCGATGCTAACCTGCAGGTGCAAAAAGGCAATACCTTCCTGGAGTTCGACTGTAGCGGTTTTCGGAGAGCGGGGCTTGGCCTGGAAATAGAAATGCCCTCCAAACTGGTAAAAGAGACTAACGATGAACGTGTAAAAGGTACCACGACCATAGAGTTCTCAGACCTGAACAACCTGCTGGCCTCTATCGCTATAGAGCCGTTCCGGGTAAAGGGCATCAATGGCTTTACCTTTACCGTGTCCGAAGCTGTCATAGACCTCAGCGATCATGCGAATGCGGCAGGTATGGTTTTCCCGCCCGATTATGAGCAAATCTACTTAGCCGATGCCGCCCCTGAACTCTGGCGCGGTGTTTACCTGCGCAATTTGTCTGTCAAGCTTCCCGAAGAACTGAAAGACCGCTCCGTTAACGGCAGAAAAGAAGTCGCAGCCCGTAACCTGCTGATAGATGCCCAAGGTTTGAGTGGTGAGTTTATTGCCAGCAACGTTATCCCTTTCCAGAACGGAGACCTGGGTGGCTGGGCTTATTCTATCGATGATCTCTCGGTAGGGCTGATAGCAAGTCAGCTAAAGTATGGAAGTATGGCTGGCAAACTGAATGTGCCCATTTCCGGTGAGGAGCAGCAGCTGCCTTATACCTGTACCTTTAATCCCGGCAACGAGTACATCTTTAACGTTGCTGCTGCCGATTCTATGGAATTCAAGCTCTTTGCCGCCGGACAGGTAACGTTAGACAGAGGCTCTTTTGTAGAGGTGGCTTTAATAGGTAGTGAGTTTGAAGCAATGGCTAGCCTGAGCGGGCGCATGTCTGTTAAGGCCAGCCTGAGCGGTACCGAAGGCAGCGATAAAACCGGAAACCAGTTTACCCTTGGTGATGTAAAGTTTGAGCAGCTGCTTGTGTCGACCCAGGCGCCTTACCTGCACAGCGGCAATTTTGATTTCACCAGCAGCGTAAAGGTTGGCACCTTCGAAGCAAGTATAAGCAATATCAAACTGGTAAAGCAAAATGAGCTGCGCGGCCTGGGCATCGATTTAAAGGTTGGCCTGATGGGGAAAGCCGACGCCACCAACAGTTTTGCCGCTGACGCCAGCCTGTTGGTGCTGGGCCAGATATCGAATGAGAACGGCCGCCAGCACTATACCTACTCCAAAACCGAATTCAGTCGCATTGGCCTGGACATAGACCAGGGGGCTTATTCTCTGAGAGGCGAGCTTAATTTCTTCCGGCAGGATGCTACGTTCGGCAGTGGCTTTAAAGGCCAGTTGATAGCCAGCATGAAGCCGGGTATCACCGTTGGCGCAACAGCTTTGTTCGGAAGTATAGATGGCCTGAATTACTGGTATGCCGACGCCTTGGCCGAGTTTGCTACGGGCATTCCAATCACTCCTGTCCTGGAAGTAAACGGTTTTGCAGGTGGTTTATACTATGCCGTGAAGCAGAAGCCGGGTAGTGGTGGCAATATAGCTGTTGTAAATTCTCAGACAGGTTTAGCCTATCTGCCAGATGCCACAGCCGGACTTGGAGTAAGGGCAGCTGTGCGCTTTGGCACAAGCGGCAAGCAGGAAATGATGAACGGCAATGTCGGTTTTGAGATGGTTTTTCATAAAGGCGGTGGCCTGAGCCAAATTAACCTGATTGGTAATGTAAACTTCCTGGAAGACCCGCTCCCGGATGTGGGCGGACAACTGAAAGCAGGTTCTAAAGCATTGGCCAATACAGAGCCAGGTTCCGGATATAAGGCATCTGCACACGGTAGTATGAACAAGCGCGGGGCTCTGGCTGCCAGCATGTTCATTGATTACGATTTAGACAACAGCAGCCTGTTTGCCAACTTTGATGCCTACATAAATGTAGCAGGAGGAGCCTTAAAAGGGATTCATACCGGTGGCCTGGCCGGGGAAGGTGTCATTTATTTCGCTCCAAACAACTGGTACATTCATCTTGGTACGCCTCAAACGCCAGTAGGCATAGAACTGGTAGGTTTAGCCAAAACCACCTCCTACTTTATGGCCGGTAAAAACCTGCCAGGCAGCTCTCCGCCTCCGGCAAATGTCTCCCAGATTTTAGGAGGCAGGAACCTGGACTACATGCGCGACCTCAATGCCCTGAACAGCGGTTTGGGAATGGCCTTTGGCTCCAGCCTTCATTTCGATACGGGAAACCTGACCTTCCTGGTGTTTTACGCACGCTTTGCAGCCGGAGCAGGATTTGATGTAATGTTGAAAGACTATGGCAATGAAGCTATGTGTGAGGGTCGTAGTGGCCCTATCGGTATAAATGGCTGGTATGCCAATGGCCAGGTGTATGCCTATGTGCAAGGTAATATTGGCATCAAAGTGAACATCTTTGGCAAAAAGGGAAAGTATGACATCATAGACCTAGGCGTAGCTACAGCATTACAGGCAAAAATGCCTAACCCCACCTGGATGCATGGAACAGTAGGAGGGAACTACCGCATTTTAGGTGGTCTGGTCAAAGGTAAATGCAGTTTCGAATTTACTGTAGGGAGCGAATGCAAGGTAATCGGGACAGACGCTTTTGCAGAGGCTGGTGTTAAGGTAATTGCCGAAGTAACGCCAACAAGTGGAGCTAAAGAGGTGGATGTGTTTGCTATACCACAGGCATTGTTCAATATTCCGGTAGGGGAGCAGTTTTCTATCAGCGATGCAAATGGCAAAAGTATTTTCTTCCGTGCTAAGCTGGATCACTTCCGGGTTAGTGATGGAAGTATAGCGATACCAGGCACTTTAGAGTGGAATACAGACGGAACCGTATTGGCTTTCAACCCAACGGAAGTGCTGCCATCCAACCGCTCCATTTCAGTAACGGCAAAGATCAGCTTCGAAGAAAATAGAAATGGTGCCTGGATACCTTACCTGCTTAACGGTAAGCCTTATGAGGAGCTGATAGGGAATACTTTTGTTTCCGGTCAGGCTCCGGATCATATTCCGGCCAGCAACATAGCCTACAGCTACCCGGTAATGGACCAGCTGAACTACTACAAGAATGAGTCAAAGGCTGGATACATAAAACTCAAACGTGGCCAGGGCTATCTGTTCGACGCACAAAACGATTTCCTCCAGACAGGAAGGCTGCAGGCAGTTACAGGCGAGGTAAAAGAATTTGCTGTTGCCTATGCTGACGGGCAGGTGAACTTCACGATGCCGGAGCTCAGCAACGACAAAGGCTATAAACTGGCGATCATTGCCGTGCCTAAAACAGCCTCAGCCACGATTGAAAGCAATGTAAAGACAGAGGAAGCCACACTGGTTTCTGAAAAAGATTCGGATGTAACGGTAACTACCCGTAAGTCGGTTGGTACCCTTACTAGTGCTGAGGAAAAGCAAACTTTCCTGATGAACTTCCGCTCCAGCTTGTACAGTAGCTTCTCCGAGAAAATGGATAAGGTGACGAATGCATACTCCTACACCAAACCGATCAGAAACGGAGTGACCGAGTTGGGGTACATATTTAGAACCCAGGAGCTGTTTGATGATTTTGAAATAAATGAGGAGGGTAAAGAGACACTGGTAAGGCTGGAAGCAGACCTGACTGGCAACAGCTGGTACCAGGCTTACATTTACCCTTATGTATACCAGAACTACCCTGTGCTGTCAAATCTGACAATCAATTGGCGAAGTCCTGTAGATAAGTTAGGGGCGCCGCCCGTTCGCGCTGTTTATATCAATAATAACAGAAACATCACCGGTTTAAGGTACTCCTCAAATCAGAGCGGGGCTATAGGCGACCTAGCAGTTTTTGTTTATAACCTACCTTACTATATAGAACGCGACTACCATGAGCTACAATGGAAAGTAGCTAATACCTATGCTGGAGGTGGTGCTCATAGTATCCCAGGAACCATGTTGCCAATTATCCAGACAACATTCAGCCCTGTAACCCGTGGGAATTACGTGATCAAGGCCAGCTATACTTTGCCAGGCACCAACAAGGTGACCAGCACAAAACTGATCGTGATTAAAAATGAAGATAAGTATCAATAAGATGGTCATAAGGTTATTGACGGGGTGGGTACTGCTATTGGTAACGCTATCTGCCTCTGCGCAAACAGAGGCAACAAAAATTGCAGTTCTTGCCCGTCCTGCCAAAGACTCCGTTGCGTTGCGGTGGGCTCCGGAGACAGCGGCAGCCTGGCAGTTTCTGAATAGAAATGGCTATACCATACGGCGCTTCACCATTTTAAGAGATGGGAAGTTAATAGATAAGCCTGAGGAACTGCTGCTTACTCCCCGGGCAATTAAGCCTTTGCCATTAGATGCTTGGGAACCGATGGTAATTGCAGACGATAAGTATGCTACCATTGCTGCTCAGGCATTGTATGGTACTGAATTCATGGTAACACAGCAGGCAGACATGGGAGTAGGCGAACTGATGAATAGGCTGCAAGAGAATGAATCCCGCTTTTCGTTCGCGCTGTTTAGTGCCGATCAGTCTTTCGAAGTGGCCCGGATGATGGGTCTGGGATATGTAGATAAAACTGCCAAGCCCAACGAGAAATACCTCTATCGCATTTACCCGGCTCTGGCAGATGAGTTTATCAAAGTAGACACAGGGGGTGTGTTTACCGGCTTTGCTGATTACGCACCATTGCCCAAACCAATTGATCTGCGGTTAGATGCACAGGAAAAAGGGGTTATGGTCAGCTGGAACCAAGAGGTCTTTACCGGCATCTACACCACTTACCTGGTTGAAAGATCTGAAGACAAAGGCAAAACTTTTGTTGCTGTTAACGATGCCCCAGTAGTGAATGCCTCGGCTGGTGCAGTGCAAGAGGCGCGCAGGGCAACAAAACTAGATACCGTTTCTGCTATTGACAGGCGACTGGTATACCGTGTAAAGGGAGTCTCTCCATTTGGGGAGATAGGGCCTCCGTCGGATACAGTCAGCGTCATGGCTTTCCACCACTTAAAAGTGTCTCCTAAGATCGAGCGGGCAGAGGCAATAGATAACAGAATGGTAGAACTAGACTGGAGTATGCCGGTTACCGATGCGGCTATGCTTGGCTTTGATGTGGAACGATCATCCAATCCGGACAATGGGTTTCAGAAACTAAATACGAATAGGTTGAGCGCTGCTACCTTTACTTTAACGGATAAAAATCCGAAGAGTGGCAACTATTACCGGGTACGGGCATATGGGGCATCTGAAGAAAATACGGTGTCGTTCCCGGTATTTGTGCAGTTAGTGGATAGTATACCTCCTGCTGCTCCAGTATTATTGGCTGGTGAAATAACCGAAGAGGGCATTGTAAAGCTCACCTGGAAAGATAATACAGAACCAGATTTACTTGGCTACAGGGTGTACAGGGCCAACAGTCTTAACCAGGAATTTGTGCAGGTCACCAGAAAAGCGGTTGAAGCCGCTGCATATACCGATACCATCCAGGTGAAAACGCTTGCTAAGGCTATCTATTACAAAGTGGTTGCCATCGATACCAGGTTTAATCCTTCCGATTTCTCCGAACCTGTAGAGCTTAAAAGGCCAGATGTGCTGCCTCCGGCTCCTCCTTCATTTACCGGTGTTACCTCAGAAACTTCGGGCGTTCTTTTAGCCTGGAACCGTAGTGCCAGCGATGATGTGGCTAAACAAGAGATTTATCGCACCGAGAATGGCAAAGAAAACTGGGTGCTCTTAGCTGAGTTACCGGACACCACACAGGTTTATGCCGATGCCTCCGCCGATGCAAAAGTGACTTATACTTATAAAGTCCGAGCTATTGATAACGCCACACTTTTCACAGACTCTAAACCATTCTCAGGGAAAAGACTGGATACAGGACTTAAGCCGGCTGTTGCTGCTATCAAAGCTACTGCTGACAGAGAGAAAATGCAGATTGTATTGCGCTGGGATTATAGAGAGGCCGATATCAAAAGTTTTCTTATTTACAGAGCGGAGCCTGGCAAGCCGTTACGCCTCTACAAAACCCTGAGCGCGCAACAAAGTGAACTCCTGGATACAAACTTATACATCAACACTATTTACCAATACCGCATCAAAGTGCTTTTTGCTGACGGCAGTGAAAGCGGCTTTAGTAAGGTGGTTGAGGTGAATTTCTAGAACAGGCTTATGAAGAGAATTTTACTGTTTATTCTTCTTTTTATTTGTGCAAATGCAAAGTTGTCAGCACAAGATAAGATTTATAGGTTTGACTATGATGTATCATTAAGCCCCCACCAATCGCAAGGTAATATAGACTTAGAAGTAGGCAACCAATCCTACTCCTTTGCAACACATCCTCCTGGTTTTGATCCTCAAACTAGTATTGTCACCTATACAGGAACAACACTATTTACTGCACGTCCTTCAACTATTAATGCTTCGTTTAGTGGAGGCTTCCGTAAAGACTTGATCTCAGGTTTATCTACCTGTGATGGTAGCGGTTCGACCTCCTACAGCGAAAGTGTCGTTCTTAACAGTAATGGGATGTTTTCTAGATATTGGGATTTCTATTGTGAGTTCTACGAAGAATATTATGGATACCCGTCTTCAACACGAGTAGATGCAGGTATGCTTACTTTCGCTCTTCAGGAGTTTGAAGTAGAACCATTACACGTATCTACAGAAAGTAACTTTGTCTGTGGAGCGGAGCAGATTACATTAACCCTTCCATACTACTATGACTTCGGGACCGGCAACAACACCTGGTATGTGGGCGATGCTGTAGGTGGGTATACAGCAATCCGAACAACTGCAAGTGGCGTGTCCTCTATCCAGGTTTCGGTGCATGATATTCCAGGTAGCTCTAAATATAATAAATCTTATACCTTTAAAGTAAAAAAGGATGGTGAATCACTTGAGGTTACATCTCCTGGAATCACTTTCTACCCGGCCATTCCCATAAAAGCAACAATCACTCCTACAGATCCCCGCTGTGCGGGAGAATATGGCTCAATTTCATTTAGTAACTTTCTGCGTTCAGATGATACATCGTATAATGTAGCTGAAAATAATCTTATTGTTACGCTTGAGAATCTATCTGGGATAGAAGTTATAAATTATACTGCAACTTCTGATTCGTTTACAGTTCCTAATCTTTCTTCCGGCAATTGGCAGGTTTCAATAGAAAGCTATGACAGAAACTGTAGTGAAATACTGGACACTGTAACTATTCTCGAAGCTCCGGCTCCAATAAGTTTCCCGAAATCTCCTGCTGTTTCCAACTCAACCTGCATAGGCCAACCTGCTACAGTTACTTCAACTGCATCTGGTGGTTCTGGCAGCTATACTTATACTTTAAAGAAAAGCAGTGATAATAGTATAGTTGGCCAAAATAGCACAGGCACTTTTAGTATAGGTAGCGGAGGTGGTTATTACATAGAGGCTACAGACAGTAATAATTGTTCGCATGGTAGTACCGGTGCCTTCACAATTGAGATTCCCGATGCTATTACATTCACAGCTACGGTCAAACCTACCACTGGCCTTGGCCGTAGTGATGGCGGAATTTTTGTAACAGCTCAGGGAGGAGGCGGAGTAAATGAAGGGGAAGTCGCTTACGAATACCAACTCATCGGTGTGAGAGCTTGGCAACGGGAAAACAATTTTACAGATTTACCCAAGGGCACTTACCAGGTACAGGTCCGTACGAGTGAGAATTGCACTTCCAATATCGAAGAAGTTACGATAACTGAGCCTGAGCCTATAACGGTAACTATTGCGAATATTACCGCGGTTAGTTGTAACGGTTATAGCGATGGAAGCATAATGGCTACTGCCCATGGTGGTACTTCAGGCTATGTTTTTGCGCTGAACAGTAATTTTACGGACAGCAATGAAATAGGCAAGTTTCTTAATAAGCCTGCCAAAGCCTATACCGTTTTTGTTAAAGACCGTGACGGGAATATTGCTTCTGTAAATACGTCAATCACCCAGCCTGCCAAGATAAACTTTACTGCTTTAAAAACTGATGTAACCTGCAACGGAGGCTCAGATGGAACGGTAACGGTCACTGCTACTGGCGGTGTTGGCGGATACATGTATTCTTTAGATGGCGGCAAATTTCAGTCAGGCAACAAGTTTACAGGCTTAAATACAGGAACATATGATGTAACCATTCGGGATGATAACGGCTGTGCTATCACCGTTACCAATGCTGTTACCATAGATGAGCCAAGTGCGGTAGCAGTAACTGTAGCTGCTATCGTAGAAGCAACGTGCTATGGTTCGGCTACCGGGGCTGTTACGCTTGCAGCTTCTGGTGGTAGTGGCACAGGATACCAATTTGCTCTAAATTCAGGTGAACTCCAGCCTTCCCCTTCTTTCACAGGTTTAGCCGCAGGTAAGTATACAGCTATCGTTAAAGATGGCAATGGTTGTATTGCCACTACTCCTTTTGAGATTGGGGCGCCTAACGAACTCATCCTCACAGAAGATGTTAGCCAACGAAGAAACATAACTTGTGCTGGTGGTGCTGACGGTAGAATAGTGGTGTCTTCCTCGGAGGGTACAGGGGTTGTCAAGTATAAAATCAGTTCTTCCCCAGTCGAAAACGTGGATGGGATATTTGAAGGGCTTGCCGCAGGCTCCTATACTATAACGGCAACAGATGATAACGGCTGCCCTGCCACTATAAAAGTGACCCTTGCAGAGCCAGCTGAACTGGTGTTTACTTCTACCGTGCAGCATGTAAGCTGTAACTCCGGAAGCGATGGGAGCATAGCCGTTACCCCTACCGGTGGCACCCAACCTTACAGGTATAGTGTCAACAACGGGGCTACTTACCAGACTTCTAACATATTTAATGGATTTTCAGCTGGCACGTATACCATCAGAGTAAAAGATAACAACGGCTGTGAGCGTAGCGGAACCGTTACTATAAGCCAGCCTCAGGGGCTTGTGCTGGAGGTTATAAGTTCCCAAATTATTACGTGCTATGCAGGTAACGACGGGCAGATACAGGTAAAAGCAACTGGTGGCCAAGCTGCTTATACGTATGCAATAGTTGGAGTAGGTGGTGCCAACACAACAGGCCTGTTTGCCAATCTCGCTGCAGGCGATTACCTGATCAGTGCAAAGGATGCCAATGGATGTGAAGCGTTGGTTGATGTTACACTGACACAGCCTTTCCAGGCTTTAGGTGCTACTTTTAACCAGCAAACACCTTCCTATGATGGCGCCAGCGACGGGGCAGTGACAGTACTGGGCAATGGGGGAACCGCTCCTTATACGTATGCTCTGAACGGCGGGGCTTACCAAACAGGAAACACTTTTGCAAATCTATCAGCGGGGCGCTACACAGTTGTCGTAAAGGATGCAAAAGATTGTTTATGGGAACAGCTAGTAATACTCCAGGATCCATCATCGTTGAGGCTGACCGTTACGGTGCAGCAGGATATAAGCTGTAGCGGGGGAAACGATGGAGTTCTGCGGGCAACTGTTGAAGGCGGCGTAGGCCCGTACTTATATAGTATAAATGGAGGAGCCCCAACTTCAACCCCTGTCTTTACTAACCTGGCGGCTGGAACTTACAACATCAGTGCTTCAGATAGTAGGGGGGTAACGGGCAGTGGTGTATACAACCTCGCAGAGCCAAAAAAAATTGAAATTTCGTACCAGCTATCACCTGTAAGTTGCTACAATGGTGCAGATGGGAAAGTAGTGGTATCAGCAACGGGAGGTATAGGGGAACTGAAATACAGTATAAATGGTGTAGATTTTCAGGATAACAACATTTTTGATGGCTTGAAACAGGGTTCTTATACTATCTATGTACAGGATGAGAAAGGCTGTACGGTAAGTAGTACACGAACTATTGCACAGCCTATGCCTCTTACTGTCGATTTACAGGTAACAAACCCTATAAGTTGTATGGGAGGCACTGATGGTAGTATAACGGTACAAGCTAACGGAGGAGATGGTAACTATAAATATAGTATAGACAATGGACCTTATCAGGCATTGGGCACCTTTAGTGGCTTAAAGGCAGGGCTTTATTTTATAAAGGCAGAGGATGGAAAGGGGTGCAGCGTTCAGCAGCAGTTTGAGTTGGCTAACCCGGAAGAATTGAAAATCATGGGTATTCAGGACACCGTACTGTGCAAAGGGCAATCCGTAACGTTTTATGCCGGAAACCCTGGCTCTCGGTATCAATGGGTCTCAGATAAAGGATTTTCATCTACCCAGAGTTCTGTTATGCTGGATCAACCAGGGAATTATAAGCTAACCGTTATTAATGAAGCAGGCTGTGCAGTAACGAAGGCGTTCAAAGTAGATGTGTCTACCACTTTGCTTAAAGCTGATTTTCTGATGTCTTCAGTTGCAAACGCAGGAGACACAATTTTTGTAATCGATGTCTCGAAGCCAACGCCTGCCAGAACCGAATGGATAATGCCGGATGAAGCTAAATTCGTTAACTCTAATGTGTCAGGAACAATAAAACAGGTTGTTTTTGATACTCTTGGCACTTTTACCATACAGATGACAGTAGGGTTAGGAGAATGTGCAGATGCGGTTCATAAAACTATAACCGTATTGCCTAAAGGCCAGACTGCAGATGTGAAAAATGCTCTTGGTTATAAGGAGGAACTCATTAAAAAGTTTGTACTATACCCTAATCCTACTTCGGGCTACTTTAGTGCTTTCATTAATCTTTCGGAGAAGCAGAAAGTAAAATTACAGTTGATAGATTACAGCCGAAATAATGTGATCGAGTTTAAAAATGGAGAAAACGAGAAGGAGTATACTTTTGAATTCAATCACCCTGAGCTGGCTCCTGGAGTTTACATCTTATCATTAGAAGTAAACAAAGAAGTAAAAACGCTTAAAGTAGTCAAACTATAAAAAGCAACAGGCGCAGTTTAAAAAAGCTGCGCCTGTTTTATATAGTAAGTAGTAAGCTCGTGTGTTTGGAAGCGGGAGGCGTGTGTCATGCCCTCCTGCGGCCTTTGGGGGGCTTAGGTCCCTCGGCCAGGTCTTTATACTTGGTTTGGGCCAGTTTGCTGTCCAGGCCACGCAGGTTCTGCCACGATTGCATCAGGTTGGTGTGCGACTCATTTAAGGGCGCCTGTTTGTGGGTGTTCTGGGGTTGATTAGTGTTTTGCGGGACTCTCATAGCATATAATTTATCTTGTGATTGGGATTTCTGTTCTGATGATGCGCCATGCGCTTGGAAAATTGCTTCATCTTTTGAGGTGTCTGTTTTCATTTTTATTAGGTATTAATCGGTTGTTCGTCTGTCACTTCTTGTTTCTTCTGCTCTTCCTTTATAAAATTGCTGACGTAGCCAGCTATTTCCTCTGCATTCTCCTCCTGCAGAAAGTGCCCACCGTCCTCAAAGGGAATCACGTAGCACTCATGGAAGAATTTCCTCCAGCGCTGCAGCGCCTCTATCTTTATCAGCTTATCCCGCTCGCCCCAAAGTATGAGGGTAGGGATGCCCTGAATCTTCTTCCGCTCTTTCCACAGCTCTTCATACCACTTGCTGGCGCCCACCAGTTCGCGGGCACAGGCAAGGTTACGTACCGGCTCCTCGGGGTTGCCCAGGCCGTTCATGTATTGTTTCTTTATCGACTCCGGAAGCTCATCCTCATCCTTGAAGAGCTCATGTATAAGCGTGTTGGTAGAAACGTTTAGCTTGGAATGGAGGAACTTGCCCAGTGGGCCCACCAGGTATTTACTGGCCTTGGTGAAGGCCTGGTGCTTGGATAGGGACCAGGTCCAGGAGTTAAGCATCACAACGCCACGCACATTCTCGGTGTACCTGATGGCGTAGGCCAGCCCGATAGGCGCCCCGAAGTCGTGTACCAGTAAGGTGATATCCTTAAGCTGCAGGTGCTCCATCAGTTGCACGAAGTTTATGGCATGTGCGCGGGGTTTGTAGCTCCAGTCCTTCGGCTTGTCCGACAGGCCAAAGCCTATCATGTCCAGGGCAATGCAGCGGTGGTTCTTGCGCAGTATCTTGATCAGGTTGCGGTACATAAACGACCACGAAGGGGTGCCGTGTATCATCACGATAACAGGCCCCTCGCCCTCATCAATATAATGCATCCTGCCTGCTTCCAGCTCTATATATTTAGACTCGAAGGGGTACTCCTTCTTATCCAGCCAATCCGGTTTCATAGCTTTTAGGGTGATGGTTACTTAACTATACTTCTAAACGGGAGGCGGGTTGTTTCTTAACTCAAAAAAGAGACGCCTTCGGAACAATTTTCAGGGATAGGTGGCGGGCGGGAGGAGTCCCTATAAATAAAGTATAAATTTGGTCATGGTCCTGTTTTGGGTAGCCGCAAGGCCAGCCAATTCTGCAGCTAATGCAGCCCCCCGTGGCAGTGAAAACTTTTTAGGGGTGTTATCTTCTGATTATTATATAGTTATAAGCAGATGTGCAATGGCTGAGCCGCCAGAATGCCATAAATGGCTGTGTACGAGCGAACATTTATACTTTGTAACACGTAACTTGTGCGGGCTGAAGTTGTTGCGGACTCCGGACTCAAGCCGGGTTTCATTGTTTGAATTCTGGCGGAAGGCTAGCGCGTGCTGCAGGGCAGAGGTTGGGGTTTAGGAGATACCTGAAAAGTATAATCCGTTCCGAACGCCCGGAGTACGGTTCTGCTCCCTTCCGCCTTGCCCTCAGCCGGAGTGTAACAAGCATTTTTGCTGTATGATTTGTGCTGAACCGGGATATTTCTGAACTTGCACGGTTCTCAGAACCTGGTGCTGTCTGAACAGTAGAACATCAGGCGCATCTGCCTGTGGTGCCTTGACTTGATTTTATAACTATACCATAAAAAATGTGTCGCAAGGGTTCCGGTAACGGGTCCTTCCGGTACTTAACCGAATTTTTAGCCTTTATAGCATTTACCTATGAGAATAGCAGTAGTTGGCACGGGTTACGTGGGCCTGGTAACGGGCACGTGCTTTGCCGAGGTGGGCATTGATGTGACTTGCATTGACATAGACCAGAAGAAAATAGAGAACCTGAAGCGGGGTATCCTGCCCATCTACGAGCCAGGGCTGGAGGAGATGGTGGTGCGCAACGCCCAGAAGGAGCGGCTCTCGTTCTCCACCGACCTGGCCTCCTCGATCCAGGGCTGCGGCTGCGAGGCCGCCTTCATCGCCGTGGGCACGCCCCCGGGTGAGGACGGCTCGGCCGACCTGAAGTACGTGCTGGCGGTGGCCCGCGAGATCGGCCGTAACATGACCGACTACCTGGTGGTGGTGACCAAGAGCACCGTGCCGGTGGGCACAGCCCAGAAGGTGCGCCAGGCCATCGAGGAGGAATTGGAGGCCCGCGGCGAGCAAGTTCCCTTCGATGTGGCCTCCAACCCGGAGTTTCTCAAGGAGGGCGCTGCCATCGAGGACTTCCTCAAGCCCGACCGCATCGTGGTGGGCGTGGCCTCTGAGCGCGCCGAGAAGGTGATGAAGAAGCTCTACAAGCCCTTTTTGATGAACGGTCACCCGCTCATCTTCATGGACATACCCTCGGCCGAGATGACCAAGTACGCGGCCAACGCCATGCTGGCCACCAAGATCAGTTTCATGAACGACATCGCCAACCTGTGCGAGATCATGGGGGCCGACGTGAACATGGTCAGAAAGGGCATCGGCTCGGACGCCCGCATCGGCAACAAATTCATTTACCCGGGCATCGGCTACGGGGGCAGCTGCTTTCCCAAGGACGTGAAGGCGCTGATCCGCACGGCCGCCGAGAACGGCTACCAGATGCGCGTGCTGCAGAGCGTGGAGGAAGTGAACGAGCGGCAGAAGTCAGTGCTCTACAACAAGATCCACAGCCACTTCGCGGGGGAGCTATCGGGCAAGACCTTCGCCGTATGGGGCCTCTCGTTCAAGCCCAAGACAGACGACATGCGCGAGGCGCCCTCGCTGGTGATCATCCAGAAGCTGCTGGAGCAGGGGGCCAAAGTGCGGGCCTACGACCCGGTGGCCATGCAGGAGGCAAAACATAGCCTTGGCGACTCGATCGAGTATGGCAAGGACGAGTACGAGGCGCTCATCGACGCCGACGCGCTGCTGCTGGTGACCGAGTGGCCCGAGTTCCGCTCGCCTAACTTTAACGTGGTGAGCAAGCTGATGAAGGAGAAGGTGGTCTTTGACGGCCGCAACATCTACGACGCATGCGAGATGCGGGAGAAGGGCTTCACCTACTACGGCATCGGCGTGAAGCAGCAGGTGCCCCAACTAAACCCAACCGTTTAACCCGAGCAATGACCAAGAAAAGAGTACTTATAACCGGAGGAGCCGGCTTCCTCGGCTCCCACCTCTGCGATAGGTTCATCAGGGAGGGCTACCACGTGATCGCGATGGACAACCTGATCACGGGGAGCCTGGAAAACATCGAGCACCTGTTCAAGTTGGAGGACTTTGAGTTTTACCACCACGACGTATCGAAGTTCGTACACGTGCCGGGCCACCTAGACTATATCCTGCACTTCGCCTCGCCGGCCAGCCCGATCGACTACCTCAAGATCCCGATCCAGACGCTGAAGGTAGGCTCTCTGGGCACGCACAACCTACTGGGCCTGGCCAAGGCCAAGAAAGCGCGCATGCTCATCGCCTCCACCTCGGAGGTGTACGGCGACCCGCTGGTGCACCCGCAGCAGGAGGACTACTGGGGTAACGTGAACCCGGTGGGCCCGCGCGGTTGCTACGACGAGGCCAAGCGCTTCCAGGAGGCCATGACCATGGCCTACCACATGCATCATGGGCTGGAGACGCGCATCGTGCGCATCTTCAACACCTACGGACCAAGGATGCGCCTCGACGACGGCCGCGTGCTGCCTGCCTTCCTGAGCCAGGCGCTGCGGGGCGAGCCGCTGAGCATCTTCGGCGACGGCAGCCAGACGCGCTCCTTCTGCTATGTGGACGACCTGGTGGAAGGCATTTACCGCCTGCTGCTGAGCGATTACCACCTGCCAGTGAACGTCGGTAACCCGTCGGAGATCACTATCCGCGAGTTCGCTGAGGAGATATGCCGCCTGACGGGGGTGGAGCTGAAGGTGGAGTACCAGCCGCTGCCCACCGACGACCCGCAGAAGCGCCAGCCGGATATCTCGCTGGCCAAGCAGGTGTTGGGCTGGGAGCCGCAGGTAGACCGGGCCGAGGGCCTGAAGCGCACGCTCGAGTTCTTCAAGGAGAAGATCCTTAACCCGGCCGAGCAGATCGCCTAGCCACTACATGCATCATCATAAAAAGCGAGGGCTGCCGGTTTTTCCGGCAGCCCTCGCTTTTTAAATGTTCTCTAGGGGATATTTATTATCCTTTCTTACTCTCTTTCAGGAATTTCTTTGCCTCTTTGAAATTGGCAGATTTCTTATCGCTGGCTTTCATCACGACGGAGTAATAACTATTGGCCGCTGCCCTGTCTTTCTGCTGCTTGGCGATGCGGGCCAGGTTAAGGTAGGAATTCACGAAATAACCGGAGTCGCGCTCGTTTGTCATCTCGGCATACATAATGGTGTTCTTGTAATGAGCTTTGGCCTTTTCAAAATCGCGGTACTTGTGCTGGTTAATATAGCCCAGGATGTAGGAGGCATAGCGGCCACTTACCGGCTCGTAGCCCGGCATGTCCTGCTCCAGCTTGCTCAAAATTTCCTCTGATACGCGCTCAGCCTTGGTAAAGTGCCCGTTCACAAACAACAGGCGGGCATAAAAGCGCTGGAAATAGGCATTGTCCGGGTATTTCAGGGCCAGGTCTTCGGATACCTCCAGGGCCTCCTGCATCTTCTTCTCCTCGTTGGCCAGTATCTTCATCAGGAAGAGCTTGGACTCCGTGCCGGTGTAGAAACCTGTCTTGGAAACGTAAGACAGCTGCTTTAGCCCCAATCGCTTATCGCCGTTCGGGAAGAAAGCAAGCACGGGGCGCAGCATCGGGTAGTTTTCAGGAATCCAGACGGCGTAGTAGTTAAAAAGCGCCTCTCCAAAGAGGAACTCAGGGCTCAGGCCGTTGCCGGCTTTGGCTTTCTCCAGGAAATCGAGGGAGCGCTTGCTGGCCACCGTGGCTTTGCGCCAGTTGCTGCGCTCAGAGTGCAGCCGCGCGGAAAAACCATAAGACGCCGCCAGGAAAAAAGCCGCTTCTACATTGTTCTCATCCTTGTCATACATGGCTTCTGCCTTCTGAATGGTCGTATCCATATAGGCAAAGAAGATGTCATCATACTTTAGAGTCTGGATATTGGTCGGTACGATCTTCCACCACTGGCTCAGGCCCATCAGGAAGTATGGCAGCGGGTGCTCAGGGTAACGGCGGCGGATCGACTTGAACTGTTTCTCGGCGCGCTCATACTTGAAGTTGTACATGTTATCCACGGCACCCTCCAACTCGTACTGCACGTCTTTGTTCAACAGCAGCATGCCTTTCACCTTCGCTGCGGTCGGCAGCACCTCTACCTCGGTCATGGTAACCTGGCGCATAGCAGAGGAGTCAGTAGGCAAGGCGGGCCTTTGGGCTACTGCTAAAAGGGGGAAAAAGAGCGTGAAGATGGCGGAGATTAAGTTCTTCATGAAGGCCAAAAATTGTAAGTTTGTTCGAGCCTGTTGCTATGTTGGCTTGTCTAATTATAAAAGTACAACAAATCTGATTACTATGAATTCCATAAAGATAAAATAAATATGAAACTTCTTGAAACCCTTTGCCGCATCCATGCCCCCTCTGGCAATGAGCAGAAACTTACAAATTTTCTGCTGGAATACATCGCCGAACATAAAGTTAACTGGAAACGGCAACCCGTTGTGCTGCACGGAGAAGGCTTCCAGGACTGCATCGTGCTGGTGTTCGGCAAACCGAGGAGTGCAATTTTTGCGCATATGGATTCGATCGGTTTTACGGTTCGTTATGGCAAACAACTGGTGCAGATTGGCGGACCGTATCTGGAAACAGGCTATACCTTGGTAGGGGAGGACTCGCAGGGGAAAATCGAGTGCACCCTGAAGTATGACGAGGAGGGACATGAACTGAGCTACGAGTATGAACGTGAGCTGGAAAGGGGCACAGAGCTGGTGTTTAAGTGCGATTTCCGGGAGACGGAGGAGACGGTGCAGAGCTGCTACCTGGACAACCGCCTGGGTGTTTGGTCGGCCCTGCAGGTGGCTGAAACCATGGAGAACGGCATCATTGCCTTCTGCTGCTGGGAGGAGCACGGCGGCGGCTCGGTGGCTTACCTGGCCCGTTACCTACATGAGCATTACGGCGTAACGCAGGGGCTCATCTCCGATATTACCTGGGTAACCGAAGGCGTGCATGCCGGGGAGGGCGTGGTGATCTCGATGCGC